>JAXDGI010000029.1:0-38288 GCA_034665145.1 Solirubrobacteraceae bacterium
CAGTCGCCCACCACTCGTCCTCCTCGAGGGCCGGGGCGAGATCGCGGGAAACGAGCAGCTGCTGCCCTCGCAGGGCATCGGCGGCCCCGCGGTCCTCGCAGCCCTCGAGGCGGAGGATCGGCCGCGCCTCGAATCCGGCCCGTCGCGTGATGCGTCGCGCCCGGCCACCCACCTGGACGACGTCGCCGGCCGCGAGCAGGTGCGCGACCGGGTCGGATACGTGAAAGCTTCCGTCCAGTCCATGCGGGCGCCCGATCCGCCCCGCCTGCAGCCAGTGGTCGGTCTCGCTCAAGCGTCGACGATGTCGACGAACACCCGTCGCCGGTCCTTGGCGGCGGCGGCCTTCATCACCGCGCGCAGGGCGCCGGCCGTGCGGCCGCCCCGCCCGATCACGCTGCCGTAGTCGTCGTCGGCCACCGACAGCTCGAGGACGAGTGAGCCGTCGTCCTCTTCCACCTCGCTGACGCGGACCTCGTCGGGGTGCTCGACGAGCCCCTTGGTTAGGTACTCGAGCAGCTCCTTCACGGGGACCTCAGGAGATGTTCTGCGTACGCAGGAGCTTGCGGACGGTCTCGCTCGGCTGGGCGCCGCGAGACAGCCAGTCGCGAATGCGCTCCTCGTTGAGGACGATCGTCGAGGGCTCAGTCTGAGCGTTGTAGTGCCCGACCGTCTCGATCACGCGTCCGTCACGCTTGGAGCGCTGGTCCGCGACGACCACGCGCCAGATCGGGTTCTTGTGCCCGCCGATGCGGGTGAGGCGAAGTCTGACTGACATTGAGATGGCGAGGTTAGCGTGCCTGACGCATCATCGCGCCCAGGTCGGGCATCCGGCCCTGGGAAACCTGGCGCATGACCTTGCGCATCTGCTCGAACTGCTTGATCAGCTGCTTGACGGCCTGAACGTTGGTGCCCGAGCCCCGAGCGATGCGCAGCCGTCGCGAACCCTTGATCAGTTCGGGGCGGCGCCGCTCCTCCGGGGTCATGGAGAGGATGATGGCCTGCAGGCGATCGAACTCGCGCTCGTCGAGCTTGACGTTGCGCAGCTCCTTGCCCAACCCGGGGATCATGCCCAGCAGCGACTGCAGCGGGCCCATGCGGCGGATCTGCCTCATCTGGTCCAGGAAATCGTCGAGGCCGAACTCCGACTTGCGCAGCTTGCGCTCCAGTTCGGCCGTCTGCTGCTCGTCATAGCTGCCCTGGGCCTTCTCGATGAGGGACATCACGTCGCCCATGCCGAGGATGCGCTGGGCCATGCGGTCGGGGTGGAAGCGCTCGAACTGATCGAGCTTCTCGCCGGTGGAGGCGAACATGATCGGCTTGCCGGTGATGGCCTTGACCGACAGCGCGGCGCCGCCGCGGGCATCGCCGTCGAGCTTGGTCATGACGACGCCGTCGAAGTCGACTGCGGCGCCGAACTGCTCGGCCACGTTGACCGCGTCCTGGCCGGTCATGGCGTCGACGACGAGCAGCACGTCGGTCGGATTGACCGCCTTCTTGATCTCCACGAGCTCGCCCATCAGCGCCTCGTCCACGTGCAGGCGGCCGCTGGTGTCGATGATCAGGACGTCCTTGCCCTCCTGCTTGGCACGGTCAAGAGCCCAGCCGGCGATCTGGACCGGGCTGCGGTCGGTCCCCTGCTCGTATACGGCGGCGCCGGCCTGGGCGCCGACCTTGACCAGCTGGTCGACGGCGGCGGGGCGGTAGACGTCACATGCGGCCACGGCCACCGACGAGGAGTGCTCATCGCGCAGGTAGCGAGCCAGCTTGGCTGTCGCCGTCGTCTTGCCCGAGCCCTGGAGGCCCGCCATCAGGACCACGGTCGGGGGCCGGGGCGAGAAGGCGAGATCCCGGGCGGCGCCGCCCATGAGCTCGGTCAGCTCGTCAGAGACGATCTTGACCACCTGCTGGCCGGGATTGAGCTGGCCGATGATGTCGGCTCCGAGCGCGCGCTCCTTGACCGCTCCGGTGAAGCTCTTCACGACCTTGAAGTTGACGTCGGCCTCGAGCAGGGCAAGACGGATCTCGCGCATCGCGGCGTTGATGTCCTCCTCGGTCAGGGTCCCGCGACCGCGGACCTCGGACAGGGTGGCCTGGAGCTTGTCGGCGAGTGAATCGAACATGGCTAGGCCTGAGGCTACTCGGGCGATCGAGCTGCGCGGTCCCGAGTTGCCCTGGGCGTTTCCCTAGGACACCAGAGCGCGCGCGAACTCCGCGGCGTCAAACGGCCGCAGGTCCTCGAGCTGCTCACCGACCCCGATCAGCTTGACCGGGATACCCAGCTCGTGCGCGATGGCCAAAGCGATGCCGCCCTTGGCGGTGCCGTCCAGCTTGGTCAGGCAGAGCGAGGTCACGTCGATCGCCTCCGAAAACAGCTGCGCCTGGCGCAGACCGTTCTGGCCGGTGGTGGCATCGACGGTGAGCAGCGTCTCGTGCGGGGCCTCGGGGATCTGCTTGGCGATCACCCGGCGAACCTTGGCCAGCTCCTCCATCAGGTCATCCTGCGTGTGAAGGCGCCCCGCCGTGTCGATGATCAACACGTCGGCACGGTCGCGAATCGCCGTCGCCACCCCCTCGTAGGCCACCGACGCCGGGTCGGCGTTGGGTGATCCCTTGATGAAGGCCACGCCGGCCCGCTCGGCCCACAGCTCGAGCTGCTCGACCGCCGCGGCACGGAACGTGTCGCCGGCGGCCAGGACCACCGACTGGCCGAGCTCGCGGCTGAGATGCCAGGCCAGCTTCCCGATCGTCGTCGTCTTGCCGGTGCCGTTGACCCCGGCGACCAGGATCACCGTGGGGTGAGCGCGCAGGTCGATCGTGTCGTGTCCGGTCTGGGCGATCTCGGTGAGGAGGGCGACCAGCCGGTCAGACAGCTCCTGGCCTCCGGTGAGCTTGTTCTCGGCGGCTTCCTGCTCGAGCTGGCCCACGACCTGAGCGGTCGTGCGGGCGCCGACATCGGCGTAGATGAGTGCCTCCTCGAGCCGCTCCCACGTCTCGTCGTTGATGTCCTCAAACAGCGTGGCCTGGATCTCTGACTGCAGCGCCTGGCGTGTCTTGCGCAGGCTCTCGCGCAGGCGCCGGAAGCGACCCACGCGGCGCTCCTCGGCCGCGGGCGCGGAGGCCTCGGCCGCGGAGGCAGCCCCATCGATGATGAACAGATCACGCCAGTCGCGGGCCATGACGGCGGCGACGTTAGCGGCTCAAGCGGCCTGGGCCTCGGTCAGCCGCCGCGAGATGACCTTCGAGATCCCGTCGGAGCTCATCGACACGCCGTAGAGCGAGTCAGCCGCGTCCATCGTGCGCTTCTGGTGGGTGACAACGATGAACTGCGCCCGCGAGGAGTACTGGCGCAGCAGGCTCAAAAAGCGATCGATGTTGAGGTCATCGAGCGCGGCCTCGACCTCGTCGAGGATGTAGAACGGGCAGGGCCGGGCCAGGAACACGGCAAACAGGAAGGCCAGCGCGGTCATCGACTTCTCGCCGCCCGAGAGCAGCGACAGACGCCGCGCGTCCTTGCCGGCCGGGGTGATCTCGATCTCGACGCCGAGGAGATCCTCTGTCTCCTCGTCGTCGTCGGGGATGGCATCCTCGGTGGCCTCCGCGTCGGAGGCCTCGGCGGCCTGACCGGTGGCCCCGGCGTGGCTCTCCCCGCCGAGGACGCGGGCGGGGCCGGGCCGCTCGCTGACCAACCGCAGGCGGCCGCTGCCGCCCGGAAAAAGCTGGGCGGCGAGCTCCTCAAAGCCCCGCGCCGTGGCGGCGAAGGTCTCCTCGAACGTGGTGCGGATCTGCTTGTCGGTGTCGGCGATGAGCTTTTCCAGCTCGCGTAGCGCGGTCTCCAGGTCGGCTCGCTGGCTCTCGAGCTCCTCCACGTGGGCCAGCGCCTCGGCGTACTCGTCCTGGGCCAGCGGGTTGACCGGCCCGAGCTGCTCACGGCGCCGGGCCAGGCGCTCGAGGCGGGCGTTGAGCTCCTGGCGGCGCTCGGGATCGAGATCCTCGGAAGCGGGATCGGCGGCCAGTTGGAGCCGGGCGGCCATCTGGGTAAGCTCGGCCTGCGCCTCGGCCGCCTGATCGCGCGCTCGCTGAAAGCCCACCTCGGCCGTGGTCAGGGCCTCGTTTTCGCTCTGCAGGCGCGTGTGGAGCTTGGCTTCCTCCTGGGCGCACGCCCGCAGCTCGCCGGCGGCCTGCTCCCCAGCCTGGCGGTCGGCGGCCAGGGCCGCGTCGAACACCTCGAGTTGCTCTGAGATGACCGCCGCGGCCGCTTCAAGCGCGGTCGTCACCGCGGCGATGGCCGGGGCCAGCTCGCGGTCGCGCGCTGTTGCCGCCTCGACGCGCTTGAGCTGCGCGTCGCGCTCGGCCCGCTCGCGTTGCGCACGGGCAAGCATCTGACGCTCGGCGGCCAGCTCGGCGGTGATCTGCGAACGTCGCCCGGCGTTGGGACCTTCGTCGGGCGCCGTGCGCCGTCGCTGGATCTGGGCGGCGATCCGCCGCTGTTCCTCGGCTGCCTCGTCCAGCGCCCTGATCGCGGCCCGGTGGGCAACGGTCCGCTCGTGCCAGGCGACGTCGGCGGCACCGGCGGCCTCGGTCACCTCGGCCAGGCGCGCACGGGCGCCATGCTCGCTCTGCGCGGCGGCCGCGCTGGCGCGTATCAGCTCCTCGCGGCGGTTGCGCTCGGCCAGCACCCGCTCCTCCCCCACCGCGGGCGTCTGGCGCAGCTCCCGGGTGCGAGCCGACCAGACGCGCCCCGACCGGGTGACGGCGACGCCGTCAAAGGACTCGGGCAGGCGGTCGAGATCGGCCACGATCCATGTGGCGTCCAGCAGCCGGCGGGCCAGCTCGAGAGCGCGTCCATCGCCGCGGACGTGGTCAAGAAGCCGCTCGGCATCCGGGGGCGCGTGCCCCGCCGTCTCGGCGGCGGGCACCCCGACCACGAGGGTGCGCCCTCCGTCGGCGCCGGCTCGGTCCAGCAGCTCGGCTCCGGCCTCGAGGTTCTCGACGACGGCGGCGCGGAGGCGGCCGTCCAGGGCGGCGGCGAGGGCCAGCTCGTAGCCGGGACCGGCGTCGAGCTCGTCGGCCAGGGCGCGCGCGCCCTGAGGCGAGCCCGCCTGATGGCGCAGGAACTGGTTGACCGCGGCCAGATCGGCGCCGACGCGGGCGGCCTCCCGGCGGGCCGCTTCCACCGCCCGCTCGGCCTCGCGCACCGCGGTCCGGGCTACGTCGGCCTCCGTCTCCCCGCGCTCACGCTCGCGCTGCGCCTGCTCGACGATCTCGGCTTGCGACCCGTGGGCGGTCTCGGCGATCTCGGCGGCCCGGGCCAGAGCCTCGAGCTGGCGGGCCAGCTCGGCCTCGCGGTCGCGATCCAGCCCCTCCAGCTCCTGCGCCAGCGCGGCGATTCGCGCCTCGGCCTCGGGATCGGGCGCATCCTGGGCGGCCGCGGCACGCAGGGTCTCGGCCAGCTCCGCCGAACGGGTCAGCCGGCGCTCGAGCGCCGAACCGGCCGACCGCGTCGCCTCGGCCCGATAACCGACGCGTTCGGCCGCCGCGCGAACCGCGTAGGCGCGGCGCGAGAGCTCCTCGCGATGGGCGCTGCGGGCGGCCAGAGCCTCCTCGGCGGCCTCCCGGCGATCCGCGACCACCTTGAGCTCCCGCTCGACCTCGCTGCGGCGGGCCCGCACGTCAGCGGCGCGGCGCTCGGCCTCGGACAAGGCCCGGCGCTGGATGCGCAGACCGTCGCGGGCCAGCTCCCAGCGAATCTCCCACGCCTGGCGCTCGAGGCGGGCGTGGAGCTCAGCCGCCTCAGCCTGCCGTTTGAGCGGCCGCAATCGCGAGCGGGCCTCGCGCTCGACGTCGAGAGCGCGATCAAGGTTGTCCTGGGTGCGGGCGAGCTTGAGCTGAGCCCGGCGCCGGCGCTTGCGATGCTTGCCCAGTCCGGCCGCCTCCTCGATGAGCAGGCGACGCTCGCGCGGCTTGGAGGTGACGATCGACTCGACCCGGCCCTGGGAGATGACCGAATGCATCTCCTTGCCCATGCCCGTGTCCGACAACAGCTCGACCACGTCGACCAGGCGACAGCGAGCCCCGGCCAGCCGGTACTCACCCTCGCCGTTGCGATCAAGCCGGCGATAGATCGAGATCTCCGAGGCACCGAGGGCCAGTGCGCCCTCGCTGTCATCGAGCACGAGCTCGACCTCAGCACTCCCGGCCGCGCGACGCCCGGGTGCACCGCCGAAGATGACGTCCTGCATCGACTGCCCGCGCACGTTGCCGGGGGACTGTTCGCCGAGCGCCCACAGCACCGCATCGGTCACGTTGGACTTGCCCGACCCGTTCGGTCCCACGATCACGCTCACCCCGGGACCGAACTCGAGCTTGGTCCGGTCGGGGAACGACTTGAATCCCTTGACGGTGATCGACTTCAGGTACATGGGCCATTGCTCCCGGGGCTCATTTGCGCAGGGACTCCAGGGCCGCGTGGGCGGCGAGCTGCTCGGCATCCTTCTTGCTGCGGCCCACCCCCGTCGCGATCGCCACACCATCGACGGCCGCGCTGACCGTGAACGTGCGGTCGTGTGGGGGGCCCTGCTCCTCGATCACCTCGTAGGCGACGATCTCCCCCCGTCGGGCCAGCTGCTCCTGCAGGGCCGACTTGTAGTCGACCGGGTTTTCCAGCGCGTTCTCGATCTCCGGCGTGAATGCCGCCACCACCGCCTCGGCCGTGACCTCGTAGCCGAAGACCAGATAGATGGCGCCGATCACCGCTTCGATCACGGAAGCCAGCACGCGCTCTGTGCTGATCAGAGCCTCCACCCCGCCCCTGGCCTCCGGCGGCGCCGCGGCCCGCAGCCGGTCGGGCACCCCGAGGCGCTCGGCCACCACCCGACAGGACCGGCCCGAGACGGCCTGGGCACGGATCTTGGTCAGCCGCCCGGGGCCGAAGCGATCCGCCTCCAGGCGTGGGAACAGATGTGTGGTCACCGCCAGCGCGAGCACGCTGTCGCCCAGGAAGGCCAGCCGCTCGTAGGAGTCGGCCCGCCGCGCCGTCCAGGACGAATGGGTAAACACCGCGCGGCCCAAATTCGCGGGGAGCTGGTCGAGCAGCTCGCGCAGCCGGTTCTCGGGCGTGGTCGAAGTCGCCGGCGGATCGGTCACGGACGCACCCGGCTCCGAGCGCGAGCTCACTCAGCGTCGGCGCCCTGGCTCGCGGCGGTCTGAGAACGTGACGCGAGCGAGCCATCGGCGGTGCCGTCGCCAGCCACGCCGCTGGCCATGACGAAGTCGACCGCCTGGCCGACGGTGAGGATCTTGGCGGCCTCCTCATCGGAGATCTTCACGCCGTAGGAATCCTCGAGCTCCTGCACGAGCGTGTACAGGTCCAGCGAGTCGGCACCGAGGTCCTCGCGGAAGCGGGTGGCCTCCTCGATCCGGCCGGGATCGAGTTCCAGCTCGTCGGCGAGATGCCCACGGATCAGGGAGAAGACGTCGTCACGCATCATCGGCTGGACACCGTAGCCGCCGCTTCGGACGTGGCCCGACGCAAATCAGGCACCCGTGCTCTCCGCGGTGACCGGCGGGGAGGTCCGCAACGCGCCAGCTCCCTCAAGGGCCCGCCGCGTGGCCCCGACGACATCCTCGTCGACGCCGCGGGCAGCGACCTCGATGGCCCGGGCGAACCCGCGCCGCGTGAAACGTCCGTGGGCCACCACGCCGAGCTGACGCAGGCCGAGCATGTAGGCGCCACCGGGACCCTCGGGATCGATCTGGTCGCGCAGGGCGCGGATGGCCGGCCCGAGCAGCCACCCCCCGAGCTTGCCGCGGGTCGAGCTCAGCGCCACCTCGCGAATGGCTCGCATGGTGCGACCGGAGACGCCCTCGATCAGCTTGAGGGTGATGTTGCCGGTGAAGCCGTCCATGACGATCACGTCGGCCACGCTCTCGGTCACCTGGGTGCCCTCGATATTGCCAATGAAGTTCAGGCCCGTCCCGGCCTGTCCGGCCAGCTGCTCGTGCACGGAGACGAGCTCCGGGGTCCCCTTGGCCGGCTCCTCGCCGTTGGAGAGCAGGGCCACACGCGGGGAGCCGATGCCCATCACGGCGTGGGCGAAGGCGGAGCCCATGTGGGCGAACTGGACAAGGTGTTCCGGGCGGCAGCTGACGTTGGCCCCCACATCCAGGAGGACCACGGGAGGCGCGGCGGGCATCGGAACGGGCAGGGCCAGGGCCGGACGGTAGATGCCCCGATCGCGGCGCAGGTTGAACAGGCCGGCGGCCAGCGCCGATCCTGTGGACCCGCCGGAGACGAGGGCCTGGGCGCGGCCGTCGGCGACGGCTTTGGCGGCCTGGACGATCGAGGCCTCGGGCGTGGAGCGCACGGCAAAGGCGGGATCGGTGGCCTTGGCAATCGACACAGGCGCGTCGACGACCGAGATCCCGTCGGCAACGGGTCCGATCTCAGCGGCGGGTCCGAACAGGATCACGCGTACGCCGGCACGCGCAGCCTGTGCGGCGCCGGCAGCGACTTCGGCGGGGCCCAGATCCGCTCCGCCCGCGTCAACGGCGACGGTGGTCATGATCCCGATCGGGTCAGGTGGCCGTGGGCCCGCCGTCAGCGATCACCTCTCGTCCGCGGTAATAACCGCAGACGGGGCAGACACGATGAGGGCGTCGCGGGCTGTGACACTGCGGACAGGCGTTGTACGTCCCCGCGGCGACCTTGTGGGTCGAGCGCCGCTGTGTCGTGCGCGCATGTGATTGCTT
This sequence comes from Solirubrobacteraceae bacterium, assembly GCA_034665145.1. Taxonomy (GTDB): domain Bacteria; phylum Actinomycetota; class Thermoleophilia; order Solirubrobacterales; family Solirubrobacteraceae; genus Palsa-465. The sequence continues at coordinate 8,749 of JAXDGI010000029.1, forward strand.
CTGCTTCGGCACCGCCATGAGACGGCGGAGGCTAGCAGGCAGGGTCAGAGGTCGAACTTCAGCTCGGAGAGCTTGCTCCAGCGCGGGTCCATCTCGCGCTCATGGTGATGGTCGGGGCCGGCCTCGTTGAGGTCGATGCCGCATATCGCACACAATCCGGCGCAGTCCGCCCGGCACACGATCTGAGCGGGCAGCGCCAGGGCCAGGGCGTCTCGGGCCCATGCCCGCAGGTCGACGACGCCCGCCTCGACGTACGGGGACTCGAGCTCATCTCCCGCGCCGGGTTGGGAGATCTCGCGCGCGTCGACGGCGAAGTCGGGCGCGGCGGGCCCCAGACAGCGCATGCAGCTGCCGGCCAGCTGGGCCGTGAAGCGCAGGCGCAGGGCGTAGCCATCGCCGGTCGTCTTGGCGACATCAAGGACGACGGGAACGCGGGCAGGGCGCGCTTCGTAACGCTCGCCGCCGAACTCGAACGGGTCGATGGCCACCTCGAGGTCGAGCCGGCGCCCCTCGCCGGAGGTGAGTCGCAGCCCGCCGAGATCGAAGTCGTCACTGTGCGGGGCCATGAGCCCGAGGTTACGACGCCCCCGCCACTTCCGCGCGGGGTCGCTGGCGCCGTTCGGGCCGGCTAGGCGCGATTCAGGTCGCGCTTGAGGATCTTGCCCGTCGCGTTGCGGGGCAGCGCGTCCACGAAGATGACATCCCGCGGGACCTTGTAGCGGGCGAGGTGGCCGCGCACCTGCTCCTTGAGCTCGTCCTCGGTCAGCTCAGCACCGGGCGCCAGGACGACATAGGCCCGCAGCCGCTGGCCGAATTCCTCGTCGTCGACCCCGAGGACGGCGACCTCGGAGATGCCTGGCACCCCGGCCAGGAGGTCCTCCACCTCGGCCGGGAAAACGTTCTCGCCGCCGGACACGATCATGTCGTCGTCGCGACCGTCGACGAAAAGGCGACCCTCGGCGTCGAAATGCCCGACGTCGCCGGTGGCCATCAGCGAGCCGACCCGGGCCTTGTCGCCGCCCCCGGTGTACCCCTCAAAGAGAAGCTCTGAGCCGACGAAGATGCGACCGGTCTGGCCCTGCGGCACCTCCTGGGAGTCAGTCCCCAGGATCCGCACGACAGTGCCGCGCGGGGGCCGGCCGGCGGTGCCCGGCGCCGCCCTGAGATCGGGCGGTGAGGCGATCGTCGCCCAGGCCACCTCGGTCGAGCCGTACAGGTTGTAGAGCGAGTCGCCGAAGGCATCCATCACCCGCTGAGCCAGGGGACCGGGGAGGGCCGAGCCGCTGGCGCCGATCACCCGCAGGCTGCTGGTGTCATAGCGAGCGATCGTCTCGGAGGGCAGCTCGAGCATCCGCTGGAGCATCACCGGGACGACGATCAGCGCCGTGGCCTGGTGCTCCTCGACTGCCTGCAGGGTCTGGGCGGGGTCAAACCGACGCTGCAGGACGAGCGTCGAGGCCAGTCCGGCGCCGAAGATCATGTGCGCAAAGCCCCAGGAGTGAAACAGCGGCGCGGCGATCACGGTGTTCTCGCGCGAGTGCAACGGAATCGCCGACAGGAACGCGGCCACCGGCTGCAGGGAGGTCGGCGCGGCCCGGTTGGCTCCCTTCGGAGAGCCCGTGGTACCGGAGGTGAGGATCACGGTCCGCCCCGGTTCAGGCGGCGGCGGGAGCGGATCTGCGGCCCGCGTGTCGATCAGGCGTTGCAACGTCGGCGCCTCGCCTGTGTCCGCGCCGGCGTCTGCCCAGGCGACGAAGCCGGGCTGGCTGACTTTCGCCGGCGCGACGGCGCCAGCGAACTCGGCGTCGTACACGATCGCCTTCGAGGTCTCGCGCGCCACCACCTCGCTGACCTGCGGGCCGGCGAACGAGGTGTTGAGGTAAATGGCGTTGGCGCCCAGTTTCGCGCAGGCCAAGCTCGCTTTCACGAACCAGCGGTGGTTGCGGCAGAGGATGGCCACACCGTCCCCGGGACCCACCCCATAGCCGGCGAGGCCGCGGGCGATCGCGTTGGAATGGGCCTCAACCTGGGCAAAGGTCACCGTGCCCAGGTCGTCGATGATGGCCGGCTCGTGCGGGTAGCGCGCGGCCGCGCCGAGGTAGCCCGAGGCCAACCCGGGCCCCCAGCGGATGAGGCCACTGATCGCGCGCAGCGCTCGGTCGGGCCGGCTAGGGCGCAGCAGGCCGGCCCGGGCCAAGGTGCCGGCGATGTGAACTCCATCGGAGATGGCGGAGGCCATGGCCTTAATCCAATCATGGTGAGCTCCGAGGCCGACGTGCGCCGGCGCCAGGGGCGATCATGGGGGGGTGTCCGAGTGGTTTCTCGCCTACGGCTTCGCCGACGTTCACGACGAGTTGCTCGTCGGCGCATACCCGCTCGACGCGTCTGACGTCAAGACACTGGAGCGGGTCGGCGTACGCCGCATCCTCAACCTGGTCGAGGACAACGAGTACGCGCCCGGCCAGCGCGAGCAGGTGACGCGAGCCCTGCAGGCGGCGGGAATCCAGGAGACCCGGATGGATCTCGAGGACTACGGGCACCTGCCACCCGAGGCGCTGGAGGCCGCCGTCGCGCAGGTCGTCAGCTGGTTGCGGGCCGGAGAGCGCACCTACATCCACTGCCGGGCCGGCTGGCAGCGCTCGGCCGCGGTCGCCGCCGGCGTGGTCGCCATCCAGGACGGCATCGACGTGGAGACAGCGTTGAGCCGGGTCCGGACCCGCAAGGCCTCGGCCCGCCCTCTCCCCCATCAGCGCGAGGATCTCCTGCGCTGGTGGTATGCCCGCGACGCGGATGGTCCCGCCGAGGGCGGGTAGCCCTGGGGGGCGGCGGCCGCCTGGGGCCTATTCGGCCGCGCGGAGCCGCCGGGCGCGAACGCGCCGCTCGGGCTCAGACTCGGGCTCGATGCCCAGCTCCAGGGTCAGCTCCCGGGCGTTGACGCTGCGAGCGCTCGTCGTGACCGGCTCGAGCTGGGGCAATTCGCGCCCCTCGGCCACCGCGCCGTGGTCGGCAAACCGGCGGGCAGCGGGCAGCACGCGCGCCTCGTAGGAGCCGACGGTGTCGTTGTAGGCCCGCACCGTGCTGTTGAGCCGCGCCCCCACGGTGGCCATCAGGTTGGATAGCTTCACGAGCCGTCCGTGGAGCTCACGGCCCAGATCGGAGATGGCCTGGGCGGACTCGGCTACCCGTTCCTGCTGCCAGCCATAGGCGACGGCGCGGAGCAGGGCCAGCAGTGTGGTCGGGGTGGCGATCAGGACCCGCCGGGCCATGGCATCTTCGATCAACGCCGGGTCGGCCTCGAGCGCGGCGCCGTAGAGGTGCTCGCCGGGCAGGAACATCACCACGAAATCCGGGGTGGACTCCATCCCCGCCCAGTAGGCCTTCTCGGCCAGGGACTTGACGTGCTTGCGCAGCAGGCGCGCGTGGTCGCGGAGATGTTGCTCACGCTCGAGCTCGTCGCGAGCCTGGTAGGCATCGAGCACGCCTTGCAACGGCGCCTTGGCGTCGACCACGACCTGTTTGCCGCCGGGCAGGTTGACGACGAGGTCGGGCCGGACTGTCGTCTCGCCGTCGGTGGACGAGGATTGCTCGGAGAAGTCGCAGTGCTTGAGCATGCCGGCCAGCTCGACGACGTTGCGCAACTGCATCTGGCCCCACTGCCCCCGGGCGTTAGGCTTGCGCAACGCGGTGACCAGAGCCCCGGTCTCGTTGCGCAGGCGCTCACCGGTCTCATTGAGGGTGTGCAGCTGCGCCTCGAGCCGTCCCCGCGACTCGCGCCGCTCGCGGTCCAGCGCCGACAGCTGGTTGTCCACCCGTCCCAGCTGTTCCTTGAGCGGGGCCACCAGCTGCTCAACCGCCGCCTGGCGCTTCTCCAGATCTCCGCTGGCCTGGGTCTGCGCCGCCTGCAGCTGAGCCTTGGAGAGTTCGGTCAGTTGCGAAATGGAGGACTGCAGCGCCTCCTGGCTCAGGGCCTTGAACGAGGCCGACAGTCGCTCCTGAGCGTCATTGACCGTGGCCAACCGCTCCTCCGCCCGGGCGCGCTCGTGGTCGAGGTCGGCCTGTGCCCGGGTCAGCTCACGATCGAGCTCTGCCGCCCGCTGCGCGTCGACGGCGGCGGCGCGCAAGCGCGGCCGCAGCACCAGGGCCACCGCGGCGGCGCCAATTACTAGTCCAAGCAGGAGAAAAAGTGTGCTCATGGGGGCTGACCAGGATTGCGCGCCCCGCGGACGGAACCGGGTGACGGAGGTCGACCCCGGGTAGCTCACACGCATGGCTGAGTCGACAATCCGACGCCGTCTGATCGTCCGCGGGCAGGTGCAGGGCGTCTTCTTTCGCGACTCAACCCGCCAGCACGCCAAGGCTGAGGGCGTGGCCGGCACCGCCCGCAACCGCGACGACGGAGCCGTTGAGGTCGTGCTCGAGGGGCCGTCAGCAGCGGTCGAGCGGGTGATCGCGTTTTGTCGCCAGGGCCCAGACCAGGCTCACGTGAACGACGTCGAGGTGGCGGCCGAGGAGCCGCAGGGGCTCAGCTCGTTCGACACCAGCTGAGGGTGCGGGGCGGCCGAGATGGCCGGAGGGACCGGCAGGGCCTGAGGGGTCGGAGGGGCCTGAGGGGTCGGAGGGGCTGGCGGGACCGACGGGACCGACGGGCCGGTGAGGCCCGGGGCGGGAGGGCGCGCGAAACGCGGGACCTCCGTCTCATAGATGCAAATAGCGCACCTATGGGACGGAGGTTCCGGGGCGTGGCGCAGGCTGTGGCCGATGCGCTGCGCGCGACCCGGGGGTGGATGCCGCCCGGCGCGACGGCCGACGACGACCGATCGAGTGGATGCGACCCGGGTCGAGTGGATGCGACCCGGGGCGAGTGCGACCGACCGAGCCGACCGAGCCGACCGACGACCAACCGACCGACGCCAACCGAGACGACCGACGAGCGAGGGCCTACGAAACTTCGGCCGGCTCGTCCTTGCCGGCCAGCCGGTCCCGTCCACGCTGGACGGCGGCGATGAACTTGCTCAAATTGACCTCGAGGGTGTTGAGAATCTCGTCGGCGTAGTCCTCGGCGCCGAGACGGATCTCGCGCTCGCGGGACCGGGCGTCCTCGATGATGTCCTCGGCGGCGCGCTCGGCCTGCTTGGTGATCTCCTCGTCGGAAATCAGCCGCTCCTGGCGCTCGCGGGCTTCCTTGACGATGCGCTCGGCCTCGCGCTTGGCTTCGGCCAGCATCTCCTGACGCTCCTTGACGATCCAGCGCGCCTGCTTGATCTCCTCGGGGATCGTGGCGCGCATCTGATCGAGGATGTCGTAGATCTCCTCTTTATCCACGCGCACCTGATCCGTGAGCGGAACCGGCTTGGCGTTGTGGACGAGATCGTCCAGCTTGTCGATTAGTACCAGGACATCCATTTGCGACCTCTAGTTCGTTATCGGCCGAGCCGTTCCTTCAGGTGCCGCGCCACCTCGTCGGGGACCAGGTCATCGATGTCCCCTCCAAAGGTCGCTAGCTCCTTGACGCCGCTCGACCTGAGAAAACTGTACTTGGCTGACGCCATCAGGTAAACGGACTCGATTTCCGGCGCCTGCCGGCGGTTGAGCTGATTCATCTCCAACTCGTATTCGAAGTCCGAGATTGCGCGCAGACCCTTGACGATCGCCATCGCCCCGCGCTCGCGGGCAAAGTCGACCACGAGGTTGCTGAAGGTCTCGATCTCCACGTTGGGCAGCTCCCGGGTGGCCGCGCGTACGAAGGCGATCCTCTCCTCGGTCGTAAAGAGCGTGCCGCCCTTGCGCCAGGGGAGGTTGACGACCGCCACGATCACGGTGTCGTACATCGCCGACGCGCGGGAGATGACGTCGAGGTGGCCGTAGGTGACCGGGTCGAAGGTGCCCGGACACACGGCGGTGCGGTTATCGGGGTTCATGCCGGCGGGCAGCGGTGCGGTTATCGGGATTCATGCGGGCAGGCAGCGGTGCGGTTATCGGGGTTCATGCGGGCAGGCAGCGGTGCCGTTACCGGGATTCATGCGGGCAGGCAGCGGTAGAGCGGGCAGCGGCAGTCATGGCTTGGCTCGGTCTACCCGGTTCTCGGGGCTCTGGACCATCGTGGTGTCAAGACCAGGGGCGCTTTGATCAGGGGTTGGCAGGGGTGTGCGGGGCGTGGATGCGGATCAGGGTGTCGCCGTAGCGGCGCTCGTCGAGCAGTTCGAGCTCGAGATCGAGGGGGTCACGGCGATCGCTCTCGGTGACCACGCGGGCCGTCGAGGCCAGCACCGGCACCAGACCTGCCGTGAGCCCGGATGACAGCGAGCCCGCTTGGCGATATGGGGGGTCTGCAAAGACGAGATCGTATAAACGCGCGTCAGTCCGTGCACGGCGGAGAAATCCGCTCACCGGCTGGCGCACGACTTCAGCCTCGATTCCGAGCGCGTCGAGATTGCGGCGGATCGTCGCGACCGCGGGTGCGCCGGAGTCGACCAGGGTGGCCGATGCCGCCCCCCGGGACAGGGCCTCGATGGCCAGTGCGCCCGAGCCGGCGAACAGATCCAACACCCGGGCCCCCGATACGTCGGCCAGGATTGAGAACACCGCTTCGCGAACCCGGTCAGACGTCGGGCGCGTCGCTCGGCCCCGCGGGGCGATCAGCTCCCGTCCGCCGAATTGGCCGGCGATGACCCGCATCGACCCCTCCGCCGTCCCGAGCTCAGGCCCGGATCGGGGCCAGCGCCTCAGCGCCGTAGCGCTCATCCAGCGCGTCGGCGAGCAGAGCATGCTCGGGCGTCTCCAGCTGCGGATCGTCGGCGTCGATGCGCTCGGCCCGGGCCCGGGCGCGCTCGAGGATCTCGGCGTCGCGGGGGAGCTCGGCCACCTTGAACTGGGCCAGCCCGCTCTGGCGGGTGCCGACGAGCTCGCCCTCGCCCCGCAGCTCGAGGTCGATCTCAGCCAGCCGGAATCCGTCCGTGTGGTCGGCCAGGGCCCGCAGCCGGGCCGACCCCTTGGCGCCGAACAGCAGGCAGAGCGACGCGTGCTCACCGCGCCCGATGCGCCCCCGCAGCTGATGCAGCTGGGAAATGCCGTAGCGGTCGGCATCCTCGACCAGCATCACCGTGGCGTTGGGGACGTTGATCCCGACCTCGATCACCGAGGTGGCCACGAGCACGTCGGCCGCGCCCGCCGCGAAGGCGGCCATCGCCTCCTGCTTCTCGGCCGGTCGCAGCTGTCCGTGCATGAGCATGACCCGGAACTCGCGCAACTCTCCATCGCGCAGGCGCTCGAACTCGGCGGTGGCCGCGCGGGCCTGGAGCAGCTCTGACTCGATGACCAGCGGGCAGACGACAAAGGCCTGGCGCCCGGCGCGCAGCTCCTCGCGGATGCGGTCATAGGCCCGGGCCCGTTCGCGCTCGGTCGAGCAGACGTGGGTTCGGATCGGTTGGCGCCCCCGAGGCAGCTCGCGCAGCTGGGTGAAGTCCAGATCCCCGTAGCCGGCCAGGGCGAGCGTGCGGGGGATCGGCGTCGCGGTCATATGCAGGACGTGCGGGCTCTGACCCTCGGGGGCCTTGGCGTCGAGCGCGGCCCGCTGGCGAACCCCGAAACGATGCTGCTCGTCGACGACGGCGACGGCAAGGTCGGCAAACTGAACGCCGGGCTCGATCAGCGCGTGGGTGCCGACGATGAGCGACAGCTCGCCGGTGCGGAGCTTCGCCAACAGGTCGGCGCGACGCCGTCCGGGGGTAGAGCCGGTGAGCAGGCCGATCGGCACCGCCTCCCCCGGCATCAGAGCCTGGATGGTGGCGAAATGCTGTTCGGCCAGGGGCTCGGTCGGCGCCATCAGGGCGCCCTGATGGCCGAGCTCGACCGCGCGCAGCAGGGCATAGAGGGCTACCACCGTCTTCCCCGAGCCCACCTCGCCCATGAGCAGGCGCTGCATCGGCCGGGGCCCGATCAGGTCCTCGTCCAACGTGGCCATGGCGGCTTGCTGATCTCCGGTGGGGGTGAACGGAAGCATGGTCTCCAGCCAGCGTGCCGTCAGCTCCTGCGGTCCGTCGAGGACGGGACCGTGGGCGCCGCCCCGGCGCTGGCGGCGCCGGCGCAGGAGGCCGAGCTGCATCAGGAGCAGCTCCTCGAAGGCCAGCCGGCGGCGCCCCAGAGACTGCGCGGCGTCGCCGGCGAAGTGCACAGCGGCGAGAGCGCTGCGCCGCTCGGGTAGGCGTTCGTGGGTTCGCAGGAGAGCCGGGAGCGGCTCCGGGAAGTCATCAAGCGCGCTCGCATGCGCGCGCACGAGCGCCAGGATCTGCGTCGAGGACAGCCCCTCGCTCGCCCCGTAATGAGCCACGTCGCTCTCGCCGCTGGTCGCCTCGGTGGTCTGGGCATGACCCTGGACGCGAAACCGGTTTCGGGCCTCGAATTTGCCGTGCAGGACCAGACGCGTCCCGGGCGGATAACGCTGGGCGAGCCACGGCTGATTGAAGAAGGTGACCTTCATGACGCCCGAGTCATCGGCGACCGTGGCCTCCACGAGCGGACGCATCCCGCGACGGCGCACGGGCCGGGAGGCGATGCTGCGCACCTCGACGACGACGGTGGCCACCTCCCCCGGGACGAGCTGGGCGACCGAGCGGGCCTCGCGCCGGTCGCGGGGCAGATGCTCGAGCAGATCACCGACCGTGTGCAATCCGAGCGCGTCGGCTGCCTTGGCCGCCTTGGCCCCCTCGACCGTGAGTGGTTGCGTCAGAACCGATACCCGGGGATAGCGAACCGGCGCGGCGGCCAGTTCATCGTCGTCGAGCGGACGAGCGGAGGCGAACGCGGTGGCCGTGGTCATGGCCTGGCGATGATGACGCCTTCTCCGGTCGGCGCCCTGCGCCTGGCGAGGCAGTCGCGGCCACGCGGGGCAGGCGGCGCCGAGCCACCGCGCGGCGACCGGTCGGCGCCGCTACTCAGCGGCGAGCAGCCACCAGTAGCTGGGCTGGCCGCCTTCTGACAATTCGAACTCAATCTCGGCCGAGGCGAGGGCATGGACGGTCTGATCGTCCAGGGGCGCGTCGGCCCCGCGCAGGCAGGTGATCAGCTCGGCGTTCTCGGCCAGCTGCGCGAGCACGTCGGCCAGCGTCTCGCGGGGTGAGCCCCAGGCGACGAGCTCCTCCTCGACGAAGCCGACGGCGTCCCCGGCCCGGAAGCGCCCCTGGGCGTCGTCGCGCGCGGCGGGCGCCACCGCTCCGGTGCGGACATGGGCCAGGGTGGCCAGCATCGCCTCGGCGTTGTCGGTCGCGCTGCGGTCGGGGTCGAGGCTCACCGCGGCGGCCAGACCGGCCTGCTGAGAGCGGGAGGGCACGACGCTCACCGCCTTCTCGGACAGCTCGGACGCCCGCTCGGCGGCCATGATCACGTTGGCGCTGTTGGGCAGCACGACCACCTCTTCGGCGTCGACGGCGTGAATTGCCGCCAGCAGGTCATAGGTGGAAGGGTTGAGCGTGGGCCCCCCATCGAGCACCTTGACGCCCAGGGACTCGAACAGGGCGCTCATGCCGTCGCCGTTGATGACGGCCAGCGCGCCGCAGGTGGCGCTCGGCGCGCGGCTGTCGAGACGCTCGTCGCGGGCCTTGACCTGGAGGCTCATATCGGCCACGTCGAGATGGGACACGACCCCGTACGCGGCGAACAGGGCGGTGGCGGCGTCGGGGTCATCGGTGTGGACGTGAACCTTGAGCGTGGTGGCGTCCCCGACGACCAGGACCGAATCGCCGATTTTCTCCAGCTCGTCGATGAACCGGCGCTGCTCCAGCCCGCGGCCGGTGACGGCGAAGTTGGTGCAGTAGCGGAAGGTGGCCGATCCGTGCTGCGGATGGGACACGCGGGCGGCGGCGTGATGCGCGAGCGACGGGGCCTGGCCGCCGCGCAACGCGCCAACGATTCCGGCCAGCAGGACCGTGAGCCCGTAGCCGCCGGCGTCGACCACGCCCGCGTCGCGGAGGATGGGGAGCAGATCTGGGCCGCGCCGGACGGACTCCTGACCGGCGTCGAGGGCGCTTTCGATGACCCGCGCGATGACCTCGTCCTGCTCGAGGACGGTCGCGTCGGGGCCGAGCCGCGCGCCCGGTGAGTGAGCAAGCTCAGACGCCACCCGGTGGGCCATCTCGCGTACCACGGTGAGGATCGTCCCCTCGGCGGGCTCGCGCACCGATCCGTAGGCCTGGTCGGCGGCCCGGGCCAGGGCGGCGCCGATCAGCACCGGATCAACCAGCTCGCCGGGGCGGCTGGCCAGTTCCTCCGCGGCGCCTCGGATCAACTGGGACAGGATCACCCCGGAGTTGCCGCGGGCGCCGAGCAGTGCGGCTCGCGCCACCGAGGCGACGATCTCGTCGCGCCCGATGTCATCGATCGTGCGCCCCTCGGAGGCCCCGGCCAGGCGATCGAGTTCCTGGAGCACCGCGCGGAGCGTGAGGACCATGTTGTCGCCCGTATCGCCATCGGCGACCGGGAACACGTTGAGGTCGTTGACCTCTTCACGCCGAGCTTCGAGCGCGGCCAAGCCCGCCTCGATGAGCGCGCGAAAACGGACGATGCTGGGGTCGGACAGACCGGAGAGCCGGCCCGAGCGCGCGGGGGCTCCCACTTCGTGGTCCCCCATCTATTTAGCTTTGACGATCTTCCCGGCCTTGAGGCAACGGGTGCAGACGTAGACGCGGCGGGGGGTTCCGTTGTCGTCGATACGAACGCGCTGCAGGTTGGGATCGAAGCGGCGCCGGGTGGCCACCATCGAGTGGCTGCGGCTATTGCCGAAGGATGGGCCCTTCGCACATACGTGACAGGTCTTTGGCATCGCGGGCGAGTATAGACAGGCCGGGGGGCGGAAACCGGGGCGCCGGCAGACCCGACACGCCCCAGACGATGCGACCGAGTTCAACCGACGAGGACACGCTCGCCGCGGCCTTCACCGTTCCCGTGCGGTGACGGATCGCCGCGAACCCCCGCGAGCAGGGATAATTGACCGCTGCCGGGTCCTCCGCCCCCTCGGGCGTCTACCATCCGGGGCCTGGTTTGGCTTGCATCGGCACTCAAGCGGGTACAGGAGCACCCAAGTGAGCACTAGCGCCAGGACCTCCGCCCAGCCCGCCTTCGGGCTGAAGCTCCCCGAGCGCTATCGCGTCAAACGCCACATCGCCACGGGCGGGATGGCGTCGGTTTGGTGTGCCGAGGATCGGGTCCTCGGCCGGTCGGTCGCGATCAAGGTCCTCTCGGACCGCTTTGCTCACGACGAGGACGCCGTCCGGCGCTTCATGCGCGAGGCGCGCGCGGCCGCGCGGGTCTCCAACCACCCTCACGTGGTGACGATCTACGACGTGGGCGACATCGAACCCGAGGGGGACGAACCGTCGCCCCGGGCCTTCATCGTCATGGAGTTCCTCGCCGGTGGCACGGTGGCCGACGCGCTGCGCGTCGATGAAGTGGCGCCCGACGAGGCCCGCCGCTGGGTCAGCGAGGCCGCCTCGGCCCTCGATCACGCCCATCAGCGCGGAATCGTGCACCGCGACATCAAGCCGGCCAACTTCCTGCTTGACCCCAGCCGCCGGCTGCACGTGGCCGACTTCGGCATCGCCCGCCTGCAGAGCGAGGACACGATCACCAGCACCGGGCAGCTGTTCGGGACAGCCGCTTATCTCGCCCCCGAGCAGGCTCTGGGCAAGGAGGCCACCGGCGCCAGTGACCGCTACGCGCTGGCGGTGGCCGCCTTCGAGCTGCTGACGGGAGGGCGTCCGTTCACCGCCACCCACTTCGCCGCCCAGGCCCGACAGCACATTGAAGATGAGCCACCCCGGGCCAGCGAGCGTGAGCCCTCACTCTCCCCCGCCGTCGACGATGTCCTCTCCCGCGGGATGGCCAAGGATCCCGACGAGCGCTACCCGACGGCCCGCGCGTTCACCGAGGAGCTGGACCACGCGCTCAACAGCCAGCCGACCGCGGCCACCGAGGCCCTGACGGCTCGCACCCAACCGCTGCGCCCCAGCCGCCGGCGCCGCGACGGCGCTCTGGCCGCCGGTGCCCTGGCGGGTGCCGCCGCCGCGGGGGCTGCAGCCGCCTCACCGGCCAGGGCAGCCGGGGGGCGCGCAGCGACGACGCCTCCCCGCCGGCCGGCCGGACCCACCCGAGGCGGAGGCGCCACGGGTCCGGCGCCCGCGCGCAGCGGTCGGGCCGTGGCCCTCACCGCGCTGGCCATCGTCCTGCTCGGCGTGATCGCGTTGATCACCCAGCTCAACGGCGGCAGCTCGAACCCGACGAGCAGCCGCAAGCCGCCGGCGAAGGCCGCTACCCGCGGGCCCGCCCGTCACCGCGCGGCGACCCGGAAGTCCTCATCCTCTGCCTCGAGCACGACCCTCAGCGCGTCAAGCTCCACCGTCGCCGCGGGCGCCAGCCCCCCTGCGCCGAGCAGCGCCAGCGCGCTCAACAGCCTCGGCTACCAGCAGATGGCGGCCGGCAACTACGGCGCCGCGATTGCCACCCTGCGCCGCGCCGTGGCCGCCGCCTCCCCAAGCGGAGGGCTCACCTACGCCTACGCGCTCTACAACCTGGGCGACGCCCTGCTGAGGTCGGGCAACCCCCAGGCGGCCATCCCGGTCCTGCGCCAGCGTCTGCAGATCCCCAATCAGACCGCCGTCGTCCAGCAGACGCTCAACCAGGCATTGGCCGCGGCCGGACAGCCGGCCGCGGCAGGTGGCGCGTCGCTCCCGCCGGACGGCAAGGCCAAGAAGCCCAAGGACCACGGCCACGGCGCCGGGGGCTAACCGCCGCACGCCCTCAGCTCCTCGCCGCGGTCGCACCGGCGGCGTCAGGCGACCCGCTCAGGCTCGCGCCCGGGGGTCGCGCACGCAATCCATTGCTGCTAGGCCGCGGCGAACCCAGCCGGCCCGCGGCGCCCGGTGAGCTCGTCGCGCACGACCAGCGAGGCGAGCACCGCCTCGACCGCGTGGCGGCCGGTATCCCGCTTGTCGCCCCCGGTGACCCGGGCAAGCGCCTGCTCCATGGTGTCGACCGTCAGCACGCCGAACCCGCAGGGCACACCCGAGGTGAGCTGCACGTTGGAGATGCCCTGGGTGGCGGCCGAACACACGTAGTCGTAATGATCGGTCTCGCCGCGAATCACGGCGCCGAGGCAGACCACGGCGTCATAGCGGCTTGACTGGACGGCATAGCGCGCGACCAGGGGCAGTTCGAAAGCTCCCGGCACCTCGAAGCGGTCGACATCCTCGATGCCGGCCTCACTCAGCGCGGCCCGAGCTCCCTGCTCGAGCTTCCCGGCCAGCTCGGTGTAGAAGGTGGCCACGCAGATGGCCACCCGGCGCTCAGCGGCCATCGGCGGCCTCCGCGTCGGCCTCGTGCTCCTCGTGGATCATCTCCTCATCCAGGGGCAGGCCCTGGTGGTGGAGGATGTGGCCCATGCGGTCGCGCTTGGCCCGCAGGTAGGCCTCGTTGTGGGGATTGGCGGCGTGCTGGATCGGGACCTGGTCGGCAACCGAGAGTCCGTACCCGGCCAGGCCCGAGATCTTCTTGGGATTGTTGGTGAGGATCCGGATGCTGCTCAGGCCGAGGTCGACGAGGATCTGGGCGCCGATCCCGTAGTCGCGCAGGTCGGCGGGCAGCCCGAGGCGCAGATTCGCATCGACGGTGTCAAGCCCCTCTTCCTGCAGCTTGTAGGCGCGCAGCTTGTTGAGCAGGCCGATCCCCCGGCCTTCCTGGCTCAGATAGAGCAGGACGCCGCGACCCTCGCGTTCGATCATGGCCAAAGCGGACTCCAGCTGCTCGCCGCAGTCGCAGCGCAGGCTGTGAAACACGTCGCCGGTCAGGCACTCGGAATGGACGCGGACGAGCACGTCGCGCGCGCCCTGCACGTCGCCCTTGACCAGGGCCACGTGGTGCTTGTTGTCGATCAGGGAGCGGTAGCCAACCGCCACGAATTCTCCGAAGGCGGTGGGCAGGCTCGTATCGACGACCCGCTCGATGAGCTTCTCGTGGCGCCGGCGGTAGGCGACGAGGTCGGCCACCGTGATCATCTTCAGGCCGTGGCGCTCGCAGTAGCGGGTCAGGTCGGGCACGCGGGCCATCGTCCCGTCGTCGTTCATGATCTCGCAGATCACGCCGGCCGGGTTCAGACCGGCCAGCCGGGCCAGATCGACCGCGGCCTCGGTCTGGCCGACGCGCTCGAGCACCCCGCCGACCCGGGCCTTGAGCGGGAACACGTGTCCCGGCTGGACGAGCTCGCGCGGGCTCGTCTCGGGGTCGATGGCGACCTGGATGGTCCGGGCGCGGTCGGCGGCCGAGATTCCGGTGCTCACCCCTGAGCGGGCCTCGATCGAGACCGTGAACGCGGTCTCGAAGGCCGACTCGTTCTTGGCCGCCATCAGGTCGAGGCCAAGTTCGTCGCAGCGGGCCGGGCTGAGGGCCAGGCAGATCAGCCCGCGCCCCTCCTTAGCCATGAAGTTGATCGCCTCCGGGGTGACGAATTGGGCGGCCATGGTCAGATCGCCCTCGTTCTCCCGGGTCTCGTCATCGCAGACGACGACCATCTTGCCCTGGCGGATGTCCTCGATGGCCTCCTCGATCGACGCAAAGGTTCGGGTGGCGCTCATCGGCTCGCCCCGATCAACTTCTCGACGTACTTGGCCAACACGTCCACCTCCAGATTGACGGGGGTTCCGACTCGTGCGCCCCCGAGACTGGTCCGCTCGAGCGTCTCGGGAATCAATGAAACGGTAAACGATGCATCGTCGATATCCGACACGGTGAGCGAGACCCCGTCGACGGCGATCGACCCCTTGAGCACGATGTAGCGCAGGACGTCCTCGTCGGCGGTGATGCGAATCTGGCGGGAGAATCCGTCGCGTGCGATCTCGACGATGGCACCGACGCCGTCGACGTGGCCCTGCACGACGTGGCCGCCGAGCCGGTCGCTGGCGCGCAGGGGGAGCTCAAGGTTGACCATCGCGCCCTCGCGGACCTCGTGCAGCGAACTGCGGCGCAGCGTCTCGTTCATGATCTCGGCCTCAAATTGCTCGGGGGCAACGGCGACGGCCGTCAGGCACACCCCGTTGACGGCCACCGAGTCCCCCTCGCCGATGTCGGGAGCAAGCGACGTGGCCACGGCCAAGCGCACCCCGTCGCCCGAGCTTTGCGCGCCGGCCACGCGCCCGAGGTCCTGAACGAGGCCCGTGAACATCGTCACCACTCCTTGATCCGGGCGGAGACGAGCAGGTCCTCGCCGACGCGCTCGCAGCCCAGCTCGCTAGCCCGGACGGCGTCGGCGATCAGCTCCGAGCCCTCGCCCTCGAGCGGGTCGCGCGCGGTGCGGCCGCCCAGGATCAGCGGGGCCAGGAACAGACGGATCTCATCGATCTCCCCGGCGTCGAGGAACGCCCCGGCCAGGTGGGGTCCACCCTCAAGCAGGATCGAGGTCACGCCGGCGGAGCCGAGCTGGTCAAGACCCGAGCAGACGCGGGCGGGCTCGTTCTCGCCGGTGGCCACGATCACGTCGGCCCCATGGGTGGCAAAAGCGTCGGTGGCGCTGCGCGGTGCCGCCCGCGAGACGACCACGGTGAGGGGCACGCGGCGCGCTTCACGCACGAGCTGGCTGGTGAGGGGCAGCCGGCCCATCGAGTCAAAGACGACCCGCTGCGGTTGATGCAGAGCGCCCTCCACCCGGGCGGTGAGCCGAGGATCATCGGTGAGCGCGGTCCCCACCCCGACGGCGACGGCGTCACACTCAGCCCGCCAGTAGTGCGCCCGGCGCCGGCTCTCCTCGCCCGAGATCCATTTCGAGTCCCCGCTGTGCGTGGCCACCTTGCCGTCCAGGGTCATGGCCGACTTGAACAGCACCCACGGCCGGCCCGTGCGGGCCCGCTTGCGAAACGGCTGATTGAGCAAACGGGCGCGGTCGGCGAGCTCGCCGTCGGCCAGCACGACCTCAACCCCGTCGTCGCGCAGGATGCCCAGTCCGCGGCCGCTGGCGTGCCCGCTGGGATCGTCGGAGGCGACGACAACGCGGCCGATCCCGGCCGCCCGGATGGCGTCGGTGCAGGGCGGCGTCAGGCCGTGATGGCAGCACGGCTCGAGGGATACGTAGAGGGTGGCTCCGGCCAGATCGCACCCGGCGGCAGCACTCAGCGCCTCGATCTCGGCGTGCGGCTGGCCGGCCGCACGGTGATACCCCTCACCGATGACCCCGTCACTGTTGGCGATCACGGCCCCGACGAGAGGATTGGGGCTGACCTGCCCGCGGCCCTGTTCAGCCAGCTCGATGGCGCGGGCCAGATGGCGACGGTCGTGATCGGTACTGAGGCTCATGGGTGCTTTGCAGGATAGGCGGCGCCGGCCGGCCCACAGCGCCCCGTTTGCAGGTGATAGACGCTGATCTCGGGACCGGGCCGGTTGTACTGGCTGGGGTAGTAGTCGATCGACCAGTCGAAGCTGAAGGGAACGGCGTGACGGCTGCCCCCGAACGGGCTCACGTGGTACATGAGCCGGGCCCGGTTGGCGAGCTGGGCGTAGTAGGCGATGGCCTGCGGCGCGACGCGCGGCTGGGCGAAGGACCGCCCCGCCTGCAGGGATCCGATCACCACCCAGCAGTAGCCGCTGGCGGCGTACTCACCAAGGAGCTCCGGACGCAGCGTCCGTTCGTATTCATCAACCAGGACGTAGCGCCGCTGGCCGGCCGAGAGCAGCTGGCCGGTGGTGGAGACGTTGGTCTCCCAGGTCGGGAACCGCCGCCAGCGGGCGCCGCTCGCGGTGTAGGGCAGTGAGCGCCCGACATCGGTGGCCCAGTTGTCCTCGACGACCGGCTCGATCACCACCTTGGCCCCAGCCGGAATGTGGGCGACCATCCAGGCTCGGGCCAGGTTGCGGGTGTCGGGCCGCGACAGCTCGGCGTAGTTGTGGATAACGGTGGCCAGGCCCTGACCCAGGGCCAGAACGGAGACGAGCACGGCGGCGGCGCGGAGGGGCAGGCGCCGGGTGGAGCCCAGCCAGCGGGCCAGTTCGACCAGTCCGTAGGCGCCGAGCAGGGCGACGATCGGAAACACGGGGAGCAGCCAGCGGCCGAAGAAGCGCTGCTGGTCGCCCATGAAGAGGATGAAGGCAATCGGCGCGGGGAGCAGCACCAGCGCCATGGTCAGCCGGCGGCGCAGCAGGAGGAGAACCGAGCCGCCGACCGCGGCCAGCGACGGCGCCCAGCCCAGCCCCCAGGTGAACGTCCACAGGTAGTAGGCGGTGCCGCTGGCCGGAGTCAGACCCAGCTTGCCCTGATCAGAGCCTCCGGCCAGGGCCTGCTGGGTGGCCACGCCGGCCTGGAAGGCGGAAAAGTCGAGCACCGCAAACGGGTTGGCCACGACGAAGCCGAGCAGGGCCGCCACCAGGGCCAGCAGCGTGCGGCGCAGAGCCACCCCGGCGGCTCCGCCCAGCCCATCGGCGACGGCCGCCCCGAGCAGGCACACCAGGGTGACCCCGCCCGTGTACTTGGTGGCTGCGGCCAGCCCGATCCCCACTCCGGCCAGCACATAGTCGCGCCGCCAGCCGCGGCGCAGGACCCCGGCCACGCCGTAGAGCGACAGCGCCACGGGGGCCAGCGCCGGGACGTCGTTGAGGGCCAGGTGGCTGTAGAACGTGGGCAGGTAGGCGGTGGCGAAGATGGCGGCCCCGAGCAGGGCCACCGCGCGCCCGAACAGCCGCTGTCCGGCCAGGTAGGTGAGCCAGACGGCCACCGTGCCCAGCACCGCGGCGACCACCCGGGCGACCACGAAGACCGACGTGGGATCGGACGCGAACGCGCGCGAGACGGCGTCGCCGCTGCCGTACCAGAGCTCGAACACGATGTGGAGCAGGTAGGAGTACGCGGGCGGGTTGAGAAAGTACTGAGGGTTGTAGTCATGGGAGAAGAACGCAATCGCTCGAGGAACGAAATGGGTCGCCTCGTCCACGTTGTAGCTGTAAGGCAGGCCCTGCTTGATCCCCCACAGGCGCAGCAGAAATGTGGCGCCCAGGATCAGGGCCAGCGCCAGCCGGTGCCGGTTGCGCACCGCCGGTCCGATCCGCCGCTGGAGAGCCCGGGCGGGTCCGGGGAGCGCGGAGGAGGGCGCCGGCTGTGCGGGAGAGAGCGTCGCCGCATCCATGTTTCCCCCCGAGTATCCCGCTACCGTGTGACTCGGCAGCGCGCGCCCGCGCAGGGTGCAGTGTCGCACCCGTTCATCGATCGGCGCGAGCGCGCCACCGCGAGCGCCCCGAGGCCATGAAGCTGATCATCCAGATCCCGTGTTTCAACGAGCAAGAGCAGCTCCCGGTCACGCTGAGTCATCTGCCGCGCGCGATCGAAGGCTTTGACACGGTCGAGTGGCTTGTCATCGACGACGGCTCGACTGATGACACGATCGGCACCGCCCGCGCCCACGGGGTCGATCACGTCGTCCGCCTCACCAACAACAAGGGACTGGCGGCCGCCTTCCAGGCCGGGCTTGATGCCGGGCTCAAGCTCGGCGCCGACGTGATCGTCAACACCGACGCCGACAACCAGTACGAGGGCGCCGACATCCCCAAGCTCGTGGCGCCGATCCTCCGGGGCCACGCCGACATGGTGATCGGCGACCGGGGCGTGGGCTCAAACGAGAACTTCAGCCCGGTCAAGCGGATGCTGCAGCGCCTTGGCTCCTGGGTGGTCCGCCAGGCCTCCTCGACCGAGATCCCCGACACGACCTCGGGCTTTCGCGCCTACAACCGGGAGGCGGCGTTGCAGATGCAGGCCGTGTCGAAGTTCACCTACACGCTGGAGACGATCATCCAGGCCGGCAAGCTGCTCGTGGCCGTCGACCACGTGCCGATCCGCACCAATGCCAAGACGCGCGAATCCCGGCTGTTTCCGTCCATGCCGGCCTACATCCGCCGCAACGGCCTGTCGATCTTTCGCATCTACTCCCAGTACCAGCCGCTCAAGGTCTTCTGGGGCGGGGCGATCATCATGGGCGTCCCGGCGCTGGCCATCTTTATCCGCTTCATCGTTCTCTACATCGGTAACACGGATACGGCCAAGGGCCACGTCCAGTCGCTGATCGCCGGCGCAGTGCTATTCATCGCCGCCATGCTCCTCGGCGCGCTCGGCGTGATCGGCGACCTGCTCGATGCCCAGCGGACACTCTCGCAGCGGACCTTCGAGCGCGTCCGCCGCATCGAGCTGCAGCTCGGCGTCGAGCCCTCGCACTACGAGCCCGGCGGCGTCCCCCGCAGCACAACCGGCCCCGGCCCCGGCGACGCGTCTGACCGTGAGGCGCTGGAAGTATGAGCTCAGCGCCCGCCGCGGAGGTCCCGACCGGCAATACCTTCGACAAGTACGGCTCGCAGAACCCGGTTGTCCGGCGGCTGATGGCCGGCTTCGAGCGGACGCTGGAGGAGCTGTTCACCCAGGCTGCGCCCGGCTCGGTGCTCGACGTCGGTTGCGGCGAGGGCGTGCTCAGTCACCAATGGGCCCAGCGCGTGTCCCCGGGGAAGGTGGTGGGGATCGATCTCCGTGACCCCAAGCTCGAGGCGGAATGGGCCACGCGCCTGGAGCCGAACCTCGAATTCGTGCCGATGGCAGCCGAGCAGCTGGAGTTTGCCGACGACGAATTCGCGCTGGTGGCGGCCACAGAGGTGCTCGAGCATGTGCCCGATCCCGCCCGCGTCCTGGCCGAAATGAGCCGTGTCGCCTCCGCCCACCTGCTCGTGTCCGTCCCCCACGAGCCCCTGTGGCGGGTGCTCAACGTGGCCCGGGGCGCCTACGTGCGTCAGCTCGGCAACACACCCGGTCACCTCAATCACTGGACGCGCCGCGGCTTTGTCAAGCTGCTGAGCGGCTTTGGTCAAGTGATGGAGGTTCGCTCCCCGTTCCCATGGACGATGCTGCTGGTGCGCGTGGGCTGATGTCGTCGGTGACGCGCACGCCGCCGCCGGTCGGCGGCCCGACTCCGCCCGAACCCGCGGGCCAGGGCCCCGAGCAGTCCTCGTTCGTCTCCGGCGCCCGCGTGCTGTCGATCGGCATCGCGTCGACGGGCATCTTCACGTTCGCCTATCTGGCCGTGGCCAGCCACGTCCTCGACCCCTCGTCCTACAGCCGGGTCTCCCTGTGCTGGGCGATCATGTTCGTGATCCTGTCGGTCATCTACCGGCCGATCGAGCAGCTGCTCTCGCGCACGATCGCCGACCGCCGGGCCCGCGGCCAAGGCCAGAACAGCCTGCGAGTGCCGGCGGCCATCCAGTTCGGCTTCGCCCTCGTGTTCCTGATCGCCGCCATCGCCCTGCGCGATCAGATCGAGCAGGGCATGTTCGACGGATCCGCGGCGCTCTACTGGATCCTCGTTATCGGGGTCCTGGCCTATGCCGCCAGTTATTTCGCCCGCGGGTGGCTGGCCGGCCACGAGCGCTTTGCCCTGTATGGGGCCCTCGTCTTCTTGGAGTCGACATCGCGCTTTCTCTTTGCCCTGGCGGTCGCGGTGGGCATCGGCTCCGGCCAGGGGGCGGTCGGGCTGGGCATGGCCGTGGCGCCGTTTGCCTCGTTGTGCGTGATTCCCTTTGCCTTTGCCCATCTCCGCGTCGGGCATCCGCCCAACGAGCGCGGCATTCCGACGGTCGACGCGGCCAGCGAGGGGCCGGCCCACGCGCAGTTCGAGGAGGCGGCCACCGCCGAGGCCGCCGAGGCCGCCACCGAAATGTCGCTGCGCAATGGGGCGGGCTTTGCCGTCGCCGTCGTCGGGATCATGCTCTCCGAGCAGGCGCTCATGAACGCCGGGGTGCTGATCGTCGCTGCGGGGGCCGGGGGCGGCTCGCTCACCGGCGGCCTGACCGGCTTTGTCTTCAACGTCATGCTCATCGTCCGTGCCCCGCTGCAGCTCTTTCAGGCCATCCAGACCTCGATCCTCCCCCATCTGGCCGGCCTCGAGGCGCGCGAGAATGCCGATGAGTTTCATCGCGCAATCCGCGTGACGATCCTGGCCATCGCCGGCTTCGGACTGGCCGTCGCCCTCGGCCTGCTCCTGATCGGGCCGCCCGTGATGACGGCGTTTCTGGGCGACAAGGGCTTCTCCTACGGCCGCTACGGCCTGGCTCTCGTCGGGCTGGGCATGGGCCTGCACCTCGTGTCGGGAACGCTTAATCAGGCCGCCCTGGCGCGGGGTCGAGCGCAATGGGCAGCCGCGGCCTGGCTGGTCTCCGCCGCCCTGTTCGTGCTGTTTGTCGCCGTCCACACGGTCAGCAGCGAGGTGACCCGGGTCGAGGTCGGCTACTTCGGCGCCACCGCCGTGCTCTGCGCACTGCTGACGCTGATCTACCGGCGCGGGCCGGGAACCACGGCCACCGCGCCGGCCGCCTCGGCAATCGCCGCGTAGGCCGCGGCCGGGTCCTCGGCCCCGAAGACGGCCGAGCCGGTCACGAGCAGGTTGGCCCCGGCCCCGGCCACGTCACCTGCCGTGCTCTCGTTGACGCCCCCGTCGACCTCGAGTCCGACCCGCTCGGGCAGCGCGGCGCGCAGGCGAGCGAGCTTGTCGAGGGAGGCGCGGATGAACTTCTGGCCGCCCCAGCCGGGGTTGACGCTCATGCACAGCACGAGGTCGACCAGCTCGCCGGCCACCTCATCGATCGCCGTGGCCGGTGTGCCCGGGTTGATTGCCGCCCCCGCCGTGCAGCCTGCCTCCCGGATCGCCCCGAGCACATAGTGCAGGTGGGGCGTGGCCTCGACGTGGACGGTGATCGAGTCCGCGCCGGCGCTGGCCATGTCGGCCACGTGGCGATCGGGGTGCTCGACCATCATGTGCACGTCGACGATCCCCCCGACCGCGTGCACGGCGTCGGCCACAGCGGAGACAGCCACCGCCCCGAAGGTGATGGGCGGCACAAAATGGCCGTCCATGACGTCGACATGGATGACCCGAGCCCCGGCATCGAGCACCGTCCTGACCTGCGCGGCCAGGCGGGAGAAGTCAGCCGACAGGATGGATGGCGCGACCCGCAGGTCGGTCAGGCCGGCCTCGTCCTGGCCGGCATCGGCGGTCCCCATCACACCGCTCGCAGCATGCTGCCCTGACAGTGATTGCAGGCCACGATCGCCGTACTCGACATGCGCACGATCGTCGAGTGCTCACCGCAGTTGGGGCACACCGACACGAGCTCGAAGCGCTGC
Organism: Solirubrobacteraceae bacterium; assembly: GCA_034665145.1. Lineage (GTDB taxonomy): Bacteria > Actinomycetota > Thermoleophilia > Solirubrobacterales > Solirubrobacteraceae > Palsa-465. The sequence goes on from JAXDGI010000029.1 coordinate 30,923, forward strand.
AGGCAATAGACGCAGCGGTAGCGGCCCGGGACGGTGGTCGGACGCAGCCACGGCTCCCCGCAGTGGGGACACTCGGGGCCTAATTTGGGCTCGGGTGCCGAATCACTCACGTCTGACAGGCTACGGCCTCAGCTGGTCATAAGTAGCGTGACGCAGCTGTCGCCGCGCGGCTTTTAGCCTAACCGGCGCGCCGGAGGCGAGCGATGAAGAACCCGTCCGTCCCATCGCGATGGGGCAGCGTGCGCAGATACGGCCCGCGCGCCGCCGCCGGCAGCAGGGCATCCAGGCTCTCGGGGCGGAAATCAGGGTGGTCGTCCAGGAAGGCGCTGATGACATTGTCGCCCTCGGCGCGGGTGATCGTGCACACCGAGTAGACCAGGATCCCGTCGGGGGCGGTGGCCGGCGCAGCGGCTTTGAGGATGGCGGCCTGGAGGCCGGCCAGCTCAGAGACGCGCTCGGGACTGGTGCGCCAGCGCAGGTCGGGTCGCGACTGCAGCGTGCCCAGCCCGCTGCAGGGCGGATCGACGAGCACCGCGTCGAAGGTGTCCCCCGCCCCCCGCAGCACGGCGGCGTCCCCGACCTCGACCGCGGCTCCGGTGACATGCATGCGCGCAAATGTCTTGGTCAGGGCCTGGGCTCGACCGGGGTGACGCTCGACGGCAACCATCCCCTCTCCCCCGCCCCTCAACGCGGCCAGCTGGGTGGCCTTGGCGCCCGGCGCCGCGCAGAGATCGAGGACGCGCATACCGGGGCTCGGCGCCAGGGCCCGGCCCGCCAGCATCGAGGAGCGGGCCTGAGGCATGATCGCGCCCTGTCGCCAGAGATCGGACCCGTGCACGTCAAACGGCTCCTCGAGGATGATGGCCTCCGGGATCTCGGCGACGGGACGGCTGCGCACGGGCAGATCGGCCATCACCTGCTCCGGCGTGGTGACGAGCATGTTGGCTCGCACCGCCGCCTCGGCCGGGGCGTTGATGTGGGCGAGCAGCAGCCGAGCGGTGTCGGCGCCGAGCTCCTCGAACCACAACGCGGCCAGCCACTCGGGCACCGAGTGGCGCAGGGCGGCCTGCTCCGGAGTCTCGTCGGGCAGGTCGTCCACGAGCGCGCGACCCTCCCGGGTGGCCCGCCGGAGCACGGCGTTGACCAGGCCCGCTCCCGGGCGCCCGCCCGCCGTCTTGGCCAGCTCGACGCTCTCGTTGACGGCGGCGTGTTCGGCGACGCCGTCCATGAACAGCAGCTGCTGCAGGCCGAGCCGCAGCGCCGCCAGCACGGGCGCCTGGAGGCGGCGCACCGAGCGCCCGGTCAGGACCTCGGCGACGTAATCAAGCGTCGCCCGGCGCTGCACGGTGCCGAACACGAGCGCGGTGGCCAGCGCGCGGTCGCGCGGTTCGAGGTCGGCCGCCTCGGCGATGAGCGCCCGATCGGCGTAGGCGTCCTGCTCGAACACACGCCGCACGACCGTGAACGCGCACAGCCGGGCCGGCGCGACCTGGCCGGCCGGCGATCGGTCACCTCGCTGAGTCATGGGCGTCAGTGCCGGCGTCCGCGCAGCCAGTCGGCCGCCGGCATCGCCCGGCGTCCGGGCGGTTGAACGGTGAGCAGCTCGAGCGCTCCGGGAGAGCAGCCCAGGATCGGCACGTCTCCGTCGAGGTCAAGCGCGGCGGGGACAAGACCGTCCGCGGTCTCGTGGGGTCGTGCCTCCCACACACCGAGCCGCTCCCCGCCGGGCAGCTCGAGAACGGCCCCGACATGCGGAGTAAGGGCGCGAACCACCCGGTCGAGCTCCGCGGCGCTGCGCGTCGGGTCAAGGCGGCGGTCATCGGCGGTCAGCTTGTCGGCGTACGTCGCGCCGGACTCGTCCTGCTCGGCACATTCCGGGCGGCGATCGAGGACGTCGATGAGCAGCTTGGCCCCAAGACCCTGCAGTCGCTCGGCGAGGGAGCCATAGGTGTCTGTCTCCCCGATCGGGGTGGTGACCTGGGCACAGACCGGACCGCTGTCCAGGCCGGCGGTGACGCGCATGATCGACACCCCGGTCTGCGCATCACCGGCCATGATCGCCCGCTCGACCGGGGCGGCACCGCGCCAGCGGGCCAGCAGCGAGGGATGCACGTTGAGCATCTCGTAGTCCGACAGCAGCGGCTCCTTGATCAGGGCCCCAAAGGCGCAGACGCAGACCGCCTCGGGCTCAGCGGCGGCGATCCGGGCCCGCGCCGGCTCGTCGTTGACCGAGGCCGGCTGATCGAGATCGAGTCCGAGCTCGCGCGCCACCTCGGCCACCGGCGGCGCCGCCAGGCGGCGGCCGCGGCCCCGGGGACGATCGGGCCGCGTCACGACCAGGACGGGCCGATGGGCTGACCCAGCCAGAACGCGCAACACGGACGCGGCAAAGGCCGATGTGCCCAGAAAGACGGTGCGCACGAGGCCCAGTGGCCGCTAGGCGGGCAGAGCCTCACGGAGGGCGCGCATGGCCTCCTTGCGCTGGGGGCGTGAGATCCGGTCCAGGACGAGAACGCCATCGAGATGGTCCATCTCGTGCTGGATCACCCGGGCCTCAAGTCCCGAGGCTTCGACGGTGATCGGATCGCCGTTCTCGTCCTGAGCCCGCACCCGGATGTAGACCGGGCGCTCGACGTCGACGTGCACGGCGGGGAGGCTGAGGCAGCCCTCCTCGAGGATCTCCTCCTCCTTGCCCACCCACTCGATCTCCGGATTGACCAGGACCGCCACGGGGGCCTGCTGATGGACCCGGTAGACGAGAACACGGTGCAGGACACCGACCTGATTGGCGGCCAGACCCACGCCGAGGGCATCGATCATCAGCTCGCCCATCCGCCGCACCTCGTGGCGCAGCGCGTCATCAAAGCGATCGACCGGGCGCGATTGGGTGCGGAGCACCGGATCCCCGAACTTGCGCACGTGAGCCAGAGCCGCCGCGCGGCGGGCCTCGAGCTCAGGATCGAGGTGTTCGTGCTCCTCCTCGATGTCCTCCTCAAGAGCTTCGACCTCGACCTCGTCAGGGGCGTGCCGGGGGCGCTCGCGCTCGTCCTCTTGGGCTTGTGCTGACACCCCATGAGTGTAAGCAAGCCTCGTCGGCAGGACTTACTGCGGGTCCACGTCGACGCTGACGCTGGCGCCCTCGCGGGCGGCAGCGGGACCGATGCGGTCGACGGCGCGGCCCACGGCGGCGATCGCCGCGGGCCGGTCGCTGGCCTTGATGACCAGCTGGCTGCGGGCTCGGCCGCGGAGGCGAAACAACGGCGCGGGCCCGAGAACGGCCCCATCGATCTGGCCCATGGCCTGCGCGATCGACTGGGCAGTGCGGCGAGCCAGCGGCTCGTCATCAGCCGAGCACACCACGCGGATCAGGGTCGCGAAGGGTGGGTAGCGCAACGCCTGGCGCCGGCGCAGCTCATCGGCGAGAAAGCCATCGGAGTCGTGCCGGGTGGCGAACTCGATCGGCCGGGCATCGGGCGCCAGGGTCTGGACGAGCACCCGGCCCTCTCCGCCGCGACCCGTGCGCCCGGCCAGCTGCGTGACCAGGGCGAAGGTCCGCTCCTCCGCGCGGAAGTCGGGAAAGCGCAGGGTCTGGTCGGCGTCGAGGACGACGCCGAGGGCGACATCGGGGAAGTCATGTCCCTTGGCGACCATCTGCGTGCCGACGAGGACGCCGGCCGAGGCCTGCTCGAAACGCTGCAGGGTCGCCGCCCGCTGCTCCAGGCCGGCCGAGTCGGCATCGAGCCGGAAGACCGGGAAATCCTCCCCGCCCAGGGCTTCGCGCAGCTCGTATTCGATCCGCTCGGTTCCGGCGCCGTGACGGGCCACTGACACCGATCCGCAGGCCTTGCATCGGTGAGGGACGGGCTCGCGGTGGCCGCAGTGATGGCAGGCGACGAGGCCGCCACGACGGTGCAGGACGAGCGCCACCTCGCAGTTGGGGCACAGCCAGACGCGCCCGCAGGAGCGGCAGGAGAGAAAGTTCGACCAGCCGCGGCGGTTGAGGAGCAGAATCGCCTTCCCGCCGCCACGGCGCAGATCGGCGAGCGCCATCCGGGTCTCCGGGTGCAGCGGGTGGTGTCGCCCCCTCATGTCGAGCACTTCGACCGCGGGCATCGAGCCCCCGTCGATCCGGCTGGGCAGGCGCAGCCTCCGCCCGCTCACCATGCTCTCCGGCCGCGGGGTGGCGCTCCCGGCGACGAGGACGGCGCCGGCCGCCCGCGCCCGTTCGCGCGCCACGCTGCGCGCGTCGTAGCGAGGGTCGCCCTCGTGCTTGTAGGAGCTCTCGTGCTCCTCGTCCACGATCACCAGCCCCAGATCGGATACGGGTGCGAACACCGCCGAGCGCGGACCCACGCACACCCGGGCCTCCCCGCGGCGCAGCCGCTGCCATTCATCGTGGCGCTCGCCCACGCTCAGCGCCGAGTGCAGGACCGCGACGACGTCGCCGAACCGGGCCTGAAAGCGCCACAGCACCTGTGGGGTGAGGGCGATCTCGGGCACGAGCACGATCGCCGTGCGCCCCGCCGCCAGAGCGCCCGCCACCGCCTGCAGGTAGACCTCGGTCTTGCCCGAACCGGTCACGCCGTGCAGGAGAAAGCCGTCGGGGGCCGGCGTAACCTCGCTGAGCGCGCTTCGGATCGGCTGCAGGGCAGCCCGCTGATCGGGGGTGAGGGGCGGAGCGAGGGCACTGGCGGCACCGACGGCGTGGTCGACCGGCCGCCGCGGGCGGTCGCGCAGGTCCAGGTTGACCAGCCCGCGGGACTCGAGGCGGCGCAGGGCGCTGGTGCCGAGGTCGGCGGCCAGCGCGGGACCGTCGCTCTGCAGGCGGGTGAGCAGACCCCGCTGGCCGTCGGTGAGGCGAACTTCGGAGTCGGACAGGGCCGAGCGCCCTTGAGCGCTGAGCTCGGCCACCAGCACCCGCTTGGTCCGGACGCCCTCGGTGGTGCCCGGGGGCAGAACCAGCCCCAGGGCGCGGGCTGTGGTGGAGCAGTACTCGGCCGCCATCCAGGCAGCGAGGGCGACCAGATCGGCGGGCACCGAGCTGGGCAGGACGGCGTCGGGCTCGGCCAGGCGGTCGGGCGCGAGCTCGGAGGTAGCGGCCATATCGACGACGACGCCGAACGCGCTCCGTCCGCCGAACGGCACCTTGAGAATCGATCCGATCCCTATGTCGGCGCCGTCGTCCGACGCCTCCCCCCGGGCGGCGCCGTCGCCCGACGGCGCCCCGCGGGCGCTCGATCCCGACGGTAGGCGGTAGTCAAAGGCCCCGCGCACCGCCCGGGTCCGGGTGAGCGGGATGACCTTGGCCACGGGAGGGCCGCCAGGGGCACGCCCCCCATCGTCTTGGACGGATCCGTGGCCGTCCCGGGCGGATCCGTGGCCGTCCCGGGCGGATCCGTGGCCATCCCGGGCGGATCCGTGGCCATCCCGGGCGGGAGGTCCGTGGCCGTCCCGGGCGGATCCGTCGCCGTCGCGGGCGGATCCGTGGCCATCCCGGGCGCCCGCTACCTCGGCCGAGACGGATGCGGGGCGAGAGGTCACGTCAGCGAATCTAGTGGCGGCCGTGGATGCCGCGGGCAGGGTCCTCTACGCTGGGCGCGTGGTCGTCGAGCCTGGTGAGGTCGTCCTCTTCTCGGGTCATCCGTCCCGTCTGGCTCATCCGTTCCTGTACATCCGGGCGCTCGTCCTCGCGCTGGTGGGCGGCGTCGCGGCCGGGCTGGCCAGCGCGCTCACCGATGGACGTGTCCAGTCGGGGTGGGTGGTGGCGGGGGTTCTCGGGGTGTTCGGGCTGATCGCCCTGCGGGGCGAGCTGCGCCGGATGCGGGTCCGCTACGCGATCACCGACCGCCGGGTCCGCATCGAAACCGGCCTGATCGCCCGGCGCAAGCGCCAGACCGCCTTGGACTGGGTGCAGGAGGTGACCATGCATCAGACCGTCACCGAGCGCTTCCTCGGCATTGGCACGGTCGTGTTCATCACCGATGAGTCCCACCTTGACTTCCGCCTCCATGGCCTGGCCGAGCCGCGCCGGTTGCTCGGCAGCATCGACGAGGCCGTGCCGGGACGGATCCGCACGCCTGAGCGGCGGTCGCGGGCCCGCATGGGGGCGCGGATCTAGCCCGAGCAATACGGTGAGGTTCGCCTTCAGGGCCGACCCCTCGCGGGTGATCATGCGTTGGGTGATGTGAATGACCTGGCGTCGGTTGCGGGTGTGGACGATGTCCTTGCGCCGGTCCGATTCGAACGCTTGGCGGTTGGCGTGAAAGGCGTAGCCGTCGAGTTCGGCGATCAGATCATGCTCGGGCCAGTACAGTCGACGCAGACCCCGTCGACGATCACGTTGATCTGCGGTTCGGGCAGCCCGTGGCCGCGGAGGAACTCCAGGAACTGGCGTTCGAGCTCTGACTGGGTCCAGGGGGCCTCGTCTTGCAGTTCGGCGAGCACGGCGATGAGATTGGCGGCTCCATGATGGCCGCGGCTGCGCTCGAGGAGAGCCGTGAACGAGACGAGGTTGAACAGGCCGCGGCGCTGGGTCTGCTCCAGGAGGGTGCGCAGACGCTGGCGATGAAGGGTCTGGGCACGGTCAAGCAGAGTCCGCGGCAGCGAGGTGACCGGGATCCCGTCGATGACAGTGCAGTCGTCGGGGTGCAGGTGCCGCAGGCCGTGGCAGCGCACACCTTCGATCCGGCGGCGCCAGTGACGGGGCGCGCTGACGTCGATCGCTCCCCCGGGGACGGGAATCAGGTCCCACAGCGAAAGGGCTGCCGCGTGACTGAGCACCGCTCCCTCCCCGCAGGCGAGCACGGCCGCCATCCACCGGCCGCGCGCCGTCAGCCGGTCATGACCCACGGCATACACCCCGCGGGAGAGCCGAATGAGATGCCCATCGCGCACCAGCCGTGTGATGACCTTCGGCGAGAAGCCCAGCCAGACCAACTGGCCGGTCGTGACCACCCCATGCTGGCGGGCCGCGAGCTCGGCCAGGGGACGTGGCGTGTCTGAGTGTCCGCTGTGGCCATCAGGATCCGCCACGTCCCCAGGATCCCACGCCGGCGAGGCCCAAACGGTAACAACTCGCTGCAAAACGCAACAAAACGCCAACACTACTTACGCACGTGTGACGGCGCGTGAACGAACCGTGAACGCGTGGGGTCGGGGCCCCGGAGGGTCGGGTGGCCGCGGAGGGGTCGGGTGGCCCCGGAGGGTCGGGTGGCCCCGGAGGGTCGGGTGGCCCCGGAGGCCCCGGACGCGCCCCGGACGCCCCGGACGCCCCGGACGCCCCGGACGCCCCGGACGCCCCGAAGGCCCCGAAGGCCCCGAAGGCCCCGACCCGGGGCTACCCGGCCCCGGGCAACCGCAGGGTGAG
>JAXDGI010000030.1:0-4911 GCA_034665145.1 Solirubrobacteraceae bacterium
AAAACGCCACTGGCCGGTCTTCGTCATCGACCGACACCCAGGCCCTGCCAGCCCTCTCATACGCGGCCAGCGCTTCTGGGGTCGCCGGCTCACCATCGGCAATCGCATCCATGCCCACACGAAAGATATCGTCGGCGGCTCGCTAGATCTCGCGCAGCCGCGGCAGGTCGTCTCCTCGAGCCGCGCGGATCATCGCCTCGATGTTGGCACCAGCCACAGCGAGCACTCTTTCGCTCCATGCACGCACGGCGAACTTGCCCGGCGCCCAGGAGCGGCGGCCGGACTTCTCCTTCGGTGCGCCCCGGAGCGAGAGCAGCACCCGTCGGCTGGCTGCCCGTGAGCCGACAAGGCAGCAGTCGCGCGGATTGCGGGATGGGTAGCTACGGCGCGGCGCCGGGTATGTCGGCCGCGGGATCGCTGCTGTTGACCAGCCGCCAAGCAATCTCCTTGGTGTCCGTTAGGGCGAGCGTCCACGACAGGCGGATGTCCTGCGAATAATCAGGGCTTCCCCAGACGTGTTTGGCGGTCAATGGGTCGACCAGGAACCTGACCGCCGACACCGTCAAAGCTATCTCCAGTGATCCAGACTCCCCGGCTACGACGAGCTCGGGTTGCCACCGCCGCAGCGTTGCGTCGCGTAAGACCATCCGCATGCGTACATCGTCAGCTCGCGGATAGAGCAATTGGTCGCATGCTTCGGGCGACGCAAGGTCTGCCAGCGGCTGCCAGGTTCCGGCTGTTGCCTGCTCCCAAACGTCGATCAGATGAACGAGGGTTGCCTGCAACAGCGCGGGCAGGTACCGCCCATCGATCACCGAGAGATCAAGCAGCTGGAGCATCGGGTCTCGGGCGCTGTCCACCAGATCCCCCGTCCGCGCCTCACCGTTGACGGGATCACCTTGCGCGACCTCGGCCAGGCTCTGCTCTCTCAGCCGATCCTGATCAGCCCATGCACCAGCGATCAGGGGACTGTGCAATAGCTCATCGGCGAGCGGGGTGTCGTCAAACTCGACCAGCTCCCAATCACTTCCTCTCCGGGCAAGCGTCCAGCGCTCATCGACCAGAGTCCCCGGTGCCCCCAGCAACGGCACTTCTGCTCCTGACCGAAGTACCGCGCGGATGCGCACCACGACTCGGTCCTCGGTCTCTGGGGCACGGTGCACCACCCCCAGCAGGTCGATAACCGGACCGCCGGCCAGCACCGTGTCCGCGCCCAGGCGGTGAGCCTGTGCCCAGCGCTCGACCACCACTGGACCCTCGCCACTGGGCCGAACGGATCCCTGCCAGGCTTCGGCCGCAAGCTGCAGCATGCCGATGACGGCCGCCCGAATCTTCTCCGGCGCAAAAGCCTCCAGCTCCCACGACGCTTCAACGGCGGTCGCCTCTGCCCGCTGCGCGCGCTCTCGCGCGCGCCGTTCTCCCAACCTCCGCTCAACCGCCGCTTTACCGAGCCAGACCCACCCAACGCTCAGAACGGCGACAAACCCCGCTCCCTCCGCGATCTGCTCGGCCACCCCAGAGGTCACTAGCTCATTCTTACCGCCCCAGGACACCGATAACCCACGGAGGGCGACATCGCCGGCGACAAAGGAGGATGGATGCGCAGCGACGCTCACATGCTCTTCAGCACCCCTCCGGATACACGAACCAGCGGTGACGTCGGCGGGCCCGATTCGGCCGGGTTCGACTTCTGCTCGTGGCCGGCGATCACGTAAAGCAGCAGCGGCGACTCCGCGGCTGGCTGGGCGATAACCCAGAGGTCTTCGGCCTGCCATCCGCGCATTCCGAGATTGTGGACGCCTCGCCAACGGGCACGTCTGAGGCCGGATGGGAGGTTTTTGCACCCGTGGCGAGTCGAGCGGGCCTTCTTCACGCCCGATGCCGGGTTACCGGGGTGCGGTTGCCGCCGTCCTAAAAGTGTCATCCGGCTTGGCTGTGTGTTGCGGCAGGGCGCAAGCACGCTGCGTCCCGTCTATTTCACTCGGCTCACTCGTTGGGTGATCCGCGCCGCAAACCTCACCAGGCCGTGCCGATCAGGGGGCTCGCGCTCAGCGATGTATATTCGCGCCGGTGCAGGCCTCTGCGGCACGGAACGCCATTTCGCGTCGGCTGACAGAAGCCGGTTTCAGGAGCACGTCAACCACGCTGAGTGACGCCGAGGCGCTTGTTGCGCGCCGGTCCCAATGGTGGTCGGCGGGACGGCTGCACATCTTCGTCGTGGTCTTCGCGGTCGACCCTCCTATCTGGCGGGCGGGCCGAACGCCTCGCGATTGCAGCTCAGGACTATGCGATCAAGCACAAGGGCGGACTGCCACGCGGTCTGCAGACGGGGACTGTGACCATCGTCGTGTTTCTCAGCGAGCAGCCGCAGGACACGGCCGCGCAATGGGTCGACCGACCGCCGATTCATCGCTTCGCAGCGCTGCGCTTCCCGGTGCTGGTCGATCTGGCCGATCACAAGGCCGTCTACTGGGACGGCCGATGGGCTCAGGGCTGGTTCTTCCGAGATCGAATCCTCACCCTTGTCCGGACGAGCGTGCTCGAGCCGTTCACCGACAACTCGCGAAACGGCGCCTAGAAGCGGAGATCGCGACGTGGCGCGGGCACGGAGGCGGCGAAGCTGGCTTAGCAGCAGCGTCGACCTGACCGCCGCAACGACGACTGCGGAGCAGTCTTCGTCTGCGTAGTTACTGCTGCTCTTCGATCAGAGCGGGACTCTGCTCAGGTCCTGATACGGCGAGATGAGTTCGCTGGCCGCCGTGGTGGCGGCTGATATCCCTTGCGCAACCTTGGGCGACGGCGTACGTTTGTTGCTGCGTACAATTGGACTTGCCGGGTAGGGCGCGTGCCAAAAGGGGGAGTCGCAATGGACCGGAGTAATCGTCCAGTTCGCGCGGCCATCGTGGTCGCGGTCGTGGCTGGGGTGCTCGCGCCGAGCCGTCGGACGCAGAAGCTGCTGATCGCTGCATCCGTAGTCATCGGGGTCCTGGCTGGACCGGCCGCGGCGTCGGCCCGTAGTACGGCTGATCAGGCACGCGAAACGCTAATCCAAGCGCACTTGACGCCAACACCTCCCTACCCGGACATCCTGCCGTACCCTCTCTACGGTGACAACACCGCAACGTTTACGCACGGACACTTCTTTGTGTGGAAAGGTGGCAGCAACACTAGCCCCGCCTGGTTCAGCATCAACTACAGATGTCAGTGCCATCGCGGACTAAATACCCCCCTGGTGAACGCGACGTTCTCTCGAGGCTCCGTGAGTGATATCGCCAAGGCGATCAAGCTCTCGCGGAATGGGCAAGGGCATCCGGTCCGCCTCGTCCGGATTCATGGGAGATGGAGGTATCGCTTCCAAACCGATAGGTGGTTCGGATATATGTGGAAGCAGCAGGGGTTCGCGTACTCGGTGTTTGCGCGCTACTCGCGCCGGATTGGTTGGACGTTCATGCGGGACTTCGTCGGCTCGCTCCATCCACTTGGCCGCTTGTGGAATGGCCGTACGTCGCAAGGTACGAGGGTCCGCCTGTACCTGTCTCGCGGCGGACTCGATTGGGAGGTCTTCTCCATCGGGAATTGTGCCGACGGATCTAAGACTGGCGTGGGCATTGATGAAGACCTAATCGGCGTCCACCATGACGGCACTTTTACCGATTCGTACTCCGATGACTTCATCGCAAACGACGGCATGCTCCACCGCAGCACGGCCTCGATGAGAGGCAGGTTTCCCGCACCGACCGGCGCAGCGGTCATCGGATCCTTCGATTTTCATGACACGAAGCTTCACCATCCGCAAGATCGAGCCTCGAATTGCGGCGCCAGGATCACCTGGCAAGCGAATCCAATCTGAGTAGACACCTAGATTGGCCCTGGGTGTGCAATCCTCGAAGCCTCTGCGCCCCAGGGGGCGACAATTCGCAGTTTAAGTCTTCCGGGGTTGCAGCGACCGCCGCTTTGGGCTTACTGGTCATCCTTCCGTGGTCGGCGGATGTCAGGAGAGCGCCTCTTGGGCTTGCCCGTGCAGAGGGCCTCTTTTAGACCAGCGCCTCCCGACGTTCGGTCGAGGTGCCCGTAGAGCGGCACAGGATGTCGCGCCCGAGAGCGCCTTCAGTAAGCAACCGCCAGGGTACCTCGCGCCGATCCCAGGTCAACCGGTCGGAGGGAGTGTGGTGGTCATGTCTGAAGCGCGGTTCGCGGGCGTCGATTGGGCCAGCGAGGAGCACGCCGTGTGCGTGGTCGACGAGCGAGGGCGGATCGTGGAGGGCCGCCGCTACCGGCACAACGAGGCCGGGTTGCGCGAGTTGTGCAGCCGGCTGGTGCGGCTCGGGGTAGCGCTCGTTGCCCTGGAGCGGCCGGACGGGCTGCTGATCGAGCGGCTGCTGGATGCCGGTCTTGAGGTGATCGCGGTGCATCCCAACCAGGTCTGCGCGTCGCGGTCTCGGTACACGCCGGCCGGCGGCAAGAGCGATAGCTTTGACAGCTTCGTGCTCGCCGAGCTCGCGCGGACCGACAGCCACCGCTTCCGGGTCCTGGTGCCCGACAGCGACCGCACGAAGGCGCTGAGGGCGCTGACGCGCTCGCGGGAGGATCTCGTCCACGCTCGGCTCGGGCTGGCGAACCAGCTGCGCGATCAGCTCGCGTGCTTCTGGCCTGGGCCGAGCAAGGTGTTCTGCGCGGTCGATTCCCAGATCGCGCTGGCATGGCTGCGCCGCTACCCCACCCCTCTCGATGCCTGCGGGCTCGGGGAGCAGCGCCTCGCCGCGTTCCTTCACCGCCACGGATACACCGGCCGCAAACCCGCACGCGAGCTGCTCACCGGGCTGCGCGCGGCGGCCGAGGGACGCGCCGGCGAGCTCGAGACCCAAGCACGCCGGCAGATCGTGCTCGCCCTGGTCAGCGCTCTGGAACCGA
>JAXDGI010000031.1:0-4185 GCA_034665145.1 Solirubrobacteraceae bacterium
AGCCGCTCGCCGCGTAGTTCGCCTCTACCAGCCACAGGCGAAGCCGGCCGGTCGCGAGGGTCCCGCGACACGACTGCATCCACGCACCTACAGCCGTTTCACGAGAACCAGCGGCACTGGCCTTCACTTCTGCTTCGAGCCCGCGGCGGACCCAAAGCGGCAGCCACGAGCTGGTGGCCGATGCGGCGACATTGGGGCAGTCTCATCCGGCAGAGGCGCTGCTCCTCGTCGTTTAAGGGGCCGAGGGCGGGAAACACGACCCAATCCAGGTCGGCTCGACGTTCACGCCAACATCTCGAAGACTTATGGCGTGGTCGTTGCTTGCAGCAGTCCGTCGAGCCCCGCGCCTACCACAGATGCCTGCTCCAGCGCCGACATATGCCCGCACGCATCGATGATCGTGAGCCGCGCGCCGGGAATCGCCGCAGCCAGCTCCTTGCCCTGCTCCACGCTGATAAGCCCGTCGGCGACGCCATGAATGACGGCTGTCGGACAGGTGATCGTCGGAAGCAGTGGCCGTGAGTCGGGCCGGGCGATGATGGCCTGCTGCTGGGAACAAAACGCATTCGGCCCGACGCTGTGCGCCATCGCGGTCCAGATCGCGTGCAGCTCACGATCCCCGCGTGCTCTGGATCCGACCAGCACGGGAAAGGCAGCTTCGACAAGTTCGTCAAATCCGCCGGCGCGGGCCATCGCCATCTGCTCGCGCCGTCCGGTTGCCTGTTCGGGCGTGTCGGGACGCGCCGAGGTGCTGATCAGCGCGAGAGCCCGAATGCATCCGGGCGCCCGGCGCAACACCTCCAAGGCGAGGTAGCCGCCCATGCTTAACCCGACAAGGGCGAAGCGCTCGGGCGCGTCTGCCAGCAGTCGCTCGGCCATCTCTCCAAACGTGTCGTCGCGACGCGTGTCGGCGATCGCGACCGCGCCATGACCCACACCACGGGCAGCACGCGCTCGTAAAGCCGCGCAGAGCAGAGCAGGCCCGGCACCAGAATCGTATGCATCGAACCGTCGCTCACCGACGCGCGAGTCTAGTCGCGAGCGCGCAACGCTCGGGCTCGCCATCTAGGCGCGAGAGTACGTGGCGCGCCAGCAACGGGCCGCTAGAAAGCCGATGCAGTGCAACCCGCCTGGGCGAAGGTCATTTCTGATCTCCAGGCGATGCGGCAGCGCAAATACTGAGAGTCGAGACCGCCCCTCCCACCCACCCGCAGCCGCTTCGACATCAAGGGCGGCGGCGCCGGCCACTTCTGCTTCGGCCCCGGGCGGACCCCAAGCGGCACTCGGCCGCGCAGTTCTCGGTTGGCGACAAGGCAGAAGCGCCGCGCAGTCGCGGCCGGGCTGCCGCAACTCGGTTGGAGCCCGCTGCCGAAAATGAACGACCGCTTTGGTTGAGCCAACCGGCGTTCAGTTGGGCGGCCCCGGCATTGTCCTCTGCGGTTGCTGGGGACCTTATTGCCCGACGGAGACGTATTGCTCACAACGTGACTGTTGTGTCTTACTGGCTGACCGGCAGTGCTGTGCGCCGTGGATTTCGGTTTGTCGGTGTCGCGCTCGCGGTGCTTGCCGTTTCGGCCTGCGGTGGCGGGTCTCATCGCCCAGCGCGTCGCCCGGGGTCAGCGGTCCGCCGCGCGAGTGGCGCCACGGGCGTCGTCGGGCGTCTTCGCGCGGGGGGTGTTGCTTTCATCATCGGTGCCTCGACCGACCCCTACGGTGATTCTCGACCGAGGGGGTTCGGGGTCGCGAGTGGCCTGATCGGCGGGCGGTTGCACAGCGTCGAGGTGAGTGCGCGGCGGGGACCGTTCGCCGTGACGTGGCTTGGCATTGGACGACTGGGCTCTGAGAGCTTTGATGGGCACGCAGCGGCTGGCGTGCTGTATGCGGTTGGAGGGGGTCGCTTGGTCTGGCTCGGCGGCTTGCCGCTGCGGCCTGGAGAGGACAATTTTGTGTGGTCACCGAACCGCACGTTGATCGCCACACAGCGGTCGGTGCGGGTTTCATGCGGCCCGGGGGTGACCCGCAGAGTCGCACGCGCGGGCTGCACCGCGCCAGGACGCACGATCGTCGTCGAGCGGGCCGATGGCTCTTACCGTCACCCCGTCGCCACCGGGCTTTTTCTGACCGGGTGGGCCGCCGACGGGCGGCTTGTGCTGTTCAACGGAAACGACAGCCAGTTCGGCGCAAACAGGTATGTGACGCTCGAGCTGCGCTCGGGGCGCCGTCGAACAGTGCTCTTCAGCGGAGCGGTCGCGGGCTATGCACACGCCCGCCACGCCGCGCTTGACCAGCTGGCGTACTCTGCCGACGGACGCTATCTCGCGGCGCTGGCGCTGCTGAGTGGATTTCCCGGGGCCGCGAAGCTTCCACTGGGCGCCGAGCGGGTGATCGTCATCGCCCGCTCCGACGGCTCGATCGTGCGCCTGATCACGTCAACCGACGTCATCTCGATGTTCGCCTGGTCGCCGCGCGGCGACCAGCTCGCCTACACCACCAGCGGCTTTCCCGTCCCCCACGAGCTCTACGTGCTGAGGCGTCCGCGGGCCCGGCCGTGGCGGATCCTTAGCCAGAGCGATCACTTCGACTGGGTCACCTGGTCGCCTGATGACCGCTGGCTGCTGATCGACAACGAGCACCAGCACGCCTGGGAGCTGCTACGCCTCAGCGGCCACCAACAGGCACGCATTTTTGCCGGCGCTGCCGTGCCCACTCGCCGGCTTGCGCGCCTTGGAGGCCAACCGCTGTGGTGCTGCCCGCAAGACCACTACGGCGGAAGCTGACCCGGCGCCAACTGGATCCGCCTCCCTCCGCTGCCACCGCTTAGGTAAGCGAAAGCGACGGAAGAGACCCAATCGCGTCAAACACAAGCGCCGGTGCGGCCAAGCCGCAGGAGCAGGGCACAACGCCGCCGCGCTTCCCCTTTCAAGCACCACCCCGACCGAGATCGCGCCGCCATCGGTCAAGGTCCCACGCAGCACCAAGGTCGCGCGCGCGGACGACTGTCCGCCAGGCGGGCATCGCGCTGGTCGCCGGGATGCGATCCGGAGCGATCCTCGATCGACCAAAGGAGCAGTGACGGAGCTACGCGACTGAGCAGCGCCGTTATCGGCTCCAACTGCCGCGTGTGCTCTGGGCGGCGCTCAGCGCCTCGGCATTAGGGTCTGCGCGAGGGCTCCGCTTCGGAAGCGCTGCTCCTCGACGACTTCGAGCTTGAGGTGCTCATCTAGCTTGGCGAAGGGGCTGCGGCCCGCGCCGATCGCGATCGGGACCGTCGACAGCTGGTATTCGTCGATGAGACTCAGGCGCGTCAGCGACTGGGCGACGTCAGGACCGCCGTGGACCAGGATGGTCCCTTGGTCGTCTCGGGCCTTGAGGTCTGCGATGTCTGCGCTCAGGTCCCCGCCGAAGATCTCGGCCGGTCCCCAGTCCGCGTTTTTGAGCGTGTGGGAGAAGACAGCCTTCGGCTTCTCGTTCATCGCGGTCGCGATCGGCCCCTGCGACGCGGCCCAGTGCGGGCCCATGATCTCATAGCTGCACCGGCCCATGGCGTGAACACCGGCCTGCTCGAGGGCTCGGAGGTCGCGCTCCATCGAGTCCTCGCCAAACCACTCAAACATCCATTCATGGGTCCCGTCGGGGCTGGTGGCAAAACCGTCGAGGGACATGACCATTTTGAGGATCACTTTTCTGTTGCTCATGGAGGTAAGAGACTCATCCTCTCGCGTGAACTCATCGCCCATCTATGCCTCCGGGGAAAGAGAGAGCCCCGGGGTACGCCGGGGCCTTCAGCGAAACCGTTTGCAACAGCTACGCGGCGGCAGGCTTCGGACTCCGGGTCCTCCGTCTGGCGCCTCCCGGAGCTCATCGCCCATGGCCGAAACCGTCTGGCACGCGGCTGGCTCGCTGAAGAGGTCTACCGATCAGCAACCGTGACCCTGGAGCCAAAAGCAGCACCACCGGGGAACGTCCGGTGTGAGTGCCGGGTCGCCTGGCCGACATCGCCGCTTCTGCTCCGGGAGTCGCGCCGCGCGAAGCGGTAGTCCGCAAATCGTGACTGCACCGGCGACGAGGCGGCAGTCCGGCGCGCCGTTCCCCCCGAATCGCGCTGTTTAGCGTTGCGCGGGGTGAGCCGTATCTGAAACGATTGAGCGGCGCGTGGCACCGATCGTCACCACCGTCGAGATCGAC
>JAXDGI010000032.1:0-26566 GCA_034665145.1 Solirubrobacteraceae bacterium
GCCAGTGGCACCGACTGGGCACTCGGCATCGAGGCCCGCTCGCACGCACTCCTGAGCGAGGGGGAAGCCGCCGAGCGCCTCTACCGCGAGGCGATCGAGCGGCTCGAGCGGACCCGCGTCCGCGTAGACGTCGCCCGCGCTCACCTCCTCTACGGCGAATGGCTGCGCCGCGAGCGCCGCCGACTCGACGCACGCGAGCAGCTGCGCACCGCCCACGACCTATTCACGCAGTTCGGCATGGAAGCATTCGCCGAACGCGCCCGCGTCGAGCTCGAAGCGACCGGCGAGCACGCCCGCAAACGGACCGTCGAGACACGCGACGACCTGACCCCCCAAGAAGCACAGATCTCCCGCCTCGCAGCCGACGGCGCCACCAACCAAGAAATCGCCGCCCAGCTGTTCATCAGCCCCAGCACCGTCGACTACCACCTGCGCAAGGCATTCCGCAAGCTCGGAGTGAAATCCCGCCACCAACTCAAACCGCACCTGCTCTAGTCAGGCGCACTGCCGCGCTCCAGCTGCGGCCGCTGACGACACACGTACGCCTCGGCCGCGAACGCGTGACGATGGCACGGCCGGTGTTGCCGGTGGCGCCGATGACGAGCGGTCTTGTGCTGGAGTCTTCTGCCCGAAGGGCCCCGTTGCGCCGGGGCGGCTGGGGGCAGCGTGCCCGCGCTTCCGATCAAGGGCCGGGTTGCGGCCACGCACTTTCGACAGAGACTGCATTCGTGTGGCGGCGCAACCCCTCAGCGAGCCGACTCCAACCCGCAGAACGCCCTCACTTCCAGCAACAACAAAAATAATACCCCCAACCGGATTCGAACCGGTGATTTCCTGCGTGAAAGGCAGGCGTCCTAACCGCTAGACCATGGGGGCGCGGTGAGCCATTCTAGGTGGAGGTTCGGGCCAGTACGAGGATGACCGAGACGGTGCGCCCGCCCGGCTAGTCTCGGTCCAGTGAACGCGCAGCGATCTGAGCCGGCCGGTGCGACGGTCAACCTGCACAGTGACACCCAGACCCGCCCTACGCCTGCGATGCGAGCGGCGATGGCCGCGGCCGAGGTCGGGGATGAGCAGCGGCGGCTTGACCCGACCACCAACGCCCTGCAGGAGCGGGTGGCCGCACTTCTCGGTCAGGAGGCGGCTGTCTTTCTGCCCAGCGGAACGATGTGCAATCAGATCGCGCTGCGCCTGCACATCCGACCGGGAGGGGACGAGATCATCCTGGACCGCACCGCGCATCCGGTCAACTTCGAGGCCGGCGGTCCGGCGCAGGTCTCCGGGGCGATGATCCGCACGCTGGACGGAGACCGGGGCGTGTTCAGCGCCGATCAGCTGCGGGCGGCACTCCGCGCTGACGGGGATCGCTACGCGCCGCGCTCGCGGGTTGTCTCAATCGAGCAGACCACTAACCTCGGCGGTGGTCGCATCTGGCCTTTGACGGTCATCCGTGAAGTGCTCGGTCTCGCGGCCGATCACGGTCTGCGCACCCACCTTGATGGAGCCCGGCTCATGAACGCGGTCGTGGCCTCGGGCGTCTCGGCCGCCGACTATGCGGGCGGGTTTGATACCGCGTGGCTCGACTTCACCAAGGGCCTCGGCGCCCCGGTGGGAGCGGTGCTGGCCGGGTCCGGCGGGCTCATCGAGGAGGCGTGGCGCTGGAAGCAGATGCTGGGCGGCGCCATGCGCCAGTCGGGCATCCTCGCCGCCGGGTGCCTGCACGCGCTCGATCATCACGTCGACCGGTTGGCCGATGATCACCACAATGCACAGCGCCTCGGCCGGGGCCTAGCGGCGCTGCCCGGCGTGGCCCTCGACCCCGAGACTGTGCAGACCAACATCGTCGTGTTCACCGTCGCCGACGCACGGGCCCTGGTCGCCCGGCTCGCCGGCCAGGTGGATCTGACCGCCGTGGACGCGCGCCGAATCCGCGCCGTGACGCACATGGACGTCGACGCCGCCGGGATCGACCGCGCCCTGGCGGCGATCGCGGACGCTCTCTAGGCGCTGGCGGCGGCGGCGCGCTCGATCATCACCGACGTGGCCTTGACGACCGCGGTGGCCGGGACGCCGGGAGCGAGCCCCAGTTCCTCGATGGCATCGCGGGTAATGGCCGCCGTGACCAGGAACGGACCCGCCTCAAGTTCGACCAGGGCCATCACGCCGTCCGCCTCGACCGAGCGCACCGTGCCCGCGAACCGGTTACGCGCCGACCGCTCGGTGCCGGTCCGATGGCGTTGCGGGCGCGCACTCAGCCGCCGCACCTCGGACGCCGGCACCAGTCGACGGTTGCGACCATCCCGGCGCGTCTGAAGTTGACCCTTGCGGTCCCAGCGGCGGAGCGTATCGACGCTGACGCCGAGCGCCGCGGCCGCTTCGCCGAGGGAGAGATCGGAACCCATCCGGTGACGACGCTACACGTTTGGCGACCTTCGGGTGCGGCGCTCGTAACGCTCGACGCGCCCGCGCTCACCGCCGGCCGCTCTGGGGAGGGCTCGCTAGCCTGGCGCGCGATGGACCTGCGAAAACCGGCGGCAGGGTCTGACCGGCGAGCGCACATGACCGAGATCGAGCTCCAGCCGGGGCGGAAGGACCTCCTCCCGGCGCTCCTCGAGGCCCGCGACCAGGCCGACACGCGAATGTTCTCGGACAACGCCGACTACGAACCGGCTTCCTTCGAAGCCTTTCGCGAGGAGCACCTCGCCCCTCGCCGCCTCGCCGCTGACCTCAGCACGTCACCCGGGAGTGACCGCGGTCCCGACAATCAGCGGGCTGACGATCGGCAGCGTTCGCCGCATCCGGTCGTGCACGAGGTCGGTGACGGTGAAACCGGCTCCCTCGATATTGGCCAGCGTCGGCCGGTTGCAATGACACCCGTGTCCGGTGAACTTGTGCACCCCGTGCAGCCGGTCCTGCCAGGTGGCCAGGCGCGGCTCGGCCGCGCGTACGTGCTCCATAAAGAGCAGCTTCCCGCCCGGAATGAGCACCCGGCGCAGTTCGGCCAGCGCCCGGGCGGGATCGGCCACGGTGCACAGGACCAGCGTGGCCACCGCGGCGTCGATGCTCGTGTCGGGGAGCGGCAGCGCCTCCGCCGACGCCCCAATCACCTGGGCGCGCGTGACCAGCGTTGGGTGCGCGCGCAGGCGACGCTCGAGTCGCTTGGCCATGGGGGCTTCGGGCTCGGCGATCACCAGTTCGCGGACATCGGGTCCGTAGAAGCCGAGGTTGACGCCGGTACCGCCGCCGATCTCGATCACGCGGCCCGTCGCCTGGGGGACGAGCCGGGCTCGGTGGGCATGCAGGGAGGCACGCTCGGGGCCGGCCATAGCACGGTCATAGGCAGCGGCAAACACATGACCCCACAGACTCATGTGGACATCCTAGGCGGAGAGCAGCGAACTACAATCGGGCGCATTGAGCAGAACGGATGCCGGCCTCCGGGCGGGGTTAAGGGATGAGACGGAGGTGAGGCGCCGAGCTGGGTTGCGGCTCATGGGCGCCGGCGTTGGTCTCCTCGCCGGCTGGATTGCTCTCATGGCCGTGGCAGGCCTGGCCCGGGCTCAGCCGATTCGCGAGAACGGCCATCTGCTCAGCTGCCCCGACCCGAGCGTCGTCAGGGCACACGTCGGGCGCTACCGCTACTACCTGGTCTGCACCAGTGACATTGCCGCCGACGCCTTCCCGATCCGTGGCTCAAACAGCCTGACCGGCTGGCATCTCGTCGGGTATGTGTTCCCGGCCGGCCACCAGCCGTCGTGGGCCCTGCATTCCCCTGCCGGCCGCTTCTGGGCGCCGTCCATCTACCGGATCCACAACCGCTGGGTCGTCTACTTCTCGGCCCAGTTCAACCCGGCCCGAGTGGCCCTGCGCGTACCCCGCGCCGGGCGGGTACCCCCCAAGACGCTGGTCATCGGAGTGGCCACCGCCCGCTCGCTCGGGGGTCCGTGGCGGAGTCGCATCCTGCATTTCCGAGGCCAGTTCAACAATCTCGCCAGCGTCCAGGAGACGTACGGCGGAGACATCGACCCCAGTGTCGTTCGCGCCGGCGCTGACGGACAGCTCTATCTGTTCTGGGCCGAGCAACCACGCTCGATCTGGGCCGGTCGCCTATCGCCCGGTGGGTGGATGCTGTCTCCCGATATCCATCAGGTTCTGCGCGCCAGCCCGGGCTGGGAGTGCGCCACGCCGCGAGGCAAGTGCGTGGTCGAGGGTCCCGAGGAGTACTACCGCAACGGCCGCATCTACCTGTTCTACAGCGGCGCCTCGACGTGGACGGGAACGTACGCGGTGGGGGTGGCCGCGTCCTCCAATCCACTCCTGGAGCCGTTCACGACGCTCAGCACGCTGCCCGCGCTCCGTTCCGGTCACGGCTGGCTTGGGCCGGGGGGAACGTCCGCGCCGGTGCTCGGGCCAGACGGGCGGACCTACATCTTCTACCACGCCATGAGCCGACCGAACGACGGTCACGTGTCCGCGCGGCGCTACCTGTTCGTCAGCCCGATCGGCTGGGAGGGGCCGGAGGACTCCCATCCCGTGATCGGCACCGGCTACCCGGGCTGAGATGCGCCCGAGTGCCGTTCACGTCAAGCCGGTGGTCGTGGACGCTCAGTTACCGGCAATCTTGTCGAGCTGCTCCTCGCCCTTCTCGACAGACTCCTGGTCGCGTTCGGGGTTGCCGCGGGGAGGCGTCGCCTGGGCGGGCGGGTCAGGCCTCTGCGCGGAGTCCGCCTGCTCTTCGGGCTTTCGGTCTTTGTCGGTCATACCCAGGCCTTACCCACGACCCCAGCTCGCAAATCTGCTCACGGCGACCCACCCTTCTCGCGACGCCTCACTGGCGCGCACCGTGAGAGGCTGTTGCCCGTGGCCCGCGCCCGTACTCAGCCCACGGTCATCGTCCGACAGGGGGACCTGGTGGTCGAGCGCGATCCCCGCCGAGCATCGGGCCGGCTGCTGCGCCAGGAGGACATGGACGCGTCCTACGTGGATCTCGCTGACCCGACGCATCTCGAGTTTGACTACCTGCGCTGGATCCGCATCGTCCTGCGGACCGCCGGGGCGCGTCGTGTCCTGCACGTCGGCGGAGGTGCCTGCACGCTTGCGCGGGCGCTGGCCGCCGAGGATCCCGACGGCCGGCAGGAGGTATGGGAGGCGAATGCTGAGGTGCTGGCCATCGCCCGCGAGCACCTGGGGCTGCGCCGCGCTCGCGGCCTCCGCGTGAGGCACGGCGATGGTCGCGAGCACCTCGCCAGTCAAATAGGCGCCAGCTGGCAAGCCGTCGTGGTTGATGCCTTCATCGGGGCCGCCGTCCCCCGCCGCCTGGTCACCGTGCAGGCGCTGGCCGACATATCCCGGGTGGCGCCGCTCGCCCTCATCAACGTGGTCGACAATCGCGCGGCTCAGAACGTGCGTCGCATCGCCGCAGGGGTGGCCGAGGTCTACCCGCACACGTGGACGGTCGGTGCCCGGGTCGGCAACACGATCGTCGCTGGCGCTCGCGGCGCACTCGATCTGGGGCGCATTCGCGTTGCCGCCGCGGCCGACCGCTCGCCGGCACGACTGATGCCGCCGGGCGCACTCGCCCCACTGCTGGTCGGCATTCCTCCCTGGTATGACGAGTAGCCGCGCTGAGCAGGCCACCGTGGCCCGGCTGGTGACGGAATCCGTCGGCGCGGACTGGCCGCCAACGCAACGCTACGCTCCGCCCTGGTATGGATCTTGGCCTCAGCGGCAAAGTGGCACTGGTCACCGGGGGCAGCCGGGGCATCGGTCTGGCCGTGGCCCGGGCGCTGGCCACGGAGGGAGCTCGAGTGGCCCTGCTCGCCCGTGACCCCGACACCCTCGCGGCGGCCGCCGCCGGTCTCAGAGGAGCGATAGGCGTCAGCGCCGACGCCGCCGATCCGGAGGCAATCCGGGTGGCCGTAGCTCGCGTTGAGGACGAGCTCGGCCCGGTCGAGATCCTGGTCACGGCGGCCGCCACCCCGAACTCATCGACCGGCTTCGGCGAGGATGAACTCCTCGCTCAGGTCGATGTGAAGGTCGCCGGCGCGCTGCGCTGCGTCCGCGCCGTGGCACCAGGGATGGCGTCGCGGGGGTGGGGGCGGATCATCTGCATCAGCGGACTGGCCGCCCGTCAGACGGGATCGGTGGTCGGCAGCGTTCGCAACGTGGCCGTCGCCGCGATGGTCAAGAACCTGGCGGACGAGCTCGGGCCCCAGGGCGTCAATGTGACGTGCGTACACCCGGGGATGACCATCACCGAGAAGACACCGGCATTGATGAATCGCCTCGCCGAGCGCCAACGGGTCACTCCCGACGAGATCGAGGCGCGGTTTGGCGAACGGGTCGCAATCGGGCGCATGGCGACCGCCGGTGAGGTGGCCGACGTCATCACCTTCCTGGCCAGTCCGCGGAGCGTGGCCATCAACGGCGACACCATCGCGGCCGGGGGCGGGGCACGCGGGTCCATCCACTACTGATCTGATCTGGCCGGCTGGTCACCGAGTACCCGCCGACAGCGGCCTGTAGGATTCCCGGCGTTCGCCCGGCGACGGCGCTGGGCAGGGGCCATGCAGCCGGGTCGGTGGCTTGCGGTGTCGTTCGTCAGATCGTCTGGGAGGCACGCCATGTCGACGTCCGTTCTCACTCGATGGGCCAGCCGCGCTCTGCTGCTGGTGGGTGCACTGTTCGCTCTGCTCGCCGGCCCGGCTCGCGCCGGAACCGCCAACGCCGGGCTGCCCGGGGCGACGCGCGCCAACCCCCTCGGCGGCATGCGGTGGGGTGTCTACACCGGACCGATCGACGGGCTCTACGGGGCCTACACCCGCGCACGGGGGCACCAGCGCGCGCTGCTGGGCAAAATCGCACTCAAGCCGCTTTCTTACTGGTTCGGCGCCTGGTACCCCGACAGCTACGCCCGCACGGTGGCTCAGCAGTACATCGGCAACCAGACCGGCGGTAACCCCGACGTGCTGGCCCAGGTGACGCTCTTCCGCCTGTATCCGTGGGAGAGCTGCTCAACCCGCTTCGGACCCGGAGCGCAGGCGAGCTACCGGCGGTGGCTCGATGGCTTCGCCGCCGGGATCGGCGCCGCACGGGTGGCGGTCATCCTCCAGCCCGATCTGCCCTTCGCCCTCTGCCAACCGTTCCCCGCGCAGGCGCTCGGCCTGGTCGCCTACGCGGCCAAGCGCCTCAACGCGCAGCGGCGCAGCACCGTGTACATCGACGCCGGCGCGGCTGCCTGGAAGTCACCACGTCAGGCTGCTGCGATGCTCGCGCAGGCCGGGATCCGTCACGCGCGCGGGTTTGCCCTCAACGTCTCCCAGTACGGGAGTACGAGCCTTGAGTTGGGTTATGGCGCGCAGGTCATCCACGCGCTGGCCGTTGACGGGATCCGCGGCAAGCACTTTGT
Organism: Solirubrobacteraceae bacterium; assembly: GCA_034665145.1. Classification (GTDB taxonomy): domain Bacteria; phylum Actinomycetota; class Thermoleophilia; order Solirubrobacterales; family Solirubrobacteraceae; genus Palsa-465. The sequence goes on from JAXDGI010000032.1 coordinate 7,409, forward strand.
GGTCAACACCTCTGAGAACGGGGCTCCGTTCCTGGCCGGTCAGTATGCGGGCAATATCAACAACCCCCGGGTCTGCCGTAGTCGCCACGACACCATCTGCGACACGCTTGGCATCCCACCCACCTGGCACACGGCTGATCCGCGCTGGCACCTCGGGCCCGCGGCCCGTGCCATCGCGCGCCATTACGCCGACGCCTACGTCTGGGCGGGACGCACGTGGCTCGACAACGGTTCCGGCCCCTTGGACCTGCACCGGGCATTGGGGCTGGCCGCCACATCTCCGTTCTGAGCACCAGGCTGATGAGGGGCGCCAACGCGCCGGGCGGTAAGGTCCGCTCAGATCGGGACGACTACCGCGACGCCAAGGACTGATCTGAGTTGAGCACATCTGACGACCAAATCACCACCTCGGGCGAGCAGACCGCACCGGTGGGCCCAATCACGCTCTGTTACGAGACATTCGGCTCGCCACGGGCGGCGCCGCTGCTCCTCGTCATGGGCCTCGGCTCGCAGATGCTCCTCTGGGATGACGCCTTCTGTGAGCGCCTGGCCGCCCATGACTTCTTCGTAATCCGCTTCGACAACCGCGACATCGGCCGCTCGACGATCTTCCGTGACAGCCCCGTTCCCAAGCAGTGGCAGCTCGTCACGCGCGACCGGCGCAGCGCCGCTTACTCCCTGGACGAGATGGCTGCCGACGCGGTCGGACTGCTTGACCACCTGAACATCGGCGCCGCGCACATCGTCGGCGTTTCGATGGGAGGGATGATCGCTCAGCTCATGGCCATCAACCACCCCGAGCGCGTGCGGACCCTGGTCTCCATCATGTCCACCACGGGGGCACGGCGCGTGGGCCGAGCCCAGCCGCGCATCGCTCTGCGCATGCTCCGCCGGCCCCGCCTGGACCGCGAGGGCTACATCGAGGATCACCTCGAGACCTACCGGACGATCGGCTCCAAGACATTCGACCTCGACGAGGAACACAAGCGCACGCGCGCGGCTCGCATGTTTGAGCGCGGAATCCATCCCGCCGGGAGCGCCCGCCAGCTGGCGGCGATCATGACCGCGCGCGACCGGACCTCGGCACTGCGGGAGCTACGCGTTCCGGCGACGGTGATCCACGGCGAGGCCGATCCCCTCATCGACGTCTCCGGGGGCCGGGCGACGGCCCGGGCGATCCCGGGCGCCGAGCTCGTGACCATCCCCGACATGGGCCACGACCTGCCGCGCGCGGTGTGGCCGCAAGTCATCGACGCGATCGTCGCCACCGCTGCCAAGGGCGACGGCTAGCCCAGCGTTGCCAGAGCGAGGGGCATGATCCGCTCGGCGCCGGCCGCCCGGAGCTGACCACCCACCATGGCCAGCGTCCAACCCGAGTTGCGCCGGTCATCGAGGAGGACACCCGTGCCGGGCGGCGGGGAACTGACCACGGTGAAGGCGCCTCGTACGTTTGCCGCCTGCTGGGCAGCGTTGGCCATCTCGCGCTGCGGCGGCCGGGGCACCGCACGGGCAACAAGGCTCCGATGCTCAACGCCGAGCGCGTCCGCGAGCCGGTGCGCGACACCGACCAGCCCATCCCCCAAGTGCTGTGAGGGCACCGAGGTGATCCACGCGACGGGCGCGCCAGTCGCGCGGGTGACATCGGCGAGCGCGTCGATGATCTCATCATCGATGAACCCCGAGCTTAGACCTCGTTCGATCGCCGGCCACCAGCCACCATCGCCGAACCGGGCCAGCGCCCAGCCGGTCTCGACCCGGACCTCGTCGCGGATCTTGCGCATCGTGCCGGTCGCGTCGGGGGCCATCTTCTTGACCTCGAGCTCGATGGGCCGTGAGCGCAGATGGCGCCCGGCCCGTTCCACGAGCATCGGGTCAGGCGGCGTCGCGAAGCGGGGAGCCGTACACACCGAGCAGCGTCCGCAGTCGCGAGCGTCCGGATCGTCGAGCTCCTCCTGCAGCGCGCGCATGAGACAGCGGCCGTCGGTGCCGAAGGCGGCCATTGCCGCCTGCTCGGCGCGCCGCAAAGCGGTGACCTGGGCGTAGCGTTCGGCGTCATAGCTCCAGTCGGCCCCAGGCCGCGCAGACCATCGCGTCCCGTCGCGGCCGACCGCGCCCTCGACATCGAGGATCTTCAGCATCGCCTCAAGCCGACTCATGCCCAAGTTCACACTGGCCATGAGCTCGCGCGTGGTCCGTCCCGCCTCCCCCGCCGCTTCCAGCGCGGCCAGGACCGCCGTCACCCGCTCGCGGCCGGGGAAGGCCTGCTCGATGAAGAAATCCTGGATCCGGCGATCCTCTTCACCCCGAAGCAACACGATGTCGGCGTGGTCGACGCCCCGCCCCGCCCGTCCCACCTGCTGGTAGTAAGAGATGACCGAGCCGGGCGCCTGGTAGTGCACGACGAAGGTCAGATCGGCCTTGTCGTAGCCCATGCCCAGAGCGCTCGTGGCCACGACGGCCTTGATTTCGTTGCGCTGAAGCCGGTCTTCGGTTTCGATCCGGGCCTTGCTGTCCTGCTCGCCGCTGTACGCCTGCGCGGGGATCCCGTTGGCGACCAGGAACTCCGCCACTTGGTCGGCGTCACGCTTGGTCAGCGTGTAGACGATCCCCGAGCCCGTCAGGGTGGGCAGGTGCTCGACGAGCCAGGCCAGCCGCTGCGCCGGCCGGGGCAGTGAGACGACCTCGAGGCGCAGGCTGGCCCGCGCCAGTGGGCCGCGATAGGAGCGCAATGGGTCGCCCTGGGACACCGCGAGCTGGGCAACGACGTCGGCGACCACCCGATCGTTGGCGGTGGCGGTCGTGCCCAGCACGGCCACCCCATCGGGCAGCGCGTCCAGCATGTCGCGGACGCGCCGGTAGTCGGGCCGGAAGTCGTGGCCCCAATCGGAGATGCAATGGGCTTCGTCGATGACCAACAGACCCACTGACGCTGCGAACAGAGGCAGCATGTGCTCGCGAAAGCGCGCGTTGTTCAGCCGCTCGGGGCTGATGAGCAACAGGTCGATCGTCCCCGCGGCGAGCCGGTCGCGCACGCCGTCCCACTCCTCTCGGTTGGTGCTGTTGACCGTATGAGCGCGCAGGCCCAGCCGCTCAGCGGCGGCAATCTGGTTGCGCATCAGGGCCAGTAGCGGACTGACGATCAGCGTCGGGCCCGCCCCCGCCTCTCGCAACAGGTCGGTGGCGACGAAATACACCGCCGACTTGCCCCATCCGGTGCGCTGGACGCACAGAACCCGAGCGCGGTCGAGCACTACGTCTTGAATCGCCTCGAGCTGGCCCGCGCGGAAACGGGAGGCGCCGTCCCCGGTCAAGGCGCGCAATCGCTCCAGCGCGTGCGCGGCGAATGTCTCTGAGGCCGTGGCGGTCATGCGTTCATCGTGGCAGGCGGGCCGGAGGCGCTGCCAAGCCGGCCCCGAGGGGACGGCACCCGCTACGGTTGCCGCAGTGAGCATCGGTGAAAAGCCCAAGGTCGAGATCCCGCCCGGCCAGACGCCCTCCTATCAGCTCGAGGTCGAGGACGTCGTCGTCGGCGACGGCGATGAGGCCGTTCCCGGGCGCGTGGTGGAAGTCCACTACGTCGGCGTCTCATGGAACAGCGGCCGACAATTCGACGCCTCGTGGGACCGCGGGAACACCTTCAAGTTCGGACTCGGCAAGGGACAGGTCATCGCCGGATGGGATCAGGGCGTGAACGGCATGAAGGTCGGTGGCCGACGCCGGATCACCATTCCGCCGATGCTTGCCTACGGCAAGCGCGGCGCCGGTGGCGTCATCGGTCCCGACGAGACGCTCGTGTTCGTGGTGGACCTACTCGGCGTGCGCTGAGCATCCGCGGGCGACCGGGCGGTCCGCCGGGAGCGAGTAGCGCGCCCTCCGCGACAGCTACTCGTTGCCCGGGTCGACGCTCGCGGGGTGCGGCGTTTCATCGGACGACGCCGCAGCCAGCCTCCATAGTGTCGAGCCATCGCTACCGGTCTCGCGGCTGACCAGCCCGGCGGCCGAGAGCTTGGCCAGCTCGGTCCGGAAGGCGGGGTACGGAATCAGGCCGACACGGGCGAGCGCGGCGTAACCGACGCGGTCGTACAGCTCAGAGGTGCTGCTGCTCTCACTGGTCAAGGCAGCGAGGAGAACCGGTGCTCGCGACATCCGCTTGAGGCTACCCGCGCCCCCGATCGTGCCGCGCCGGTCGCTAACGGCGCCGCTGCGGCGGTCAGCCCTGACCGTCGCGATCAGTAAAGGGGAGTTGTCGTTGGCAGCACCCTGGGGATCGTTGTCTTGCGGAGCTTGACCGAGCATTGGCCGCGCTAATTCAAACCCGCACGTTTGACCATGGCGTCGACGGCCTCCACTGCCTCGGAGACACGGGCGCAGACGTAAACCTCCGCCCGCGGCTGCCGTTGGAGAGAGAGCCCTCGGCCTCCGACGACGAACCCGGCCGACGGCCACACATGCCGGACTTCGTCGATCGTGCTCACCACTTCAGTTGTCTGGGCCGACATGGTTGCGCTCATGCAAATGACCTCTGCCCTGTGCAGCCGCGCCACGGCACCGAGGGTGCGGCCGGGCACGTCTGGACCCACCATGACCGTGTCATAGCCCGCGCCGCGCAAAAGGTTCGCCACCATGCGCAGGGCGACGACGTGGAGCTCGCCCGAGGGCGTGGCCAGCATGACCCGAGACGTTTGCCGGGACTCGGCGACGCGTTGCGCTTCCTGTTGAAGCGTCAGCACACGCACCGAAATCTCTGTGGCGATGTGCTCCTCAGCGACCGAAAGCTTGCCTCGCTCCCACAGGTCGCCCACGAGCCACAGTGCCGGAGCCATCACCTTCTCCTGGATGTCGGCCGTGCTCAGCTCGGCGTCCATCGCCTCACGGATCGCCGTCTCAGCCGCCACCTCATTCCCGGATAGCAGCGCGGCCGCATAGGCGCTCGCCAGCTCGGCGATCTGCGCCTCATACGGCTCGTGCGAGTCGTTTTCCCGAGGGTGACCCATCTCCTCCCGACGGTCACCATACTCCCCGGCCACGGTCACTTCGAACCTTGCGTGGGTCGTCCCCGTTCGCGGCACGAGCCCGGATCGGGTGCTAAGACACTGCGAGCGGCTCGGCGATCACCGAGTACTGGGAGGCGTCACCTTTGCGCGGCACACTGGGTTTGTCGTCGGGTCCGACTGGGATGTCGCCGGCCACCGTGATCCTGTGCAGCAGCCGTGGCTGATCGTCATAGTCCGAGACGGCGTAGTGCTGGGTGGCGCGGTTGTCCCAGATCGCGACGTCGCCCGGCCGCCAGTTCCAACGGACGGTGTTCTCGAGCCGGATGACGTGGCGCTGCAGCAGCTCGAACAGGTGGTTGGAGTCGCTTGAGGACAGGCCGACGAACCGCTTGACGAAGTGCCCGAGCAACAGCGAGCGCTCGCCGGTCTCCGGGTGAATGCGGACGACCGGATGTTCGGTCTCGAACTCTTGCTGGGAGAACTCGTCACGGTAGGCCTGCTCCTGGACGTCGATCCCGCCGATCCAGCGCGATTCGTCATCGCGGATGTAGTCGTAGAGGTTAGAGTGGACTGCCCGCAGCGAGTCAGCGCGCACCCGCAGTCCGGGGTGCAGGCTCTCGTAGGCCAGGACGGTGTTGGCCCATGCCGTGGTGCCCCCGTAAGGGGGCAGGGTGATCGCGCGCAGCACCGAGATCGCTGGGATCCGGTCTACGAACGTCACGTCGGTGTGCCAGCTGTTGGCGCGGGTACGCTCGGAGTCGATCGGCAGCACACCGGACTCGCCGGCGATCGTCGGGTGAGGCGTGGTCAGGGTCCCCAGCAGCCGTGCGAACCCTTTCTGGTCGGCCTCGTCGGCGTGATGCTGGTCGCGCAGGAACACAACCCGGTGGGCCAGTAGAGCGGCGCGGACTTCACCCACGACGTCTGCCGGGGTGTGGGCGCCGATCCGGACGCCGCCAATCTCGGCTCCGATGTTGGCGCTCACCTTGTGCACGCCGATGTTCCTGTAAACGTGCGTTATCTCGGGAGCCGTTGCGGTCATGTCCATCCTCCTTCTAGTTGACACTGGCGTTGAACGCCGGGGTGGTGAACGGAGTAAACGAGTAGGCCCTGGGAATCAGCCCCGCCTTGGAGAACAAGGTCACGAGTCCCTGCTCGGCCGAAGTGATGGTGGCGTTGACCGGCACCGGTGTCTGGGTGGTATCGGCCGCCGCACGCTGCATGACCGTCAGCGGCAGGCCGGTCGCTGACGCCCATGTCCGCGCCCATGCCGCGGAGTGATGGTTGGCCCACCGGTGCGCCCGGTTGAGGACGGTCAGGTACTGGCGGATCTCTCGCGCCTTGGCCGGATCCGACAGGGCAGAGCTTGAGGCGACCTCGTAGGAGTAGTTACCGGTGAAGTGCTGTCCGGCAACGAGAACGCGAGCGCCCTGCAGCAGCCTCGCCTGCTCAATGAACGGTGGCCACACATCCCATGCGTCGACCGCTCCTGACTCGAACGCGGCCAGGCCCTGCGCCGGTTGGAGGTACACGAGCTGCACGTCATGCGCGGTCAGGCCTGCCTGCTTGAGCACATAAAGCAGGTGGTAGTCCGCCGAGCTTCCCTGCGCGACGGCGATCTTTCGGCCCTTCAGCTGGCTGACCGACGTGACCTTCGAGTTCTTGGGGACGAGCAGACCGACGTCGGAGTTGGCGTTGCTCAGGGCGCCGACGATCTTGATGTTGGCCCCGCCTGCCGCAGCAAAGACCGGCGGCGCGTTACCGGTGTTGCCGATATCCAGGGAGCCGGCGCTCATGGCCTGCAAGATCGGGGGGCCGGAGGTGAAGTCGTTGAACGTGATCGGAAACGAGAACGAGCGCAGAAGGCCGGCGGCCTGCAGCAGCGCCTGCGCGCCGGTGCCGGCCTGGTCCCCGACGCGCAGCGTCGGACCAGAGGCATGAGCGGCAGCCTCGATCGTCGTCGCCGTCGACTTGCCCGAGGTCGCGGCCTGTGAGTGGCTCGAGGTGCTCTTTGCCGCAGTGCCGCACGCCGCGGCGGCCGCGGACAGGGCCAGTGCGGCCAGACTGGCCAAGAGTCGTTGGATGCGGATTGGCGGTGTCGTCATGTCGTGCCTTTCGTGTCCACGCCCAGCTCAGTGAGAAGCCGGTCGCGCAGGTCGGTGATTTCAGGACTGGTCCGGTCGCGAGGACGGTTCGCGGAGATGGGCGACTGGTGCACGATCCGGCCGTCGGCGAGCACGAGCACGCGGTCGGCCAGCGTCAGCGCCTCGTCGACGTCGTGAGTGACCAGCAGCACGGCCGGGTGGTGGCGTTCCCACAGTCCGAGTACCAGGCGATGCATGGCGATGCGAGTGAGCGCGTCAAGCGCACCGAACGGCTCATCGAGCACCAGCAACCCCGGCTCGCGGGCCAGAGCTCGGGCCAGCGAGACGCGCTGGGCCTCGCCGCCGGAAAGGGTGTTCGGCCACGCCATCGCCTGCCTGCCCAGGCCCACCTCATCCAGCACCGTGTTTGCGACCTGCGCCGGATCGGTGGTCCGCAGACCGAGCGTGACGTTGTCGCGCACCCGCTTCCAAGGCACGAGTCGGGCATCCTGGAAGGCAGTCGCGACCTCGCCGTTGACCGAGACGAGGCCCTCGACCTTGCCGTCAAGCCCGGCGAGGGCGCGCAGGAGCGTCGACTTGCCGGATCCGCTGCGACCGATGAGGGCGACGAACTCACCGGCGGCAATCTCGAGATCCAGATCGTCAAGCACGTGGCGATCCCCGAACCTCCGGGTGAGGCCCGAGACGGCCGCCGCCGGTAGCTGCCCGTTCGTGCCCATCAGCGCGCCGCCAGTCCCCGGCGCCAGTGAAGCGCTCGGCGCTCGAGCACGCGAACCATCCAGTCGGTCAGTAGCCCGAGGATGGTGTACACAAGCAGCGCGACGAAGATGACGTCGTCCTGCAGAAACTGAGTGGCCTGATTGATGATGAAGCCCAGGCCTGCGCTGGCGTTGATCTGCTCGGCGACGACGAGCGCCAGCCAGCCAACGCCGAGGCTCTGACGCAAGCCCACGAGGATCTCGGGGAGGGCGCCCGGCGCAACGATGTGAACCAGCATCTCCCAGCGGCTGAGGCCCAACGACCGCCCGAGCTCTCCAAGCCGGCCGTCGACTCCGCGAATGCCACTGAACGTGTTGAGGTACAGGGGAATCGCGGCGCCGAGCGCGACCAGCAGGATCTTCGGCAGCTCCCCTATCCCGAACCACACGATGAAGACCGGCACGAGCCCGAACAGCGGCAGCGTGCGCAGCATCTGCATGAGCGGGTCCACGGCGTCCTCACCCCACCGGCTCAGACCAGCGACGACTGCGAGGACAAGCGCCACCCCGCCGCCGACTGCGAACCCGATCGCCATCCGTTCCAGGGACACCAGAAGCGCGTGCTGCAGCGTCCCGTAGGCCGGCGAATCCGTGGCGACCAAATGGTAAGCGGTACTCAGAACCTTGCTAGGCGGCGGAAGCTTCGCCGCCGAGATGAGCTGCGTAGCGCTTGCCAACTGCCACACGGCCAGCAGCAGGACGGGACTGATGAGTCGTCGCCCTCCAAGGAGCCGCATACCACCCAGCCGTCCAGCGCGACCGCTCTCGGCCGCGGTCCGCTCGACGACGGGGATGCCGCTAAGCGCGTGCGAGTCGGGGTTGGTCGTGCTCACGAGAACTCTCCTGGATCGAGATCATCGCTCAAGCCTACTAAGTCAATCGGGATACTGCTGTTTGGTGGCCGCGTCGCTCGTGGCAAACCTCGCGACGCACAATCGCGGTGGCGTCTCGTGGCACCGTCGCCAGTCCGTCAGCGGGTCTACGTGACCGCAGTCAGTGCGACGCGTGGGCGGGCGTCGGCCAGCACTTTGCGCCGCCGAAGCTCGGGAATGACTCCCTCACCGACGCGGTAGGCCTCCTCGAGGTGGGGATAACCCGAGAGGATGAACTCGTCGATGCCGATTTCGTGGTACTCCTCGATCCGATCGCACACCTCATCGTGGCTGCCAACGAGGGCCGTCCCGGCGCCGCCGCGGACCAGCCCGACGCCGGCCCACAGGTTCGGGTAGATCTCCAGCGACTCGGTGCTTCCGTTGTGCAACTCGGTCATCCGCCGCTGACCCTCTGATTGGGAGGAGCGCTGGACCGCCTGGGCGCGCGCGATCTGCTCTGGCGCCAGCCCCTGCAGCAGCCGCTCGGCCTCCCCCCAGGCCTCCTGTGAGTTCTCACGCGAGATGACGTGCAGACGGATCCCAAAGCGCAGGTCGCGTCCGAGCTCGGCCGCGCGCTCGCGCACGCGACTGAGCTTCTCGGCGACGCTGACCGGCGGCTCGCCCCAGGTGAGATAGACGTCCGCATACGCGGCCGCCACCTCGATCGCCGCTGACGACGAGCCACCGAAGTACAGCGCCGGCCGCACTGCGGCGGGGGTGATCTGGGCCTCGCGAACCGTGTAGTGCTCTCCGTCGAAACTGACCGCCTCGCCCGTCCACAGGCTCCGCACGATGTGCAAGAACTCGCCGCAACGCGCGTAGCGCTTGTCCTTGGTCAGGTGGTCGCCGAAGCGTTGCTGCTCACGATCGTCGCCGCCGGTGACAACGTTGAGCAGCAGCCGGTGGCCAGACACGCGCTGAAACGTCGCGGCCATCTGAGCGGCAAGCGTCGGGGAGGTAAGCCCTGGACGGAATGCCACCAGGAACCGCAGGCGCTCGGTGACCTGGCTGAGCGCCGCGGTCATGACCCATGCGTCCTCGCACCAGCTGCTGGTCGGGGTGAGGGCAGCATCGAAGCCGAGCTGCTCGGCCGAGCGAGCGACCTGGCCCATGTAGGCCACGTCGGGGGCCCGATCGTCGCGCGCGTTGCCGATCCGGGTGTCGCGGACCCCGACGGCGTTGCCGAGGCTCAGATCCGAGCGCGAGTCGCCATTCGTGGGCAGAAACCAGTGAAGCGTGACGGGCACAGTGAGGTGTCCTTTGGTCTGAAGCGATCAAAAAAGAGGCAGCGGACCGGCCACCGCCACTTTCCGCATAATAACGATCGACTTAGTCGATATTGCACCGCTGTGGCCAGATCGTGGGCGATGAGGGGGCGGGCGCCGTCACGTGTGGCACACACACTGGCCCACCACGGCATAACGATCCGCGGGCCGGCGCCCGACGCCCTTCCGATCTTCGTTGACGACCTCGAGCTACGGGGACTGGACGCTCACAACGTCAACACCTACTGGCGCGACTGGACGAGGGCCCGACACCGCCGGCTGGCCCCCGTCGTTCTCCCGTCAAGGCGCTGCGCGGGGGGTGCTCGGAGCCCCGCGCCTTCATCGCCCCGTTCGCGCGGTGGAGATCATCAGTAAGCAGTCCGCCGGACACTTACCTTTCCGGGCGCTCAACACTCCGCGCAGCCCGCCTCACGACCTGCGTAGCCGCCGTCGACGCTGTCCAGGCGTTCGGACCTAGATGCTCAACCCAGAGGGCCCGCGCCTCGATCTCACCTCGGTTCTCCCAGGCGAAGGTGGTACGAGGTTCCAGGGTGATCGAGTCACCCCGACCAATGCCGAGCTCCTCGTGCTCCAGGGTGAACTCGAGCGTGCCCTCGAGCATGAAAGCGAATGTCTCGCCGGGTCGGGAGTATCCCCCGCCACTTCCCTGCCCCGACGGGACGATCAGGAGTGCGGGCTCAAGCGCGTGTCCGGGGAGGGCGAGCTCCTCCCAGGTGACGCCACCGCCGAGCACGCCCCGCGCACGCTCGTTGGCGCGAACTACGACCGATCCGCGAGCGGGAGACTCCGCGAGGCCGCTCATCGGGATCAGATAGGCGTCGGCGATCCGCGCGATGATGTTGCTGGACGGCTCGCTCTCGCCGCGCTCGAGTGCCGAAAGGTAGGCGGCCGAGATGCCGATGCGGGCGGCGGCGTCCTTCAGAAGCAGACCTCGCTCGCGCCGCGCCCGGCGAAAGCGGTTGCCCTTCCTGGTGAGCCGGGTGCCGAGCGAGCCCGCGGCCAGCGACGTGCGGATTGCCGCCGTATTCCAGCCGTAGCGGCGACGCATGTCAGCGATCTGCCGGGCGCGCTCGACGTGCCCGCTCGAGTAGCGGCGTTGGCCTCCCGGCGTGCGGTCGGGCTCCAGGAGCCCCTGTGCCTCCCAAAGACGAAGGGTCTGCGCGCTCACGCCGACGTCCTCGGCCACCGCACGGATAGTCAGGGAATCGTGTTGCTCGGCCTGCGCCACGTTCACCGCAATCTATTACAGATGACGGCGATATGGACAGGGCGTGAAACTACAAGCATGCTTTAGCTAAGACTTGCACAAGCTACAAGTCTCGTGTAGGTTCGCCGCGCCAACAGATGCTAGGAGGAGACATCGCATGAGTGGAGGAGAGCTCGCGACCGCCGCGAGGACCATGACGCCGAACGCGTCGAGCGGGCCAGACGACGCCGGTAACGAGCTGTGGCGCATCGAGCAGCACGGCATCGACGCCATTCCCGACGACGAGCGCAGCGGTCGCGCCAGAGACCTGTTGTGGGTGTGGTTCGGTGGCAACGTGAGCCTGACCTACATCATCGTCGGGGGGGCGCTCGTCGGGCTCGGTCTGGGCTTCTGGGCAGCCCTCGGTGCGACCGTGCTGGGCAACCTGCTCTTCGTGGTGGTGGGACTCGGTGGGGTGCCCGGGCCGCGGGCAGGCACGGCGACGATGGTCGTGTCGCGGGCTGCCTTTGGCCTGCGGGGCAATCTCGTGCCGACGGCGCTCGCGTGGCTGACGGTCGTGGGCTGGCAGGCGGTGTTCCTCGTGCTGAGTGCGTTTGCGGCGTTTTCCCTCGCCGGCGAGGTCGGCATCCAGGCAGGCACCGGCGTCAAGCTGGTCCTACTCGCCGCGCTCGTAGTGATCACCTACGGCGCGGCGGTGCTGGGGCACGCGACCATCATGTTCCTGCAGAAGATCTTCACCTTTCTCCTTGGAGCGATCATGATCGGCGTGGCGATCCAGGTCGTGGCCAAGGGCCACGTGAACTACGCCCCGACGCAGCTCGCGGCATCCGGCCAGCTCGCCACCTTCTGCCTCGGCACGATCATCGTCGCCGCGTTGCCGCTGTCGCTGTCCAACTATCCGGCCGACTACAGCCGCTACCTACCCCGCGCCACCTCTGCGCGCGCGATCATCGGCTGGACGGTCCTCGGCAACCTCATCCCGGCCATCGCGATCTCGATCGTCGGGGTGCTGGCCGCCAGCGCCGCCAACCTCACGGACCCCGTCGGCGGCCTCAAGCCGTTGCTGGCCTCGTGGTACTTCGCACCGTTCCTGATCGTCGTGATCGGGGGCTCGGTGACCAACAACTTCCTCAACACCTACACCTCCGGCCTGACCCTGCTCGCGCTCGGAATCAGGCTGCCGCGGTGGAAAACCATCATCATCGACTGCGTTATCGCGACGGCGGCCTCGGTCTACGCGATCTTCTTCTACGACTTCACGACCGCATTCACCGAGTTCCTCTCGCTGATGATCATCTGGATCGCTCCGTGGTGCGCCGTGTTCCTCGTCGACGGCATGATCCGGCGCTTTCACTACTCCACCAGCGATCTGCTGGCGCGGGAAGGAGGTCGCTACTGGTTCGCCGGAGGCGTGAACCGTGCCGGCTTTGCCAGCTTCCTGCTCGGCGCCGTCGCTACGTTCTTCACGACCAACGCCGCGAAGTGGCACAGCCCGCTCTCCACCCACGTCCTCGGCGGCGCCGACCTCAGCATCCCGGTAGGCATGCTCGTGGCCGGCGGGACGTACTACGCGCTTCAACGGCGCGACCCGGCGAAGTGGACGGAGGCGGCCAGCGACGGCCGGGACGCGTGAGCTGGTTTCAGACGCGGCAGCTGGACCCGGGCGTGTGGCTCGTCGCCGAGCCCAGCCACGTGAACACTTGGCTGGTAGCGGGTCAGGAGCGCGCTGTGCTGCTCGATACCGGCCTCGGCATCGCCCCGATCCGACCCGTCGCCGAGCGGCTTACCGACCGCCCGGTGAGCGTGCTCAATACGCATGCGCACTTCGACCACATCGGCGGCAACCACGAGTTCCAGGAGATCGCCATCCACGAGCTGGGTGCGCCGGCACTCGAACAGGAAGTATCCCCCGCGCTGCTCGCCGACTACCTCATCTACACGCGCCAACTGCTCGCAGCCGCCAAAGAGTACCGACGCACCGACGGTGCGCTGTTTCACCTGCTGACCCCCGACAACGATCCTCGGCCGCTACCCCCCGGCTTCGATGCTGCGCACTGGCGCATTCCGGCCAGCCGCGCCACGACCACGTTGGGCGACGGCGACAGGATCGACCTCGGCGGCCGGATTCTGACGGTACTGCACACGCCGGGCCACTCGCCCGACAGCATCTGCCTGCTCGACGAGCGCGACGGAATTCTGTTCGCGGGTGACACGATCAACACCGGTCCCATCTACGCGCAGCTCCCAGACTCGGATCTGAAGGCATTCACCGCGTCCACGCGGCGGCTGGCGGAGCTCGCCCCCGAACTGCGGAGGGTTTTTGTACACCACTTCGGGCGAGTCGAAGTCGAGCCCGCCTTCCTCCCCGCCGTGGCACACGCGTTCGACGAGCTACGCGCGGGGGAGCCGAGCAGTGTCGCCGCGAAGGACTGCCTCGGTCGCGCGGTACGCGAGTTTCTCTTCGGCAGCTTCTCGATCCTCCTGCCCACCTAAGGGCACACTCTCACCGCAGCCGCGGGTGTACTCCACCTTTGTGGAACGGCATGAGTGCTCGTTGGCGTGACTGATGGGGCGGAAACCGCGCCGAGTCTTTGCCTTCGGTGAGTAGTTGCTCAGGGTGGTTGCGTCACGTTGCGACGGTGGCGCCGAGCAGCGCGTAAACCGACTGTTCAAAGCCGAGAGCGGTTTCGACAATCCGCGCGTCGTAGAACGGCAGGACCTGAGTAAGAAACGCTCCCCCGATACCCGTCGCCCGGTCGATCCAGAAGTAGCAGTTAGCCAACCCTGCCCAGTCGCCGGTACCGGCGCGACGCATCGCCGGAATGTCCTCGAGAACGAGGCGGAACCCGAGCCCCCAGCCCTGGGACACCGGCCAGGCGGGAACGTCGTTGCTCAGCATGGGGATGGCGGAGCGAATGACCCTGGGCAGCGGTGCCCCTTGGAGGTGATCAGTAAAGGCAAGCTCCACTGTCTCGGGCCGCAAAACCCGCTCTCCGTCGAGTTCCCCGCCGCGGAGCATCGCGCGCATGAAGCGCAGGTAGTCCAGGCCCGTCCCCGACGCGCCGGCGCCCGCGGAGAAAAACTCCGCGTCTGCCGGCACTCCGAGCGGCGACGGCATGAGACCACCGTCAGGGATTCGTGAGTGCACGGTCATCATCCGCGAGGACTGCTCAGCGTTCGCTGTGAAGGTCGTGTCCGGCATGGCCAGCGGGCCAAAGATGTGCTCGGCGCAGAAGCTCGCGAGATTCTGACCGCTGACCCCTTCCACCACTCGCCCCAGCCAGTCGGTGTTCGTCCCGTACTCCCAGCGCGTGCCGGGGTCCGCGATCAGGGGCACGTCGAACAGGCTGGCGAGCTTGCCCGAGGCCGGGTCGGGAACGCCGGTGAGCTGGTGGTACCGCAAGATGTCGCCGTTGGCGAACCAGTACCCGGCGCCCGCGGTGTGGGTAAGGAGGTGACGGATCGTTGCCTGCTTCTTCGGCGCCCGCAGACGTGGTGTGCTCCCGTCAAAGCCGTCCAGGACCTGCAGGGCGCCGAACTCCGGCAGGATGTCCGCGACCGGTTGCTCGAGGTCCAGCTCGCCCTGCTCGATCAGCTGCAGCGCCCCGACGCTGACCAGCGCCTTGGTCATCGACGCAAGCCAGAACATCGTGTCCGACCGCACCGCCGTGTCGCCTTGGACGCTCAGCACGCCGAACGCTCCCTCGTACAGCACGCCGGCCCGGTCTCCGGCGACTGCGACAACGCCGGGTAGCACCCCGTCGTCCACGGCCCGCTCAAGTAGTCCGTCGATCGCGCTTGGGTCCATGGTCCCAACACCTCCCCCGCTGAGTGTGCCTGTCAGGCGAGCATAACCCAGCGCCCGCGCGGCCGTAGGCGACCGAGCGGGTGCGCCGGCACGTAAACACACGACCGCCCAGGTCAAGGTTCAGCCCTTTCTGCTCGGCCGCCGCGGGGTTAGGCTTGGCTGGTGAGCGATCAGGTACGTGGTGGTGATCGAGCTGGGGATCGAGCTGGGGAACGGGTGCGTCGCAGGGCAGCGCGGGAGACCATCGGCGGATATCACGAGGAACAGCTCAAGCTGCTCCTCGACCGTGTTCGGGACGGGTTTGCCAGGTTGGATGCCGGCGAGATCGATGTGTTCGAGCTCGACGATCTGATCCACGGCTACAAGCGCTCGGCGCGGGAGCTGTGGAAGTTCTGCGGCGCAACCGGCTCGGACTGGGAGAGAGCGGCGGCAACGTTGGCGTATCTCCGTGATCGCGGCGAGGAGTTGCCGGATTGGTGGGCCGCTGGCGAATCGCGCCGCTACCGCTGAAGCACCGCCCGAAACGATCAGGATGCGGTGCGGCGGTCCAACTTTTGCAGCGCGAGCGGCGGGCAGCGAACCTCACCATGGCCGAAACGGCCGAGCGGTCGCCACAGCCGCACCGTCACCTGACGATCGTCGAGCGCTGTGATCACGGCCGCCTCGTGCTGCAGGTATCGCGGGCGAATGTTGCCGTTGAACAGCACGGTGTCTCCGACGCAGAACGCTGCGATGGCATGAGCTGAACGAACGGTATGCAGCAACTCGCGACGCGCACGCACCGCGTCAGCGATCGCGACGAGATGCTGATCGAGTTCGCCGCTCGCGATCGCGTCGAGCAATCGGCGCTCGGGCAGCTGGACCGGGCGATCGTCTGAATCTGGCCAAAGCATCGACTGCGGCTTCTCGCCGGCGTTCGCGGACATCCGGATATCCTGCCCAGCCCAGCGGACGACTAGCGCTCACGATCTCGCGGAGTGTTCCCAGTGCCCAGCGGCCTGCGCCAACGGGTTCGTTTGGGCAGACTGGTGAGCGTGGAGTTGTTGGTGGCGCGCAATCCGGATCCTTCGAGTTCGTTGCCGTACCTGCTACGGGTGCCGCTCGAGGGAGGGCTGGTGTTCCGGACGAAGGGGGTGTGGCCGCGGACCAGCGCGTTGTATTGCCATCCGGTCGGGGTTGAGGAGTGGCCCGCGGATCCCGACATCGTCGAGCGGGTCGCTCTGCGGGCGTGCGCGCGGCGCGGTGCGGCGATCGATGTGATCTGCGACCGCGGGCGCGAGCAGCGTTCGCAAATCGTGTTCACTCGAGCGCGCGGACGCGATGTCGTGTTCTGGCAATCGCCGCGCACCCGTAAGCAGTCACGCCCCGAGGTGCGCATCCCGACGGCGCGTGCCCAAGGGATCGTTGAGCTGGAGATCCTCGTCGATGCGCACGAGCGCTACCCGTTCACGTTCGCCGCCCAGAAGGTGAGAACCGTACGCCGCGGGCTGGCTTGCGGGGATTACGCGATCAGCCATGACGGACAGCTGGTCTGCGCGGTCGAGCGCAAGACGGTTGCCGACCTCGTCTCCAGCTTGACGAGCGGCCGGCTGCGCTACGCGTTGGGCGAGCTCTCCGCTTTGCCGCGCGCGGCCGTGGTGGTCGAGCAGAGCTACGCACGGATCTTCAACGTCGAGCACGTCCAGGGCGCCAAAGTCGCCGACGGACTTGCCGAGCTGCAGGTCCGCTGGCCGAACGTCCCCATCGTTTATTGCGACACGCGCAAACTCGCAGAGGAATGGACCTACCGCTATCTCGCCGCCACCCATATCTGGGCGCAAGACGAACCCGCAGCTAAAGCCCGAATCCGGACCAGCGCAGACGCATCAACGCTGATTGAACCGTCCGCGCCGCCACCGACAAGCGCAGAGCTTCGCGCGTGGGCACGCGCCAACGGATATGACGTCTCCGACCGCGGCCGGGTCAGCCACATGATCCAGGAGGCCTGGGAACACGCCCACCGCCGCTGACGGGCCTCGCTGCGGCAACCCCGCGACCAGGCTATCGCGCCGTGACCGCCCACCAATCCTCCACGAAAACCGTTCCCGAGGCGAGTGCCCGGACGCCGATTCGCCCACCCCAAGCATTGGTGCCCCGCGCCGAGCACGAACGGCACCGACGAGCATCTCCCGGTGATCCCGAGATCTGCCTCGACGGGCCACTCGCTTTGAGAGCGTCCGTCGCATGGCGCTGTTGGCCTCCGGTCGCTGCCCAACAGGCGCGCAACACCACCAGCGTCCAGCAGCCGGCCAACTGATCCAGGCGCGGAGCGGCTATTTCTCAGTGCCGCCGGTGGGACTCGAACCCACGACCGTCGGATTAAAAGTTGCCTATTTGCAGGCGTTTCTGCGTAAGTACTGGGCCGCTGGTCCTAGTTAGAGCAGGTTCCGGTCGGTCAGAATTGCTGACTTCGGGACATGGTTCGGGACACGCCTGTTGGAGAAGCGACCGGCCCGGATCCGCCGCGGCGGCCGAGAGGGGCGCATCTTCAGCGCCGCGACAAACGCGTGCGCCGCGGCGTTGATCTCGTCGGCGGACAACGTGGCCGGGCGTGCCTGCAGCGTGGTGGCGAGCAGGCGGCCTGCGATCCAGGCCACGCGGCTGCTGAGGATGGACTCCTGGGCGAAGTCCGCCCAAAGCACTACCACCGGCTGAACCTCAGGCTGGATGCCGCGAACCTTCAGCTCGCCGCGGACTCGGTCAGCCGCCGTCGCCACACGGCCCGCCATCGACCTGTTCGTGTAGCCGTCGTCAGGGTCCTCGTGCCATTTGACCGACACCACGCCCCGGGTGACGCGGACCCTTCCTCCGAGACTCTTCGTGTCTAGAACAAACACGCCCGGCGGACCGATGAGTACGTGATCGATGTTTCCGTGCCGGATGTCGATGTCGTTGAAGACGTGCCAACCCTGACGCACGAGCGGTCTGAGTGCCCGGGCGGTGTCCTTCTCGCCCTGAGCCCCCCGGCGCCAGCGATCGATGCGCTCGGGAGGCGAGTCGACCCAAACCATGAGCGCACCAAGGCCGGCACCGACCCCGAAGCCCCAAGCGAACGCCGTATGCCCAGCATCGAGAATCTGCATCAGGACCGCCACCGTCGCAACGGGGCACAGAACCAGAGCGGGTAACGTCCACCAGATCCGGCTCAACCATGCACGGCGCCGCTGGCGAAACCGCGTGGCGGCCGAGAACCCAGCACGGTTTTTGGCGTCTGGCGGGTGCACATCGTGCCATCGACCAGCACGCCGAATCCGCTTTATAACTGCGCGCATTCGTCAACGCCGATGACGAGCCGGAAACGCGGCGACGGAATCTCCCGCCGCCCGCACATCAATAAGCCGGGCCGGAGCCGTCGAACTTCGGAAGATGGTCCTGGATGTCGCCGAGAGCAGAGCTCCCACACTGGGCGCAGGATCAGGCGATTGCCCAGGTGGTCCAGTCTCGGGTTTGGAAGAAGTCGGGATGGAACCCTTCCTCCTCCGCCGTTCTGCTTTTTCCGGGAGGCGAGGTTGCCCGCCGTGGCACCGCTTTTGCAATCGGGCCATAAGAGCAGACCGTTACCCTCGCTCAATCTACATCGCGCGACCGCGGGCTCATCACGTCACGACGCGCGGAGGAGCCCACCATGCATGACAACCAGATTGCCCTGATCACGGGGGCCAACAAGGGGATCGGACTCACGATCGCCAAGAATCTCGCGAAGCACGGCCTTACCGTCCTGGTCGGCTCGCGCGACCTCAAGAACGGTGAGACGGCGGCACACGGCATCGACGGCGACGCGCACGCGATCCAGCTCGACGTCACCGATCAGGCCTCGATCACCGCCGCCGCGGACCAAGTCCGCGAGGAGTTCGGCCGGCTCGACGTTCTCATCAACAATGCAGGCATCTCCCACGCGACACCCTGGGAGGAGATGCCGGGAAACACGTTTGAGGAGAAGGCGCAGTCGGGTCAGCTCAGCAAGGTGTCGCTCAACGAGTTGCGCGAGATCTTCGACACGAACGTGTTCGGGGCGCTCGCGGTAACACAGGCAGCGCTTCCCCTGCTTCGCGAGGCGCCATCTCCCCGGGTCGTCATGGTCTCAAGCGG
>JAXDGI010000033.1:0-26241 GCA_034665145.1 Solirubrobacteraceae bacterium
GGCCGGTGCCTGAGCACGACGCTCGGTGCGTGTGCCTACCCACCTCGGCAGCACATAAGCTGGGCGTAGGAAGATCGCCGGGAAGTCCGGCCCAGCAGGGAGAATGAGGACATGCGAGTGCTGGTGGTGGACGACGACCGGGGGCTGCGCGAGGTCCTGCGGCGCGCCCTGAGCATGTCCGGCTACGAGGTCCGCCTGGCCGAGAACGGCTCAGACGCGCTCACCGAGGTCGTGGCCGGCGTGCCCGACGCGATGGTGCTCGACATCGGGCTCCCCGACATCGACGGGCTCGAGGTGACCCGGCAACTGCGTCGCCAGGGCAACCGGCTGCCGGTGCTCATGCTCACCGCGCGCGATGCGGTGTCTGATCGAATCGATGGTCTCGACGCCGGGGCCGACGATTACCTGGTGAAACCGTTTGACGTCGACGAGCTCAAGGCCCGCTTGCGCGCCCTCATGCGCCGGGCCGGAGGCGAGGGCGACGTCGACGGCGCGCTGTCCTTCGGGGAGCTCAAGCTCGATCCGGCTCGCCACGGCGTCACCGTCTCGGGCGCGTTCGTGGAGCTGACCCGGACCGAGTATCAGCTGCTTGAGCTGCTCATGCTCAACCCCCGGCGGGTTCTGCCGCACACCCTGATCTATGACCGCGTCTGGGGCTATGACTTTGGGCCGACCTCCAATGCGCTGCGCGTCTATGTCGGCTATCTGCGGCGCAAGCTCGAGGACGCGGGCTCACGACCCCTGATCCACACGGTCCGGGGCGTCGGCTATGCCCTGCGGGAGCCGACCGAATGAGGACGCGGACGGGCGCCGAGTGAGTCTGCGCGCGCGGATGGGGCTGGCCGCCGGGATCGCGGTGGCGATCGCGGTCATCGCCGTGGCCCTGACCGCCTACGCCGGCACCCGCTCGCAGCTGCGGGGGGAGACCGACTCATCCCTGCAGAGCCTCACCGGGTCGCTGCTGTCACGCACCGGGCTCTCAGTCAGTGGCCACCCTCAGGGGGCCGCGGCACGAGCCCCCGGGCCGCTTCCGACAATTGGACCCCCGCCGCCGGGCTCGTCGACCGGCTCCGTGGGCACCGAGCAGCGGGGCCGCGATCCGGATGACAAGGACGAGGGTCTGGGTCTGGATGACCGCAACGCCCCCGCCTTCGGCGGGGCACCCGGAACGGTCACTCTGATCAGACGCAACGGGACGATCTACCTGCCCAAGGGGCAGAAGCAGAGCATTCCGCCCGACGGCCGGGCCAAGGCGCTGGCGCGGCGCGGCACCGGGCGCTACTTCGCCGACCGTGAGGTCCACGGGAACGACATCCGCGTGCTCGTCACCGGCCTGGGCTGGCGCGGCGCCCTGCTCGTCGCGCTGCCGCTCGAGGACGTCAACCGGGCGCTGGCCAGCCAGGCCCTGTTGCTGGTTCTGGTCGCCGCCGGCGGCATCCTGCTCGCCGGGCTGCTCGGTCTGCTCGTGGCCCGCACGGCCTTGGCGCCGATCGCTCGCTTCACCGGCCAGGCCGAGCAGATCGCCGTCAATCCCGAGCGCCTCGAGCACCAGCGGCTGGAGGTGCACGGCAACGATGAGATCGCCCGCCTCGGGCAAACCTTCAACCGGACGCTCGACGCGCTGGAGAATTCGATCGCCGCCCAGCGCAACCTCGTCGCCGATGCGTCCCACGAGTTGCGCACGCCGATCGCCACGATCCGGGCCAACCTGCAGCTGATGCGCGACGAGGAGCTGCTGTCGGCGGAGGACCGTGAGGCCCTGCGCACCGACGTGATCGACGAGCTCGATGACCTCACCGACCTGGTCAGCGACGTGGTCGAGCTGGCGCGGGGGGCCAAGCCCAGCGGCGAGCACGGCGACGTCCGCCTCGACGAGGTCGTTGCCGCCACGGTCGAGCGAACCCGACGGCGCGCTCCCCAGCTCACCGTGACCTCGAGCCTCGAGCCCACGCTCATCCGCGGTGAGGGTGACCGCATTGCCCGGGCGGTGGCCAACCTGCTCGATAACGCCGTCAAGTGGAGCCCGGCGCGGGGCACGATCGAGGTGGAGCTGTCCGACGGTGTGCTCACGGTGCGTGACCACGGGCCGGGCTTTCGCGAGGCCGACCTGCCCTTCATCTTTGATCGCTTCCATCGCGCGCGGGACGCCCGCTCCAAGCCCGGCTCGGGACTGGGCCTGGCCATCGTCCGCCAGGCGGCCGATGCGCACGGCGGCTTCGTGCAGGCGCTCAACGCGCCCGACGGCGGCGCGCTCATGCGCATCAGCTTTGGTCCCCGGCTCGAGCTGTCCGCGACGCCGGAGTCAGACGTGGTCAGCTCGTCCTGACCGCTGGCTTCGGCGCCGGCCTTGCCGCGGCCGCGGTCAGCGCGGACCGGCGACGGCCTCGCCGAGCAGCGCGGAACCGGTGGCGACCGCGATCGCCCGTCCGTCGGCATCGCTGACCTCGCCGCGCGCCACCGCCACCCGGCGGCCGGCGTGCACGAGACGGCCGCAGGCGGTGGCCGCGCGACCATCGCTGGCCAGCGGGCGCAGCAGGTTGATCTTCAACTCGACCGGGTGCACCGGCTGGTGATCGGGCACGACGGTGCGGATCGCCGCGAACATCGCCGCTTCGACGAGGGTGATGGTCACCCCGCCCTGCAATCGCCCCGGCGGCGGGGCGCAGAACCATGGGCTGGCGGCGAGCTCGTACTCGGCCTCGCCCTGACCGGCACTGCGCGGGGCGAGGCCGGTGAAGCGCTCCAGCGGCGTCGGATCGCCCTCGCCGGCAATCCGCGCCTGCAGATGATCAAGGCCCGTCCCGGGCGCGGATGCGCGAGCCGTCTCGGGTGCTGGGCGCTGCCATGGGTCGGGGGTTGTCTCGCGCGGCGTGCCCGGATCCGGATCGCCAGCCGGTCCGGGCGCGATCCGGGGCAGGGTCATGCACAGCGAGCTGCCATGGGCGATGAGCGCCCCGCTGTGGTCGTGGAGCGCCACCTCGGCCAGGGCGACGGGCGGCCCGACGGAAATGACCCGGCCGATCGCGCTGACCTCGCCACCGGCCGAGACCGGTCGCAGCACTCGCAGCGTCATCTCCGAGGTGGTGAACGGCGTGCCCGCGGGCAGCTGCGACATGATCGCGCAGGCCATGGCCGCGTCGGCCGGGATCGAGAGCGGCCCGGGGCTGATCTGGCCGTCAGCGCCGGTCAGCCAGCCGGTGAGCGGCATGCTGAAGCGAGCCTCGCCGGCCGCGATCGCGTCCAGGCGCAGCCCGGTCAGGCGTGAGAGCGGAGG
Organism: Solirubrobacteraceae bacterium; assembly: GCA_034665145.1. Taxonomy (GTDB): domain Bacteria; phylum Actinomycetota; class Thermoleophilia; order Solirubrobacterales; family Solirubrobacteraceae; genus Palsa-465. Next base: position 3,275 of record JAXDGI010000033.1, read on the forward strand.
CTCGGGACTCTCCCCGGCCATCTGGCGCCGCAGTTGCTCGATCCCAGGCAACCGCAGCAGCCGCGGGTCGGGGTGCCCGCCCCGGACCGGCTCAGACCAGAAATCGGCCAGCTGGGAATTGGCTGCCGGCGGCAGGCCGGGCCGAGCCGAGGGGTTCAGATCGGGCTCAGCCACCGTCTGAGGGTAGCCGCGTCAGGCGGCCGAGCCAATCGCCGACGGCCACGCGAAGTCCGGGCAGATCGCTGCGCAGGCTGTGGTCGCCCGTGAGCGTGACGACCTGGCGATGCGGGCCCGCCGGTGGCATTCCGAAACGGTCGCGACTGCCCTGCACGACGAGCGTGGGGACCGATACGGCGTCGAGCTCGTCCAGCCGGCTCTGAGGCTCACGGCGCGCGTTGGCCCGGTGGGGAGGGAGCAGGGGGAAGGCCAGGCACAGCACCGCCGCGGCGCCGAGCGCGCCCGCGCAGCGGCAGGCGACCCGTGCGCCGGACGACCGCCCCCCCAAGATCAGGGGCCGCCCCCCGAGATCCGCGTCCGCGAGGTGTGCCACAACGGCCGTGAAGGCGGCATCGAGCTGCGCAGCGGGCGACGGTGACCGGCGACCGGCGACCCGGTAGGGCTGCTCGACGAGGGCGACGGTCAGCTCACGATCGGCCGCGACCCCGGCGGCGGCCTGCAGATCGGGCGCCGTGATCCCACCGCCCGCGCCGTGGCCCATGATCAGCATGCCCCGCGCGCCGGGGCCAGGGGCCAGGTGAGCCCGGGCCGGGCCATGCGGAGTGGCGATCTCGATCGAGTCCACGGCCCTAGGCTACGCAGTTGAGTGACTTCTCCACCGGCGCCAATGGGGTCGAGTTCGCCACCATCGCGTGCGGGTTCCTGGATCCGGCCACGGGCGAACTGAGCTACGCCTCGGCCGGTCACCCGCCCGCGCTCGTCGTCTCGCCCGGCGGTGGCGTCCAGTGGCTCGATGGGGGACGCTCGACGCCCGTGGGAGCGGTGAGTCTGCCCTGTGAGCGCTCTGCGGCCAGCTACCGGCTCGGATCGGGCGACCTCCTCATTCTGTATTCGGACGGCTTGGTCGAGCGGCGCCGGGAGTCGATCAGCACCGGACTCGGCCGGCTGGAGTCGGCCGCGCGGTCGCGGTCCGCGCTGCCCATCGATCAGCTCGGCGAGCGGCTGATGATGCCCTGACCGCGCATTCGGCCAACGACGACGATGCCGTGATTGTCTGTCTACGCTTCAGTGCGGTGACGCCACAGCGCTTCCAACGCCGCATCCCCGCCGACGCGGGCGAGTTGGCCAGTACCCGCCGGGCGATCAGGCTGTGGCTGGATGGTCGCGGGGATTCCGCCTCATTCGGGCAACGCCTGCTCCTCGCGGTCGGTGAGGCCCTGACCAACGCGATCGAGCACGCCTACCGCGATCGGCGGCCGGGCGTCATCGATCTCAGCATCCGCGATGACGGCGATGACTCGCTGCACGTCTCCGTCCGCGACGAGGGACGATGGCGCGAGGCTAGCGATCAGCCTGATCGCGGCCGCGGGTTTGCCATCATCCGCGCTCTGGCCACGGGGCTCGATCGGCAGTCGGACGGCGCCGGCACGACGCTCACCTTCCGCCTCCCGCGCGCCGAAGGAGCGCCGTCATGACCGGGCCCCTGGCCCGGATCGAGGTCGATCCCGACCGGGACGGTCTCTGGATCGGCCTGTTCGGGGAGATCGACCTCTCCAACGCCCAGACCGTGCTCAGCCGGGTGCGTGAGGTGATCGCCGAGGCGGCCCCCGAGCGTGTGCTGGTCGACCTCGCCGGCGTCGAGTACATCGACAGCCAGGGGGTCATGCTGCTGCTCAAGATCGCCGGCAGCCTGCGCGAGAGCCGGACGCCCCTGCGCCTGCTCGCCCCCGTTGACAGCCCGGCCGGCCAGGTGCTGGCCATCTCTCATCTCGATGATCTTGCCGGGGAGCGGCTCACCGGCGAGGCCGGGGCCTGAGCTCGCCGGCCGGTCACCGCCGCCGCCCAGCGCGAGCACCGCGAGCCCGGCGGGGAGCATGCCGGCGTCAGCGGTCGTTGAGATCGAGCACGGGCACGGGCGGCTCGATCCCCTCGGCCTGCTCGGAGCGAACGATGGCGGTGCCGAGGGCGAAGAACTCGATCACGTGGCTGCCCCAGCCGTGGCTCTTCTCCGACAGCGACACGCCGACGATCCCCTCCGCCTGGAGTTCCTGGGCCTCGGTTTGCATGCGCTGCATGGCCAGTTCCCGGGCCTCATAGAGCGCCTGGGTGAAGTTGGGCAGCTCGATGTTGCGGCCCGTCTGGGCCACGGTCTGCAACGGCCCGCGCCGTCCGACGTGGTAGACGCAGCTGCCCATGACCATGCCCACCGGACGGTGGCCGGTACGCAGCAGCGTCCAGAACTCCTGACCGGAGAGGTCGCTCTGGAACGGCCGCCCGTTCGGGGCGCGATGCAGCACGCCCTCGCGGTGCTTGACAGCGGTGCCGATGGCGATGAACTCGGCCATGTTCGGGCCCCAGTCATAGCGCCCGATGTCCAGCCGTACGCCGACGATTCCGTCCGCGCCGAGCTGATCCGCCTCTTCCTCCATTCGCGTCATGGCCAGATGCCGGGCGCTGTACATGGCCTGGGAGAGGACATCGAGCTCGCGGCTGGCCTTGGGGCCGGCCACCTGGAACCCGATGTGGAAGATCGAGCTGCCCACCACCAGCCCCACGGGATCGAATCCAGCCTGGCTGACGAGCAGGAACTCGTTGACGCTCAGGTCTGAGGTGTAGAGGCCCTCACGATTTTGCTCCAGGCGCTCGCGTCCGGACGGGGGGACTCCCTCCAGGGACGTGGGGTCGTACTCGGTCACGTGGCTCCCATTCGCATCGTCGTCTTCAGGGTCGGTGGCGCCGGCCGTCCGGGCCGCGAACGGATCGCGGTTCCGGCGGCATGCATGGTGATCACCCAGCCGCGACGCTCCGTGTCGCTGTGGCCCGACACCCAGTACGGGATACCGAAGCGCCCTCGGTTCCATCCGCGAAAGTCGTACGTCTGCAGTGAGGAGGCCAGCGCGATCTTCTCCTGGTGGACGGCGTGCGAGAACTCGACCCCCACCGCTCCCGTCGCCTGGGCGTCTTGCACCTGGCTGCGGATCCGGCGCCGCACAGTCTCGCGGGCCATGTGAAACGCCTCGCTGATCTCGGCGAGCTCCTGGTTGCGCGCCATCGTTCGGGTGCGCCGCAGGCGCGTATCGAGCGGGGCGGAGGCGAACACCACCGCGCTGGCGGCGACCAGGCCGCGCGGCTCGTGCCCGCCGGTGACCAGGCGCCAGTAGTCCTGCACGGAGACATCGGTGAGGACCGGCCAGTTATTCCGGCGAGAGTCCGGGAGGCGGACGGCTGTCCCCGAGACGACGTAGTCGATGAGCTCACCGCCGAGGTCGTGATCGCCGCGGCGCAGGTGCACCCCGACCACGGCATCGGCTCCGACCTGCAGCGCCTCCTCACTGAGACGGTCCAGCGCCCGTCGCCGTGCCAGGTTCCAGGCGTCGGCGCGCGTGTTGAGCTCGCACACGATCTCGGCGTGCCACTTGAAGTTGCGCACCTGCTGGGGAGAGGGCTCGGTCATGCGATTGCCCAGCGATGTGCTGCTCATAACCGGCCCCCACGGCCCGGCGGCCACGCTGACCTCGCCCGGCGGCAGGGCGGGCAGGTACTGCCAACCGGGCCGGACGACGCTGGCGCCCATCACCTGGGCCAGCGGCTGGGGGCCAAGACGGTGCAGCAGCGCGAACTCGGAGACCGACAAGCCGCTGGTGAACATCGCGCCCTCCACCGAGAGCGCCTTGAGTCGCGCCTCCGCCTGGGGAGTGATCCCACCGGCCTCGATCCGAGCCCTGGCCGCATCGACCTCCGGGGTCTCGTTGTCCGGGCGCCGGAAAAAGCTCATCGGCTGCCCGGGGGGCACGCGCGTGGGCCCACGCTCGGGCCCGCGCCCGCGCCCGCGCTCGGGCTCGCGCGGCTGACGGCACTCGTTGGCCTGACCTTCGACATGGCACCCACCCGGGAAAGCGCAGACGACTCGGACCGCTCCTGCGCCGCAACCTAATCAGAGTTTCGCCGTCGGCGCGAGACTCCTGCCGGGGCGGCGCCGACCGAGGGGTGCCGACCGGCGCCCGAGCCTCGCGATGAGCGGCTTGATCCCCGCCGGGGCGGTGCTACGGTCTGACTACGGGCGTATTACGTCCGTGAGGTTCTGTCGCCGACCAAGGTCGACCTCTTAATTCAGGCGCGGCGGCAATCGAAGGGAGCTGGATGGTGTCAAGGTCATGGCGGCTCATCCACCGCATCGCAACGAAGCCAGGCGGCCTCCGATGAGCCACGAGTCCGATGGGTTGATCGCTCGTATCCGCCAGATCCGCCACATGCGCCGGATTGCCACCCCCGACGTCATTACTCAGCTCCAGCCCGGATCGGCGCGCGAGGTCGAAGCGAGCCACATCGAGCGTCTGCACGGACGGATTGCCGATCTCGAGCAGATGGTCCAAGGGCTCCAGGACTCGGTGCATCGCGAGGCCGAGCGCCAGGAGCGCCGCATTACCGAGTTGGAGGCCAAGCTCGCTCCGGCTACGCTGGCCGCCGCCCTCAGCAAGGACGCCCGCGAGCGCGGGCTCTGATCTCCTCATGACCCAATACTTCACTCCCGCCGGCCCGGAACAGGCCGCAGAGGACACCTATCAGCGCCTGCGCGTCAAGACCGAGCGCGAGATGGGCCGCGCACCGAGCCAGCGCCGGATCATGGAGATCTGGAGTCGTCGCGGCAGGCTGGACTGCATCACCCGGGTGGGTGACCCGGACCCGATCGACGGCGCGATCGTGACGGCGATCTTTGACATGGGCCCCCATCAGCCGTTTGTCGTCTACCGTGAGGACCCGAGCAACCCGGAGAGCCAGGCCTGTGAGGTGCTCGCCAACAACGCGTACGAGGTATCCGAGTTTCCGCGCTGAACCCGGGCTGAGCCCTAGCGCGACGGCGACTCGCCGATCACCCGCAGTTCCTGTCCCACGACCCTCACGACATCGTCCGGGTGCAACTGGCGCCCTCGGCGTGCCTCCGGCTGGCCGTTGACCAGTACCGCCTCAGAGCCCAGGAGAGTCTTGATCTCGGCCCCGCTGTCGACGACGCCGGCGAGTTTGAGCAGCTGACCCAGACGGATCATGTCTCCGCGGATCGGGATATCGCGTGGTGAGCTCAGGACGGGGCAAGTATGCTCCTGACCCGATGGCCTTGCGCGCTAATCGTCGTGCTGTCCTTCGTCGCTGTGCCCGTGCCGCCACGGTTCCTGCGGCCGCTTTTGCGGTCCACCAGTTGCGTTATCTACTGACCTACGGCGGCGCGGCCGGAGCCGAGCTTCAACACCAGGGGCATTCGTACCTGCACTCGCTGGTCCCGTGGATCGTCCTGCTCTTGGCGGTGGCCGGCGGCGGTTTTCTATCCGCACTCGGGCGCGCGATGGCCGGCCGCAGGACCTTGTCGCGGTTTGGTCTGTCGCTTGTGGGCCTGTGGCTTACGTGCTCGGCGTGCTTGGTCGTGATCTACGTCTCCCAGGAGTGCCTGGAGGGGGTGTTTGCCACGGGCCATCCGGCTGGTCTGGCCGGGATTTTTGGCTACGGCGGTTGGTGGTCAGTTCCGGCGGCGTTGTGCGTCGGGCTGGTCCTGGCGGCGCTGTTGCATGGAGCGCGATGGGTGCTGGACGAGGTTGCCGCTCATTGCGTGTCCGCAGCCCGATCCGCACCGGTGGCACCGGGGGCCGGACCGCTGCGCGATCTGCGGCTGCCCTCCTGGCCGCCGCTGGCCCTGGGCTGGTCCGGTCGGGGCCCGCCGAGCTGAACCGCTCGCGCTGCCCGTTCGGAACTCGAGACGGGCTGCGGAGTGTCAGCTCTCGCGTACTGGCCGCCGCAAGCGGGCACATCGCGCTGGATGCGTCGGCCTCGCGAAGCGGCATCAACCCAGCGGCGCTCGCTCCGCTGGCGGTGCGCCCAAGGGTGAGGGGCGATGCAGTGACCCGTCCGGGTGTGCGTCGCGCTCGGCGCGACGGACACCTTGGGACGGCCGACCCGATCAGGAGGTCACATGATGAAGTCAAAGATCGCCATGAAGAGACGCCCGCTGGGCGCGCTGCTCGTGTTCGTATGGGCGCTGGCTATCCCGGCGGCGGCGTTGGGGCACGCGCGCGTCAGCCCGGCGGTTTCTCTCGCGGGAAAGCTGCAGCTCTACAGCCTGGTTGTACCGACCGAGAAGGCTGGCCTGACCACGAGCAAGGTCGTGGTGACGGTTCCGAGCGGGTTCGGGATCGATTCCTTCGTTCCCCCGCCGCCGGGCTGGACGCAGAAGGTCCAGCAGACCGGATCCGGGGATAACACGGTCATTCAGAAGGTCACCTGGACCGGTGGCAGGACACCGACGGGCGAGGACTCGCTGTTTCAGTTCCTTGCTCAGCCGGCCTCGTCGACGATGTACACGTTCCAGGTTCAGCAGACCTATTCGGATGGCTCGATCGTCAACTGGTCGGGTCCGGAGTCCTCTGCGGCGCCGGCGCCGACGATCCAGGCGCAGGCCTCCCTGGGGGGGAGCGGAACCTCGGTCCTGACCATCGTCGCGTTGGTCGTCGGGGTGCTCGGTCTCGCCGCGGGCGGGTTCGCACTCGTGAGCGGGGGCGGAGCCGGTAAGCGGACGTTGGCGTGACCACGCGGGGGCGGATCGTCACGGCGATCTTGGTCACCACCGCGGGCCTGATGGTGCCGAGCGTTGCCTCGGCGCACGCCTACTTGATCAGGACGGTCCCGGTGGCCAGCGGGGTGCTCAACGCTCCGCCCCCGAATGTGCAATTGACCTACGACGAGGCGGTCGAGCCCCGGTTCGCGATCATCTCGGTGACCGACACCCAGGGTCACCAGGAGACGGTCGGCCCGGTGCGCCGCTCGGCGGCGAATCCCGACACGCTTATCGTCTCCCTGCGCCCGCGTCTGCCCGAGGGGTGGTATCTGGTCTACTGGCGGGCGATCTCGGTGGACGGGCATCCGGTGCAGGGCGCGTTCACCTACGCGGTCGGTCCCAACCCCGGCCCGGCACCCAGGTTCTCGGTGCCGAGCATCGCGTCATCGGCGACCGCGGCGAACCTGCTCGTCGCGCGGTGGGTGATGTTCTTGTCGGTGATGATCGCGATCGGGCTGTTCGCCTTCCGCGTCCTCATCGCTCGGCCGCTACCCCGGCGCGCCAGCCAGACAACGCTTCGTGCGGTCTCGCTGGCGATGGTGATCGCGTCGGTGATCGGAGTCGTGGCGATCCCCGTGTACCTGGACTTCGCCACCGCCAGTGACTCGCTGCGCTCGGTGTTCGACGTCAGTGCCCTCGTGCCGCTGTTTCGCATCACCGCGTTCGGCCGCGGCTACGTGGACATGCTCGTCTGCTTCACGCTGTTCTGCCTGGCCGCCTGGATCGCGTTGTGGCTTGATCGGCCCGACCGCGAGCACCGCTCGATTGCCGAGATCAGCGCCCAGGCGGGGGCGCTGATCGCCGCCGCGGCCGTGCTCGGGATTCCGGGCGCCACCGGCCACGCCGGCCAGACCTCACCGCGAGGACTCTCGCTGGCCTTTGACTGGCTGCATTTGATCTCGGGCTCATTGTGGCTTGGCGGCTTGATCGGGCTCCTCGTGCTCTGGCTCGCCCTGCCCGCCGGGACGCGCGTGCCGGCTCTGGCCATCGTCGTGCCGCGCTTTTCACTGCTGGCCCTGACCTCGGTCATCGTGCTGCTGGGCACCGGCACAGGGGCGACGATTGAGCACATGCCGGCCCTCGACGCGCTCTGGCAGACCAGCTACGGCGTGGCGATCCTGGTCAAGATCGGGATCCTCGTCGCTGCCCTCGCTCTGGCCTCGGGCAACCTGCTGCGGACACGGCCACGCCTCCTGGCGGCCACGGGCCGCCCACAGCTCGGCGAGTCGGCCGCGCGTCTGCTTCGGCGACTGATCGGCGGGGAGACGGTTCTGGTCGCCGCGGCGGTGTTTGTCGCCGCCGTGCTCTCCAGCCTGGCGCCGCCACCGCCGGCCTTCGCGCTGCAGAACTCGGCGCTCGCACAGGTTGGACCCGGACGCGTGGCGCAGGCCGTGAGGCGCGCCGGCTATCAGCTCCAGGTCCTCGTGTCCCCCAACAAGGCCGCCGCGCCCGACACGTTCGCGTTGCGAATCACCAAGCAGGGGCGACCCGTCCGCCACGCCAGCGTCACGCTCGCCTTCAACCATCTGGAGATGCAGATGCCTCAGCAGGAATACCAGCTCACGGAAACCCGACCCGGGGTCTATTCCCGGGCCGCGCCGGCCCTGATCATGGTCGGCAAGTGGAGCCTCGCCTTCAATATTGCCCCGCCGGGCGGTCCCGCCTTCACCGCATTGATCGTCGACGAGGCCAACGGATGACGGAGCCGAGCTCCACCCAGGTCCCACTGCGGCTGTTTCTGGCCGTTCTCGCCCTCGCGGCCGGTGTGGCCGCCGCGGTCCTGGCCATCTCCCTCGTCCGCACGGTCCTCGCCTAGCTCGCCGGGTGTTCCGCACTTGGGGTTGGCGCGCACGCTGGCCAACCGCGAACATGCTCCGCGCGCGACCGCCTTGCGAAGGAGGCTGGCGGGCACCCGACGCTGCTTCGGCAGTTCCTGCACAGACAAGGAGAACACCATGGAATGGAAGCTTGAGCTGGTAGCCATCCCCGTCTCAGACGTGGATCGAGCCAAGGCCTTCTACACGGATCGGGCCGGTTTTCACGCCGACCACGATCACAAGGTCAACGACGAGCTGCGCTTCGTGCAACTCACCCCGCCCGGCTCGGCCTGCTCAATCGTTCTGGGCATCGGCATCACCGAGTCCACGCCGGGCCAAGCCCAGACCCAACTCGTGGTCGCCGACATCGAAGCCGCCCGCACCGAACTCGTCGAGCGTGGTGTCGACGTCAGCGAGATCCAAGACCTCGACTGGGGTTCGTTTGTCTTCTTCAACGATCCCGATGGGAATCGTTGGGCCGTGCAACAAACCATGCCTCGCACCCGCGGGTAGCGCAACGTCCCCGTCGCGGTGACGAGGTTGGCCGGCTCGGGCCTTACCGCCGGGTGAGAGCAGCGCTGATCTCCTCGCCGATGATCGGCCCGCCGCCGGTGTCTATCGGCCCGAGCGGGCCGGCGTGAGCAACCGGTGGGCCAGGCGCGCCGCCTCGGTGCGATTTCGTACTCCGAGCTTGCGGTAGATCGCGCTGGCGTTCTTCTTGATGGCGTCAGCGCTCAGCTGCAGCTCGGAGGCGATCTCGCGGTTGGTCGCGCCGGTGCTGATCAGGCTGAGCAGCCGGCGCTCGCGGTCGCTCAGCCGCTCAGGCGGTTCGGGAGGCGACGCGGCGCGGGAGTGGGGCGCCCCCAGTACGGCCGACTTCACCGCCGCGAGGATCTCGTCGCTGCCTGCTCCCGGTGGCAGGAACGCCACCGCACCCAGCCGTTCGGGTTCGTCGCCCAGGTTGCCGGAGCAGCGTGAGGTGAGGACGATGCTCACCCCCGGATGAGCGGCGTGCAGGGCCGCGGTCGCCTCGGTGATAAAGGGTCCGGCGTTTGACACGTCGAGCAGCGTGACCTCGGGGCGATGCTGAGAAGCCAGCTGGGAGCCCTCAAGACCGTTGCGGGCCATCAGGCAGTGTGAGACCCAGGGCTGACGGCGCAGCAGGACAGCGTGGCCAATGCGCGTCGCGGCATGGTCGTCGACGATCAGAGGGCGGATCGAGCGGGCAGGGAGGGCGGCGTCGGGAAGCATCTAAAGTAATTCAATCAAATTAGTGTGCTAACCGTACGGAGGCCGGAATACCCGATCGGGTACACATGGCTCCCAAACTGGACATTGTCGATCGGATTTAGATGAATTCATAGCCCGGCGTTGCCCAGGGCGGCGCCCCGACTCGACACCAGCCAGGGAGTTTCCGTGAAACAGAGCCGATCCATCCGACCCGCCGCGCCGCCGGCGCCGCGCGCCTCGGAGCCATGACCGTGGCCGTGGACGCGGTGAATGAGCCGTCGACGGAGGTCTTCCTGCCACGCCGGCCCAGGCGCCGTGCGCTGTCGGCGGGAAGGATCGGGCGCACGCTGGCCATCTACGCCAGTCCGCTCGTGCTGCTCGTGGCCTGGCAGCTGGCCAGCTCCCTGGGGGTCATCTCCGACACGATCGCCGCCTCTCCCATCCAAGTGGTCAAGGCCGCGGTCCACCTGTGGCAGGTCGGCGCGCCGTCCACGCTCGGAGAGGATCTGCGCATCTCGCTGACGCGCGCCGCACTCGGATTGGTGCTCGGCGTGAGCATTGCCTCCGTGGCGGCCACGGTCGCCGGGCTCTCCAGGATCGGCGAGCTGATGTTCAACGGGCCGGTCAACATCCTCAACACGATCCCGTTCCTGGCTCTGCTGCCGGTGATGATCATGTGGTTTGGGATCGGGGAGGTCTCCAAGGTGCTGCTCATCTCCCTGGGCGCGGGGATCCCGATGTACCTCAACCTATTTGCCGGCATTCGCAACGTCGACGCCGGAGTGGTGGAGATGGCCCGCGCGGCTGGAGCCGGTCGGGGCCGGATGATCGGCCGCGTGATCCTGCCGGGCGCGCTGCCCGGCGCGCTCGTCGGCCTGCGCTTCTCGCTGGCCTACAGCGTGCTCGGACTCGTCGTGGCCGAGCAGATCAATGCCAACTCGGGCATCGGTTTCATGATCACCCAGGCGCAGACGTATCAGCGCGTGGATGAGATGTTCCTCGGCCTGGTCATCTACGCGCTGCTCGGCCTGGCCGGTGATCAGATCGTGCGGGTGCTGGAACGCGCGCTGCTGCGCTGGCGACCGGAACTGGGAGGACGCAAATGAGCGCTGTGGTCAGCCCACCCCGGCCCGCCGGTCGCGAGACGACGGGTCAAGCCGCCGTGCAGGCCGACGGTATCGTGCGCCGCTTCGGCGCGCGCACAGTGCTCGACCGGCTCGATCTTGAGATCGCACCAGCGCAGTTTGTGATCCTGCTGGGACAGTCGGGCTGTGGCAAGAGCACGTTGCTGCGGCTCCTCGCCGGGTTGGATCGTCCCGACGACGGCGCGATCACCGTGCCGCGCAAGCGTGCGATCGTCTTCCAGACCCCGCGCCTGCTGCCCTGGCAGCGCGTGTGGCGCAACGTGACCATCGGCGTGCATGAGGCCGACCTGCGGTCGGTGGCGCTCAGCATGCTGTCCGAGGTCGGGCTCCAGGGGCATGCCGATGTCTGGCCGAAGACGCTATCGGGCGGCGAGGCCCAGCGGGTGGCATTGGCCCGGGCCCTGGTGGGCGATCCCGCGCTCGTGCTGCTCGACGAGCCGTTCGCCGCACTGGACGCGATCACACGTGTCCGCATGCATGGCCTGGTCCGGGGACTACGCACCCGTCACCGCTCGACGATGCTCATGGTCACCCACGATGTCGACGAGGCGATCGCCTTGGCGGATCGCGTCCTCGTCATGCGAGACGGGCGGATCGCCAGCGACCGTCCCGTTGAACTCGACATCGAGCACCGCGCGCACGGCCGCGAGCGCGACCGGCTGCGTCTGGATCTCCTGAGCGAGCTCGGACTAACCCCGAGCGCCTCCTGACCACCGACCAACTCCGACCCTGTCGGCGATCCCGCCGACGCGTCCTGAACCCCGAACGACACGAGGGCCTGATCATGAATGTGCAACGACTCAAATCCACTGTGACCGGGGCGGCGCTCGCGCTCGGTGCTCTCGCCGCCGCGACCGGCGTGGCCGCGTGCGGCGGCACCGCCCAGGGCGCCGCGGCGGGCAAGCCGACGTTTGTGATCGGCCAGCAGGAGTCGGGGATTGTCTCCCTCGTGCGTGATTCCGGGGCGCTCAAGGGTGCGCCCTACAACATCAAGTGGGCGGTGTTTCCCTTCGGGCCGCCGCTCGTCGCGGCCGCTGCGTCTGGGCAGATCGACCTCGGCGACGTGGGCGATGTGCCTCCGATCAATGGAGCGGCGCACCAGCTCGGCTTCAAGGTCATCGGCGCCGAGAACTACGCGCAGGCAACGGACTTCCTGATCGTTCCCGCAGGATCGAAGATCACGTCGCTGGCTGACCTTCGGGGCAAGCGGGTCGGCGTTCCGATCGGCAGCTCGGCGCACGGCTTCCTCCTCAACGCCGTCAAGAGCGCGGGGCTGTCGCCCCAGAGCGTGCACTTCGTCAACCTAGCGCCGGCAGCCTTGCAGACGGCCTTTCGCAGCGGCGACGTGGACGCGGCGGCGCTGTGGAACCCGCAGGTCGCACTCGACGTCGAGAACGGCGCGCGCATCCTGCTCGCCGGGCACCCGCCGCTCGATCCCAACGTCGGCTTCTACGTGGGCGCGGATAAGGACCTGAGCAACCCGACGCGCCGCGCGCAGCTCGCCGACCTCCTGGCGCGTCTCGGCCGGGCCTACCACTGGGGCAAGGAGCACCAGTCGGTGTGGATCAAGGACGTTGAGCAGGAGACCGGCATCGATGCCAAGACCGCGGCCACGCAGGTCAGGAGCAACCTGCTCGAGGTCGCACCGGTGACTCCGGCGATCGTCAAGACCGAGCAGGGCCTGGCTCAGACGTTCTACCAGGCGGGACAGATCAGCCGTACGGTCAGCGTGGCCGGAATCGTCGACAACCTGCTGCCGACCGCGAAAGGGGCACACTGACCATGGCAGCCAGACAGCTGCACCTCAACGCATTCCTGATGAGCTCAGGCCACCACGAGGCCGCGTGGCGGCTGCCCGAGAGCGATCCGCACGCCGACTACGACGTGCGCCACTGGGTGGCGCTCGCGCAACTGGCCGAACGGGGGAAGATGGACTCGCTGTTCTTGGCCGACGGGCCGTCACTGTTGCACGGAGCCGAATACCGCCCCGCGGGCCAGCTCGAGCCCACGGTGCTGCTCAGCGTGCTCGCCGCGGTGACCGAGCGGGTCGGCCTCATCGCGACCGCCTCGACGACCTATAACGAGCCATACAACCTGGCCCGGCGCTTCGCGTCGCTTGACCATCTGAGCGGCGGTCGCGCGGGCTGGAACATCGTCACCACCGCCGACCGCGGCGCAGCGCAGAACTTCGGTCTGGAGGACCGTCCGGATCACGCCGACCGGTATGTGCGAGCGACCGAGTTTCTCGAGGTCTCGACCAAGTTGTGGGACAGCTGGGAGGACGACGCCGTGCTGGCCGACAAGGCGAGCGGACGCTTCACCGCCCCCGGGAAGCTGCACCCGATCGAACACAACGGCACGTACTACCGCGTCCGCGGCCCGCTGAATGTGCGCCGGCCACCACAGGGCCATCCGCTGCTCGTGCAGGCGGGCTCCTCTCACGACGGCAAGGAGTTCGCCGCCCGCTACGCCGAGGCCGTGTTCACCGCGCAGCAGACCCTGGCCGACGCCCAGGAGTTCTATGCCGACCTCAAGGCGCGGGTGGCGCGCGCGGGTCGCCATCCGCAGCTGATCAAGATCCTGCCCGGGATTGTGCCCGTTCTCGGCTCGACCGAGGCCGAGGCCCAGGCCCGAGCCGACGCGCTGGAGTCAGCGATCGTGCCCGATTACGGCTTGCGCCAGCTCTCCGATGTGCTCGAGGTGCCGGTCGAGCTGCTCGAGCTCGATCGCGAGCTGCCAAATGACATCCCCGACAGCGACGGCCTGCAGGGCATGAAGAGCCGTTCGGCGCTGATCATCGCGCTGGCCCGGCGCGAGCGGCTGACCGTGCGCCAGCTGCTCGGACGCCTCGGCGGCGGACGCGGACATTGGACGTTCGTCGGGACACCGGAGCAGGTCGCCGACGTGCTGCAGACCTGGTTTGAGCACGGCGCGGCGGACGGCTTCAACGTCATGGGGCCCCTGCTTCCGTCCGGGCTTCAGGACTTCGTCGAGCAGGTGGTGCCCCTCCTGCAGGCCCGCGGCCTGTTTCGCACCGAGTACGAGGGCACGACGTTGCGCGAGCACTACGGCCTGCCGCGGCCTGAAAACCGTTTCGCCGGCCAGCCCGCCCTCAGTCGCTGAACAACAGCAACCAAGAACCGAGGTAGCAAATGAGCACCACATCCACGCCCCCCAGGTCTGCGGCCACATCCGCACCGGGCTATGAGCGCATCGAGGTGACCAAGGTCGGCGGCCACATCGGCGCTGAGGTCCGTGGCATCCGGATCGGCGCCGGGGTCGAGGCCGCCGCGGTGGCCGAGTTGCGAGCGGCGCTCCTGCGCCATCGCGTCGTGTTCCTCCGCGATCAACACCACGCCGACGACGATGACCAGCGCGCGTTCGCGGCCCGGCTGGGTCCCCTGACCCGTCAGCATCCGACCGTCGCCGGGGACGGGCAGGCGGTGCTGCCGATCGACTCTGAGTACGGCAAGGCCAACTCGTGGCACACCGACGTCACCTTCGTGGACCGGATTCCGGCGATCAGCGTGCTGCGCGCCATCACGCTGCCGCCCTATGGAGGCAGCACTGTGTGGGCGAACACCGCTCGCGCCTACGCGACGCTGCACCCGAGTCTGCAGGCGCTGGTCGAGCGGTTGTGGGCCGTGCACTCCAACCGCTATGACTACGCGCGCGCTGAGGACGAGGGCCGGATCGGTGGGGCGGACGTCAAGGAGCAGGAGTACCGGCGCGAGTTTGAGCATCTCGACTTCGAGGCCGAGCATCCGGTGGTGCGCCTGCACCCGGAGACGGGCGAAAGAACGCTGATTCTTGGTCACTTCGTGCGTAGCTTCGTCCGGCTCAGCACGCGTGACTCGAACGACCTGTTCGACTTGCTCCAGCGCCACATCACCCACCTGGAGAACACCGTGCGCTGGACCTGGCGCCCCGGTGACGTGGCGATCTGGGACAACCGCGCGACGCAGCACTACGCGGTGGCCGACTACGACGACCTGGCACGCCGCATGCATCGGATCACGATCGCCGGCGATGTTCCGGTCAGCCTCGATGGCGTGGCGAGCACGCCGCGCCGGGGCGATGCGTCGGGCTACTCGGACATCGTGACGCCGGTCGCGGCCGGTGGCTAGCCGGTCAGTCGGGATGCGCTCGCTCCCCGCGGGCGGACCCGTCTCCGCCTCCGAGCTGCGCCGGGGCATGGGCCACTTTGCCACGGGTGTGGCCGTGGTCACCGCCCTCGGCGCAAGCGGAGAGCCGGTGGGGACAACCGTCAACGCCGTCACGTCCGTGTCGCTCGAGCCACCGCTCGTGCTCGTCTGTCTTGATCGAGCCAGTCTCACGCTGCAGGCGGTCCGGGCCCACCAGGCATTTGCCATCAACGTGCTCGCCGAGGAGCAGACCGAGCTGTCGGTCGGATTTGCCCAATCCGGTGATAGGGTGCCGTGGCGGCTGGCCCGGCACCGGTGCGGGGAGACGGGCAGCCCGCGCCTGGTCGACGCCCTGGCCACGCTGGAGTGCGCGGTCGAGCACCACCTGCCGGGGGGCGATCACGAGATCGTCGTCGGCCGGGTGCTCGACGTTGAGCAGACCGAGGATGAGCGCGGTCCGCTGCTCTTCTATCGGGGCGCCTACGCGTCGGTGTCCGAGGCCGGCGCGCAGGCGGGGGCCCGCGCCCGTGCGGCCCGCGAGCAGGCGATCGGGTGCCGGCTTCCCGCGCGCGCGGGTTCATTCCAGGCCTTTGCTCACGCCGAGGAGGGCGACGGCGAGGTGGCGCTCGCGCTCGTCCACGGCGACTGCGATCGCCGCGCGGCGCTCTTGCACGTCCACTTCGCTTGCCTCCTGGGCGATGTCTTCGGATCGCGCCTGTGCCGGTGCCACGAGAATCTCGAGGCGGCGATCGAGGAGATCGTCGCCGACGGGGCCGGCGTCGTGCTCTACATCAAGCCGGCCGCGGGTGACGCACCCCTCACCTGTCCCGGTACGCGCAGGCTCGACGCGGCGATTGCCTCCGGGGTGTTGCGCGCGGCCGGCGTGCCCAGAGTACGGCCCGGAGCCTCAGTGCACCCAGCCCTGGCTGGGCAGCTGCAGGCCCTGGGGACCGTGGTTGAGCCGCTGGAGGTCGCGGCGTGAGCGGGACGCCCGGTGCGCGCATCACGTCGCTGATCGGCAATCCGCGCTCGGCCTCGCGGACGCATCGCCTCGCGCGCACCCTGGCCGCCGCGATCGCCGAGGAACTGCAGGCGGAGGATCCCGGGGAGGTCGACCTGGCCGCTCTGGGGCCGCGCTTGCTCGACCCCGGCGACGACGCGATCGACGCGGCCGAGCAGCAGGTCCTATCGGCCGATGTGCTGGTCGTGGCCAGCCCCACCTACAAGGCGTCCTACTCGGGGCTGCTGAAGGTGTTCCTGGATCGGTTCGCTGCCGGAGCGCTCGCGCCGGTCCGTGCCGTGCCGATCCTGCTCGGGGGTGCCGCCAATCATCAGCTCGCGGTCGACGTTCACCTCACGCCGTTGCTGCTCGAGCTCGGCGCCGCCGTCCCCGCCCGGGGTCTCTTCGTGCTCGAGCGCGACCTCGGTGGCTTTCCCGAGGCGGCCGCGGCCTGGGCCCGCGCTCACGCCCGCCTGCTCAGCTAACCCGGCTGCGGAGCCGAGGGCGAGGAGGGGAGATATGTCGGGTCGAGCCCCTCCAGGCCGAGGCGGTACACCGCCGCTTATCCCTCCAGGCGCGAGTTGGCGATGAAGTCGCAGAAGTTCGGTTTCACGTATCCCGGGTCCTTCGCCTCGAGGATGTCCGTGTTCATCGTTCCAAACGCGGTCTCCGGCTTGTCGCGTATCCCTTCGTAGAAGCTCTGGACGATGCCGGCCTTGAACCCCGTTCGCGGATGCGCGGTGACGATGTCGCTGCGCTGCTCGGGGGAGAGCTCGTCGAAGTGCAGACCGAGCACGTCGTACTCCACGCCGAGGGTGACCAGCAACACTTCAGGCCGCTTGTAATGGGGAATTTCCGGCGTCGTGTGCAGGGCGATGGCGTCCCACACGACAGTTACCTCTTCTTCCGGCAGGCCGTGCTGCTGGAGGAACGCTCGGGCGGCGTTCGCGCCGTCGATTTCGAACCGCTCGTGGGCTGACCGGTGGCCCGCGACGAGTCCGATGTCGTGAAACATCGCGCCGACGTAGAGCAGCTCGGGGTCGAACTTCAGGCCGCGTTCGCTCCCCAGGAGAGAGGCCCACAAGAAGACGCGACGCGAGTGATCGAACAGAAGCTGAGTTGAAACGTCCTGAACGAATTCCGTGGTCTCGCGGGCGAGTGTGCTGTCGGGTATCTGAACCCCGGCAATGCTGTTTTCGGTTGTACTCATGGGAACAGGGTCGCTGGCACGGTGGCAAAACGAACCTGGTCGTTGGGCCAACGCGAAGCACGCCCTGGGAGCAGCCGACAAGTCATCGGCAGGATCACCAGCGGCCCCCGGGGCCGGGCGTGCGGTCACCAGGCCGACAGAGAGGCGGTCACCAGGCCGAGGAGGCGGGCGTAGGCTTGGGGGTCGATACGCGTGCGCCTCGACCGCCAAATGCTCGCCTCCACGACCGTATGGCTTCGCGCGGCCAAAACGGGCGATGTTCGTCTCCTGGCGACCGTCGGCGACAGACGGGATGAGCAGTGAGCGGCGAGGAGTTCGGCGTAATGGCCGCGGAGCAGGCGGCGTTGCGCCGGGTGGCGACGCTCGTGGCACGCGGGGCGGCGCCGGAGGAAGTGTTCACGGCGGTCACCGAGGAGGTCGCCCGGCTGCTTGTCGCCGAGCTCACCATCATGTGCCGCTACGAGCCCGATGGTCGTGCGTTCACCATCGTCGGCAGTGTAGGCAGCCTAGGCAAGCACTGGCCCCGTTGGCAGCCGCTGGGCCCTTGGGGGCAAAAACGGCACCACGCGCGTGTACGAGACCGGCCGGCCAGTCCGCATTGAGAACTATGCCGGAGTCAGCGGCGCGCACATTGACCGGGCCCGCGAGGTGGGCGTCGGCCAAACAGTCTCGACGCCGATCATCGTCGAGGGCCGTGTATGGGGCCTCATGGGCGTCGCCACGAGCCGGCCAGAGCCGCCGCCGGCCGACACGGAGGAGCGACTCGGCTCCTTCACGGAGCTGGTGGCGATGGCGATCTCCAACACCCAAGCGCGGACGGAACTGGCGGCGTCCCGCGGACGGATCGTCGCGGCCGCTGATGAGACCCGGCGGCGGATCGAGCGCGATCTGCACGACGGCATCCAGCAGCAGTTGGTATCGCTGATCCTGGAGATACGGGGGGCAGAGGCCTCCGGGGTGGATGAGCTCAGGGGGCAACTGACGCGCACGGCCCAGGGTCTGGAGGTGCTGCTGGAGGAACTGCGAGAGATCGCGCGCGGGATTCATCCCGAGATCCTGTCCCGGGCCGGCTTGCCGCGGGCGCTCACCGTGCTGGCGCGTCGTTCAGTTGTCCCGGTCGAGCTTGACCTGCACGCGCCGGGACGGCTACCCGCGTCGGTCGAGACGGCGGCCTACTACGCGATGGCCGAGGCGCTGACCAACGCCGCCAAGCACGCCCGCGCCTCCGTCGTGCACGTCGCACTGGAGGCACACGATGCAATGGTGCGGTTGGCGATCCATGACGACGGGATCGGGGGAGCCGACCTGAGCCGGGGATCCGGCCTGGTCGGACTGCGCGATCGCATCGAGGCACTCGGCGGCACGCTCGAAGTCACCAGCCCCGCCGGCAACGGCACCACCCTGCTCACCGAGATCCCGCTGGAAGCTCACAGCAGCGCCATGGCGCCCGAACCCTAAGCGGCGGCCCGCTCAGCCCGTCATCGCCGCTCGGTAGGGGCGAAAGAACCCGCGCATCTGGGACCTTCTAGTCCGAAGGTCGTGGGATCCCAGCTCCACCGCGACGATGATTTTCCGTCCGTCCGGAAGGCTCTTTGTTGGGTGCCCCAGCCGAGCGACTGGTGCCGGCTGGCGCCCCTTCGTCTCTCGCCTCCAGACACTGACGGTGCGACGCAGTTGGAGGTACGCGGCCGCGCCCGGAATTGTCGGCAGCCAGAAGGAGATGAGGCGGTAGGAGAGAACGGCCAGGATAGCCAGACTGCCGTGCGTGCCGAAGGCGAGAAACGCGCCCACCATGCCGGCCTCCACACCGCCGAGCCCACCCGGCACAGGCAGCGTGTTGGCGAGTGCCCCGACGAAGTAGGCCATCACGATCACCGCGACCGTCGGAGGCGACCCGAACGCGTGGAAGCAAGCCCACAGCGTGGCGATGTCAAATCCCCAGTAGGCGACAGCGCCGATCAGGCCGGGCTTGCGCTCGCGCACCAGCGTGAAGCCGATACCCAGCGCGTCATGGACAGCCCAGGGCGCGCTGGAGAGCCGCGCCAGCAGCTGCCGCCCGCGGCGCGCGCCGGCCAGCGGTTTCATGCGGCGCTCGAAATCATTTGGTAGCCAGCGCATGGAGAGCAACAGCCCGATGGCAGTTAGCGCGAGGACCGCCGGAGCGACAGTCAATGTCCACGGGGCAGACCCTGAGAGCAGCCCGCTGCGCAGACCTACGCCGCCGACGACAAGCGTTCCGGCGTAGACCCCGTAGAGAAAGAACTCAAAGGTCAGCACGCGTCTCGTCACGGCGCGTGCGCTCAACCCGGATGCACGCAACGCCCACACCGTCAGCGCCACGCCTCCCGCGCCGGCGGCAGCGAACAGCTTTGTCGCCACCACCCCGGCCATCGTTATCTGATAGCTCGCCTTCCACCCGATCCGCACGCCGTGACATGAGAAGACGGTGCGAAAGAGAGCGACATAGCCGGCCAGGGACAGCCCCTCAAGGACGATCCCGAACCCGAGCCATTTCGGGTCCGCCGCGCGCAGCCGGTGCAGGGTCGGGCCAAGCGCGCTGAGCTGCGGCACCACGAACTGGATGAACCCAGCGACCGCGGCGACGCCGATCACTGCCGTGACCGCGTGCCCGCGGCGGCGGAGAAAGCGTCCCCGTCGCGAGGGCGGCGCTTGAGAGGTGCCCTGCTCTGCGCCAAGCTTCGTGGGGGCCCCCTGCAGGGTCGGGACGCGCGCGCGGTCGCCTGTGGCCACCGCTGGTGTTTCCCGAGCGTCGTGAGGCATCGAGTGCGGCCCGTGCTCGGTCTACACGCGGCGACGGAGGCGACGTCTGTAGCGGAATCCGCCGCTGGTCAGCAGCAGGATTACGAGGAGGATGAGCAGGATAGTGAGCACGGTCAGCTCCTGGGGTCTCGGTTGGCTTGTTTGCGCATGGTCGCGTTACGGCTTGGCTCTGTTGCGCCCGGTGAGCGTGTCGGCGACCTTGTCCACGGCGTTCTTCGCAGAGCCCTTGGCATGGTCGGCGCGGCCTTCGTTCTTCAGGCGCCGGTTTCCGGTCAACGCGCCCATGGCCTTCTTCACGCGACCTTTCGTCTTATCGATGTTCTTGTTGCTCATGAACTCTCCTGATTTGAGGTAGGTGACGAGCGCCCGAGTTGGCTACCGGTGAGCGCGGCCGATCAGGTGCACGATCAGTCCGTCCACAAGCAGGTACGACCGCGGCGATGCCCCAGTTGACAGCGATCGCGATGCGCGCGTTGTGGAAGCTGAAGATGCCGTCGAACGGACCGGCCAGGGACCGAGCCCAGCCGTGGACGTCAGAGACGATCGCGTTGGCCCATCTTTGATCGACGGCGCAAGCAGGTCCCGCAGTCCTGGCTCTAAAACATGAGAGAACCTCCTGTTAGCTGATTCCCTCCGAGCTAAGCCCGGCCAGGCGCGAAACCCTTCAAGGGGACCCACGCGGGCGGAGGTCAATCGAATCGACGAGTCGCAGCGACGGCGAAGGTCGGCTGCAGCAACGGCTGGTCGGCTTTGGTCAGCGACCGTCCGGAGAGGGACTCTACTTGCTTGTGCGGATCATTACAACGTCGGTAACCCATGCCTGGCGGTGACGCCAATCGCTCCGGCTTGTATTCGGGTCGGCGGGGCGTAGACTGGTCGCACAAGGCCACTCGCCGCTTTTGCGAATCCGTTTCGCGTAGGCCACCGTCCCGTGGCGACCTGACGGATAGTTTCGTCCTCAGCTTTAGAGAGCCGTTTCTCGACGACAGTCGCCCGAAACCCCGCGGGGAGTTCGAATGGGCGCACGGAGGTTTCATTGGTTCTCACGTCACCGGGGGAGCTGGCGGTGGGCGCCAGGAGCTGGAGCGGTCCCTGTGGCGGTCCGTGCCCGGGCGTCGCCTGGGCTCCGACGTGGGCGATGACGTTGGTCCGAGCATGGCTGACCAGGATGGAGTCGACAAGCGCTCGCCGCGCGAGTCGCCTCATTTCGTGGTGAGGGCCGGGCGGCGTCTCGGGGCGCTGGCCTCTCGCCAGCGCACTCCGCTGACCGTACTCGGAACGCTGCTCGCGGTGGGCGTGCTTGTGCTGGTTCTGGCCGGCCGCTGGGGACAGTTCGCGAGGGCCGCCACGGCCGCGCCGTGGTGGGCGTTGGCGGCCGCGGCGGCGCTACAGATCGCGTCGCTGCTGGCGCGCACCGAGGCCTGGAGTATCTCCGTGTGCGCTGCCGGGGGCACCGTCGATCGCCGGCGCCTATACCGCGCGGCCGGTGTCGGCTACCTTGGCAACGTCGTCAACGGCGAGCTTGGGTTTGCCGCGCGGATCGCGTCGCTTCGGCGTGCGGCGCCGCGGGAGACGCCCAGGGCAGTCGTGCTTGCGACCACCGAGATACCGATCGTGCTGACGGAAGTCACGCTTGCGACGCTGTTCTCGTTCACGCTCGTCGCCCCCCTGAGTTTGCCGTGGTGGACACCGTTCGTCACCTTCTGCGCGGTTCTCGCCGTCGTTACGGGGCTCGCCCGGCTGGCCCGGCGTCACCCCAGCGGATGGTGGAAAGGTCTCGCCGCGCTCAGCGAGTCGCGCGCCCGTGCCCGCCTGGCGATCTTTGTGGTGCTCGCCGTGTGCGGGCAGATAGCGCGCAACTGGCTGATGCTGTATGCCAGCGGTGTCCACGCCTCGGTGTTCGACGCGACCGCGGTGCTGATCGCCGTCGCGGTGCTCGGTGTGCTTCCGGTCGGCCCTGGCGTTGGCGCGGGGGCGATGGTCCTGATCCTCGGGTCAAACGGGGTGGCAGGCGTCACCGCCGCCGGAGTCCTGCTGACGGCAACCGGCACGCTGGGCGCCATCGCCTACGGCGTCTGGGCGCTTGTTGACCGCCTGTGGACGAAGCGAGCAACGAGCCTGCAGCCTCGCCCCTCCGGGGCAGCCGAGCGAGCGCCGGTGTTGACCTAGGTCCCAGCTACGCCGATGACCTCACGTTCTCCGGGCCGGCACGGCTGCACCGCCGCCGAAACCAACTCGAGTCGATCGCCACCAGGATCGTTCGCGCAGAGGGCTTCGCGGTCAACGAGGCCAAGTCCACGACCCAAAGCGCCGGCGGCCGCCAAACGGTATGCGGCGTCGTCGTCAACGTTCGCCCCAATGTTCGCCGCACCGAATACGACCGGCTCAAAGCAATCCTCCACAACGCTGCCGCTCACGGTCAAGCCAGCCAAAACCACGATGGAGTCGCCGACTTCAAGGCCCACCTTCGCGGCCGGATCTCCTGGGTTGAATGCCTCAACCCCGCACGCGGGGACAAGCTCCGCGAACTGCTCGCGGAGATCGACTGGCGCTGAGCCAGCCGCGATCGACAAGAAAGATCGACGAATCGGTAAAGCCGAGCGGAACTTCTGAGGTGCTGACGGCAAGACGCGGCGCTGCCGTTAGCAGCGAGTTCGCAAACATAGAGGGCGCGGTTTTGGCGAGAAGCAGGCCGCCTGGATCTGTGACCTGTCAGATGCTTCTGCCGTGAGGCAAGCGAGTCAGCGGCCGATGCGGTAGCGAACGTGCGTCGCACGCGGGGAGTGGATCACCTCGACCGGCTGTAGGCCGGGGTCTTGCACTCCGTCGAACAGGCGCTCGCCGGCGCCGAGCAGAACGGG
>JAXDGI010000034.1:0-3601 GCA_034665145.1 Solirubrobacteraceae bacterium
CGGCAGAGGCGAATCCGCTCGCCGTCGTGACAGCCGGACTCGATCCCATCGCGGAGATGTTCACCGAGCGCCACCCGTTCGCCCGGATCCGCGCTCAGGTCATCGAGGCCAACCCCGAGCTCCAGGAGCGTGAACTGATCAAGCTGCAGAGGCTCGCCGCCGCGATCACGGGCGCGCTGGTGGAGCGTGGCGTCCCAATGAACGCGGCTATCCTCGCCGCCCACTCGGGCGTGACCGTCTTTCACGTGGCATTCGCTCACTGGGTAGAGCAGAACGACCCGACCGCGTTGCGGCGGCTGATCGACGAGTCGCTGCAAGAGCTGCGATCGGTGACCGCCACCTAGCATTTGCGTTCACGAAATCGGTTGTCGCGCGGGCCGACGCCCTGATTTCAGCGCGGGTCCGCATCACATTAACGTGCTAATCTCGCCGATAGCATGGATCACTATCGCCATAGTAGAACATGATGATCAGTTGAATAGACCTCAGTGGGCGTTGTTGGAATAGGGTACGTGAAACAGCGTAGTGAAGACTCGGCGTTGGCCGTCAGAAAGAGAACGACATGGGCGTGAAGGAAGTGATGACTGATCTGGTGGGCGGAAGCCGCCCGCGCACCTACGAGCGTGATGGCCTGACGTTGGGGTACTGCGTGGTAGGCGATGGTCAGCCCATCCTGTTCGTGCACGGCGCGACAGCCACCGGGGAGTTCGAGTGGGGTCCGCTCGCGACCAGGCTGGCGTCCGTTTATCAATGCGTGCTGCCCGATCTACGGGGGCATGGCCGATCAGAATTTCGCGGGTCAAGCGACATGGGGCAGGCCATCTGCGTAGATCTGCGACGTCTCATCGAGCACCTGGGCCTCGACCAGCCCCACGTCGTGGGCTTTTCTTACGGCGCCGAGATCTCGCTCATGCTTGAACTGTCAGCGCCCGGCACCGCACGATCTCTTGTGCTGGTAAGCCCGGGCACCGGCCGCCCCAGCGACTACCGGGCTCCGCGCCTTGAGCACCTGTACCGTACCTGGCCGTTCGCGTTGCGCCGCCTGCACGAGACCCACCATGGACCGGAGCACTGGCGTCAGCTTGTGACGGCGCTGCATGAGGACAGCGTTGGCCGATCCGAACTCTCGGCGGAAACACTGGGTGGTGTCGGGTGTCCCGTGTTGCTGGTGGCCGGCGCCCTCGACGAGTCGACGCGGCGGGCGCAAGGGCGGCGATTCGCAGAGGTCAACGCTTTGGCGCGCTACGTAGAACTCGACGGCGCAGCACACGCCGTCCACCACAAATGTCCCGATAGGTTTGCACAGGTCATCAGTGCCTTCCTGGCTGAAGTCGACAATGAGAGAGCGGGGAGCCATGGCGCGGCAGAAGACAGCTGAGCTGAAACCAGTCAGTGATGAGGCGCCAGAGCAGTACGTGCCGAGCTGGCAGCGAGACAGCGTGGATCGATCACTGCGTAATGCGATCGAACGCGCGCGCAAGCGCAGTGATCGGTTCGTTGAGGCTGCCGTTGAACTGCTGTCCGAACGCGACGAGGGTGACTTCTCCATCCAGGACGTGGTGGACCGCTCCGGTCAGTCGCAACGCACCTTCTATACCTTCTTCGACAGCAAAGACAGTCTGATGCTCGCCGTGTACGAGACGATTCTGCGCAAGACCGCGATGCCGATGTTGCAAGAGCGGTGCGAGGGCATTGACGATCCGGTGCTGCGGCTTCGGGCTCTATTGGATGCATTATCCGAGATCACCGAGATGCCGGCGCGGCTGGCACGGGGGTTGAGTGTTCTTCACCTCCGGCTCGCCGAGACGCGGCCAAACGACCTCGCCAGCGCATTGGAGCCCTTGCACGCCTTCATCGTCGAACTGTTGAACGCTGTCGCCAAGGCGGGCCGGCTACGGGAGGACCTCGGGCTGCACACGCAGGCGGCGCTGCTTCAGGAATTGCTCCTTGCCTCGACGCACTCCCGGGTCTTGACGGGCGGCAGCCAGACCAGCGTCGACGATCTGTGGGCGTTTTGTTCGGCCGCGATATTGCGTCGCGAGGACTGACCGCCGGCGCTTCGTCGCAGGACCTAGTTCACGTCACGGCACCGGCGATCTTGAGGCCGATTAGCTCGTCGTCCGATTTTCCGAGTCCGCGCAGGATTTCGTCGGTGTGTTCGGCGAATTGCGGTGCCCGGGTAAGGCTGGCTGGCGTCTCGTCGAATTGCACGGGGTTGGCGACCAGTTCGCGTCGTGTGCCGTCGATGTCGAGAACTTCGGCGATCATTCCGTTGGCCCGCAGCGCGGGGTCTTGCCCCACCTCCCAGGGATCCTGCGCGACGCCCCATTGCCCCTCCATGCCGCTGAACCGTGATGTCCACTCGGCCAGTGTCCGGCCCGCAATCTCGTTCTGAAGAATCTGGCCTCCTTCCCCCGCGTTCCCCATCAGTGCGTCGACCGTCGCGAACCGCGTGTCGGTGATGAGATCTTCCCGCTCGATGCGCCGACAGAACTCGGGCCAATAGCGTCCCGGTTGCAGCATCGCCAGCACGATCCACCGATTGTCGGCGGTCCGGTAGTTGCCCACGAGGGGGTTCGTGCGCGCTGAGCTGCTGCTCGGCACGCGCTCTGGCGGCCCACCAGTCAGGAGCGCGAAGCCGACAGACAGGGCGTTCGCCCAGGCGCCCACGCCGAGCAGGGAGACGTCGACCACCGACGTCTCGCCGGTCCGTTCGCGCGCCAGCAGAGCCGCGGCGATGCCTCCGGCGATGGTCATCCCGCCGAGCGAGTCGCCGTACGCGCCGGCGGGCATCTTGCACAAGCCATCGAACTCCGTCGGGGTGGTTCCGAGCGCGGAGCCGCCCCGGGCCCAGAAGGCGGTGCTGTCATAGCCGCCTTTCTCGCTGTCGGGGCCGCTGCTGCCGAAGCCCGAACCGCGCACATAGATGATGTCGGCGTTGATCTTGCGTACGTCGTCGAGCTCGATGCCGAGTTTTCGGCGCGCCCTGGGCAGGAAGTTTGTCAGGAAGACATCGCTGGCGCTGATCAGCTCATGCAGCACCTCTAGCGCTTCGGGCCGCTCAAGCGCCAAACCGATGCTGCGCTTCCCGCGGTTGGGGTGCTCCATCAACGGTGCGAAGGAACCGCTGCCCACCGGCATGTCCATCAGTCGGCTGAGACCGCGTTGGGCATCGCCTGTCTCCGCGTGCTCGACTTTGATCACGTCCGCGCCCCAGTCCGCCAGGACCGCACCGGCGGCCGGGACAAAGGTGAACTGGGCCACCTCCAGCACGCGCACGCCCTCCATCGGTCGGATCACAACGGTCTCTCCTGTTCTGATTCAATTCGGTTGGTGCCGAGGCGATTCGCGTTCAGCTACTCGCCGGGCGAACGTGGATCACATCCATCATCAGATCGCGCGGCCGGGTCAGCACGTCGTACAGAACCTCGGCGACGCGCGCCGATGTCAGGAGTTGCGTTCCGCTCATCCGGGTCAGGTACCCGTCGGCTTCCCAGATGGGCCAGGCCCGCTCCAGGTCGCCTGGTCCGAAGTTCTCATGGATACCGGTATCGCCGACGGCGCCCAGGATGACCAGGGTCACCCGGATTGAGTCGCGCCG
>JAXDGI010000035.1:0-12700 GCA_034665145.1 Solirubrobacteraceae bacterium
TGGCCTTCAAGCTCCCGCCGGGCGGAATCGTCGGCGTCATCGGCGCCAACGGCGCCGGCAAGACGACACTGCTGCGCATGATCACCGGGCAGGAGGAGCCTGATGCCGGCACCCTGAAGGTTGGCGACACCGTCAGGCTCGCCTACGTCGACCAGTCGCGCGACGCCCTGGATCCCAACAAGAACGTGTGGGAGGAGATCTCCGGCGGCCTGGACGAGATCTCGCTCGGCGACCGCACGGTGGCCAGCCGCGCCTACGTGGCGGGCTTCAACTTCAAGGGCACCGATCAGCAGAAGAAGGTGGCCAAGCTCTCCGGCGGTGAGCGCAACCGCCTGCACCTGGCCAAGCTGCTGCGCTCCGGCGGCAACCTGCTGCTCCTCGACGAGCCGACCAACGATCTCGACACCGACACCCTGCGTGCCCTCGAGGAGGCCCTGCTGGCCTTTGCCGGCTGCGCCGTCGTCGTCTCCCACGATCGCTGGTTTTTGGACCGGATCGCCACGCACGTGTTGGCCTTCGAAGGCGACAGCCAGGTCCGCTGGTTCGAGGGTAACTTCGAGGCCTACGAGAGTTTCCGCCACGAGCAGCTCGGGGCTGAGGCTGACCGGCCTCACCGACTCACCTACAAGAAGCTCGTCCGTAACTAGGCTGCGGGGGTAGGCTCGAAGCCGTGACCTCCGTTCTCATCACCGGCTGCTCATCGGGGATCGGCCACGCCACCGCGGAGCTGCTGCAGGCCCGCGGCCATGACGTCTACGCCACCGCGCGCCGGCCCGAGGCGATTCAGGATCTGGCCCAGCGCGGCTGCCACATCCTGGCCCTTGACGTCACTGACGAGCAGTCGATGAGCGCCGCTGTGGCTCAGCTCAACGAGGCCGCGGGCGGCATCGACGTGCTCATCAACAACGCCGGCTACAGCCAGTCGGGAGCGGTCGAGACGATCCCGCTCGACGATGTCCGGGCTCAGTTCGAGACCAACGTGTTCGGCCTCATCCGTATGTGCCAGCTGGTCCTGCCCGGGATGCGCGAGCGCGGCCAGGGCAAGATCGTCAACATCGGCTCGATGGGGGGCCGCCTGACCTTCCCCGGCGGGGGGCACTACCACGCCACCAAGTACGCGCTGGAGGCGATCAGCGACGCCCTGCGCTTCGAGGTGCGGGGCTTCGGCGTCGACGTGATCCTCATCGAGCCGGGCCTGATCACCACCGGGTTCGGCGAGGCGGCCGCGGGCTCGGTCGCGAAGGCCGGCCACGACGCCGATGATCCCTACGCGGACTTCAACCGCAAGGTGGCCAAGGTCACCGCGGAGGCCTACGAGGGACCGATGGTCAAGCTCGGTGGCGGTCCGGAGAAGGTCGCCGAGACGATCGTCAAGGCGCTCGGCGCGCGCCGGCCCAAGGCGCGCTATCCGGTCACACCCAGTGCTCACCTGTTGATCGGCCAGCGCCGCATCACGCCCGACCGCGTGTGGGACCTGATGATGCGCGCCCAATTCCCGACGCCCAAGTAGCTCCGGTGGAGCACACGCGCTCCATCGTCACCGGCGTTACCGCCCCGGCCGAGAGCTAAAACTCAAGCCCGCGCCCCGCCTGAGCGCGAGTCGGCCAGCGCGGCCTCGAGCAGCGGCCGCAGCTCGGCCGCGCCCCGGGCCACGCCGTCGGCGTCGCTGAGCTCGTCGACTCCGTAGGGGCCGGTGGCCACGGCCAGGCAGCGCACCTCGTCGGCCCGGGCGCAGATGATGTCGCGCGGGGTGTCGCCGATGACGATCGTGTCCGCGCGCGGGTGGGCGATGCCATGGACACCGGCACGCTTGCGGGCGATGTGGGGGAGAGCGGTCCGATCCTCGGAGTCAGAGCCAAACGCGCCCTGGCCGTGGGGGAAATGAGCCCCGAGACCGGCTCGGGTCAGCTTCAGCCGCGCGACGGGCTCGAAGTTTCCGGTGACCAGCGACAGCCGCACATCGGCTTCGCTCTCGAGCCAGGTGAGCAGGTCGGCCACGCCCGGCAGAACCTTGTCGGCCAGTGACGGCGGGCACAGCTCGGCGTAGATCTGGCAGCAGACCTCGCGCACGTCGTGGCGGTGGCGATCGATGTCCTTGGCCGACACGCCCGCCTCGAGCAAGAGCAGGCGAGCGATCTCGTTGTCGGTCCGGCCGGCGGGGTCGACCCTCAGGCCGAGGCGGTCGGGATCAACCCGGTGCACCTGACGCAGCGCGGCGCGCAGAGCGCGGCTGTGCTCGCCGGCTGCACGACCCACGAGGGTCCCGTCGACGTCGAACAGGAGCAGCACGCCTCAGCGCTCAAATGACATGCCCGGCTGCAGTCGGCGGGCGAAGGCGGCGATGAGCTTGGCCGCGGCGGCGATGTCGCCCATCGACACGAGTTCGACCGGCGAGTGCATGTAGCGGATCGGCACCGAGACCAAGCCAGTGGGGATGCCCCCGCGGGCGACGTTGACCGCGTCAGCATCGGTGCCGGTGGAGCGTCCGAGTGATTCGACCGTGAACTCGAAGCCCTCCTGCTCGGCCGTCTCGTAGAGCAGTTCGGTGACCTGAGGATGCAGCACGGTGCCGCGGGCGACAACCGGGCCGGAGCCGAGCGGATGCTTGGTGATCGGGCCCAGGTCGATTCCCGGCTGATCGGTGGCGAAGGTCACGTCGACGACGATGGCCAGGTCGGGCGCGAGTGAAAAGGCGCTTGTCCGCGAGCCGCCGAAGTTCGTCTCCTCCTGCACGACGGCCAGAGCGACCACGTCGCCCGGCGCCCCGCCGGACTCGGCCACCAGCCGGGCCGCCTCGGCGGCCACGAAACAGCCGATGCGGTTATCCAGGGCACGGGACACGAGCCGGTCGCCGGGCATCTCGATCGGCTCCGCGTCGATGACTCCGACGTCGCCGATGCGGACGAGGCTCCGCGCCTCGTCGGCGTCCGTGACCCCGATGTCGATGTGGAGATCCTTGACCTGCGGAACCTTCTCGCGGTCGGGGCCGCGCAGGAGATGAATCGGCTTACGGCCGATCACACCGTGGATGTCTCCCGATCGGGTGGTGAGCCGCACACGCTGGCCGACGAGCACGACCGGATCCCAGCCGCCCACCTCGCCGAAGCGCAGGTACCCGTCGTCGTCGATGTGCGAGACATGGACGCCGATCTCGTCGATGTGGCCGATCACGGCCAGCGTGGGGCCCTCCGCAGTGCCGGGCACACGGGCCAGCGACGAGCCGACGTTGTCGACACGAACCTCAGCCGCCCAGGGCTGGCAACCCTCGCGCCAGGCGCGCGCGGCCTGGGCCTCGTGACCGCTCGGACCAGCCGCCGTGAGCAGGTTGCGAAGCATCTCGGGGACGGGCATGACGGGGAACCTTAGTGCTTCCCGCCGCAGCCACGGCGGGAGCACTGACGGAGCGTCAGGTCAGCGCAGAAGCTCGCGCAACACGAACTGGAGAATCCCGCCGTGGTGGTAGTAGCGCTGCTCCTTGGGGGTGTCGATGCGCACCGTGACCTCGAACTCCTTTTCGTCGGCCTTGACGGTGAGCTGGCGGGGGATCTCGTCGACGTCGGCGATACCGGTGATGGTGAACTGTTCCTCGCCGGTCAGCCCCAGCGACTCCACTGAGTCACCCTCGGCGAACTGCAGTGGCAGCACGCCCATGCCGACCAGGTTGGAGCGGTGGATCCGCTCGAAGCTCTGGGCGATTACGGCCCGGACGCCGAGCAGTTTGGTCCCCTTGGCGGCCCAGTCACGTGACGAACCCGAGCCGTACTCTTTGCCCGCCAGGACCATCAGCGGGATGTGCTGCTCGATGTAGCGCATCGCGGCGTCGTAGATGGACATCTCCTCACCGGAGCCGTCCCCGAGATATCGCGTCACCCCACCCTCGGTGCCCGTGGCGAGCTGGTTGCGCAGACGGATGTTGGCGAACGTGCCCCGCATCATCACCTCGTGGTTACCGCGCCGGGACCCGTACGAGTTGAAGTCCCGGGCCTGCACCCCGTGCTCGTTGAGGTAGCGCGCCGCGGGACCGTCGCGGCGGATCGAGCCTGCGGGCGAGATGTGGTCGGTGGTCACGCTGTCGCCGAGAATGGCCAGCACGCGCGCCTTCTCGATGTCGGCCAGCGGCTCGGGCTCGGGGGGGAGGTCGGCGAAGAACGGCGGCTTGCGCACGTAGGTTGAGCGCTCGTCCCAGGCGAACCTGTCTCCGCTGGGAACCTCGAGCGAGTTCCAGCGCTCGTCGCCGTCGAACACTTCGCTGTAGCTCTTGCGGAACATGTCGGATTGCACGGCCTCCTCGACGGTCCGGGCGATCTCGCTGGAGTCGGGCCAGATGTCCTTGAGGAAGACCGGCTCTCCGTCCTGGTCCTGACCGAGCGGCTGGTCGTAGAGGTCGATGTCCATCGTCCCGGCCAGTGCGTAGGCCACGCAGAGTGGGGGTGATGCCAGGTAGTTCATCTTCACATCGGGATTGATCCGGCCCTCGAAATTCCGGTTGCCCGACAGGACCGAGACCACGGCCAGGTCCTCGGCGCCGACCACGTCGGAGATCTCCTGGGGCAGCGGGCCGCTGTTGCCGATGCAGGTCGTGCAGCCGTAGCCGACGAGGTTGAAGCCGAGCTTGTCGAGGTATTCGGTGAGACCGGCGCGGTTCAGGTACTCGGTCACCACCTTCGAGCCCGGAGCCAGCGACGTCTTGACCCACGGCTTGACCTTGAGCCCCTTCTGCACGGCGTTGCGGGCGAGGATGCCCGCGCCGAGCATCACGGACGGGTTGGACGTGTTGGTGCAGCTGGTGATGGCCGCGATCACGACGTGACCGTGGTCGAGCTCGGTCTCGGTCCCGTCGGCCAGGGTGACCGGAGACTGCGCGCTGGGCCGGTCGGCGACCTGAACGCCGCCGGTTTCGCCATGGGGCCCATGGCCCTCCCCGTTGGCCACGTGAGTCGAGATCGGATCCGAAGCCGGAAAGGACTCGCTCAGTGCCTCGTCCTCGCCATTGCCGTCGTCGTCGGGGAGGATGCTCTCGAGTGCCATCCGGAACTCGGCCTTGGCGCGCGTGACAGCGACACGGTCCTGCGGGCGCTTGGGCCCGGCGATGCTCGGCACGACCTCCCCCAGGTCGAGCTCGATCGTGTCCGAGAAGGTTGGCTCCTCGGAGCTCTCGTCGTGCCACAGTCCCTGCTCGCGGGCGTAGGCCTCGACGAGTGAGACCAGCTCGGGTGGGCGGCCGGAGAACTCGAGGTAGCGGAGCGTCTCGGCATCGATCGGGAAGATCGCGCACGTGGAGCCGAACTCGGGGGACATGTTGCCGATCGTGGCCCGGTCGGCCAGCGGGAGGTTGGCCAGACCGGCCCCGTAGAACTCGACGAACTTGCCCACCACCCCCCGCTCGCGCAGCCGCTCGGTGACGGTCAGGACGAGATCCGTCGCGGTGGCCCCCTCCGGCAGCTCGCCCGTCAGCTTGAAGCCGAGCACCTGCGGAATGAGCATGGACATCGGCTGGCCCAGCATCGCCGCCTCGGCCTCGATCCCCCCGACGCCCCAGCCAAGCACCCCGAGTCCGTTGATCATCGTCGTGTGGGAGTCGGTGCCGACCAGGGTGTCTGGGTAGGCGACACCGGCCTCTTCATCGACGAACACAACGCGGCCGAGATACTCGAGGTTGACCTGGTGCACGATGCCCGTGTCCGGCGGGACGACGCTGAAATTGTGAAACGCACCCTGGCCCCAGCGCAGGAACGCGTAGCGCTCCTGGTTGCGCTCGAACTCGAGCTCGGCATTGCGTTGGAAGGCGGAGGCGTTGCCAAAGGCGTCGACCTGAACGGAGTGGTCGATGACCAGCTCGGCCGGTACGAGCGGATTGATCTTGCTCTCATCGCCGCCCAACTCGCGCATCGCATCCCGCATGGCGGCCAGGTCGACGATCGCCGGCACGCCGGTGAAATCCTGCATGACCACGCGCGCAGGGGAGAAAGCGATCTCTTGACTCGGCTCCTCTGAGGCGTTCCACCTGGCCAGGGCCTCGATGTCCTGGGCGCGGATGGACTCGCCGTCCTCGTTGCGCAGCAGGTTCTCTAGCAGGATCTTGAGCGAGAAGGGAAGCCGGGCGACGTCGTACTTGGCCTGCAGGGCGTCAAGGCGGTAGATCTCGTAGGTCGTGTCGCCGACCTTCAGTTCGGCCCGGGCGTCAAAGCTGTTGGCGGACATAAATTCGGACTCCTGGTTTCAGGATGGCTCCCTCGTACTCTAGATCCGTTGTGGGGCCCCCGCGCGCCGGTGCGCAGCGGCGCCGCTGATGACCCGCGGAAGGAGTGGCGCGGAGTCGTACAACTCTCTTAGCTGTGTCTCGCGGCCGGCTTCGTCGCCGCGTCGATCCTCGATCCAATTCCTAATCCGAGGAGTTCGACATGACGATGCTCACCCGTACCCTGGCGGGAGTCGCGCTGGTCGCGGTTGGCGCCGTGGCCGCCGCCGGGACCTACACCGAGATTCACCGCGTTCCGGATCAGCCCTAGTGGTTGTCCCCGTAGATGCGGTTGCACCGAGAGGGGTCGCCGGCGGATGCCTGGCGAGGGCGCAGAAGGCGACGTGCAGCAGCGCTGCACGAGACTTCGAGGACACGGCCAGGCGCCACGGAGGCCACTCGAATGCGAGCGCATTTACGGTGGCGACCACTAGCGTTCTCGGGCAACTGCCAGATTAGTCTTAGCGTTCTCTCACTTAGTCATCGGATCCTGCCCTCCATGAGCTCGGACGCGGCCAGCTACCGCACGCCCCTGCGCACCGCCCGACCTGGGCGTCTCGCTCTGCCGGCACTGGCCCGCGTACGTGCTCTCCCCGAGCTGCCGGCGCTGATGGTCGTGGCCGGCCTGTTGAATCTCTGGGGGCTCAGCATCAACGGCTGGGCCAACACCTACTACTCGGCCGCTGTGCGCTCGATGACCACGAGCTGGCACAACTTCCTGTTCGCGTCGCTGGACCGCAGCGGCCTGATGACCGTCGACAAACCGCCGCTGGCCCTCTGGGTCCAGGCGCTCTCCGCGCGGATCTTCGGCTTTGCCCCGCTCAGCGTGCTGATTCCCCAGGCCCTGATGGGCGTGGCGGCCACGGCGCTGATCTACGACCTCACCCGTCGTCGCTTCGGGCGCCTGGCCGGCGTGGCCGCCGGTCTGGCCCTGGCCACGACCCCGGTCGTGGTCGCCGTTTCGCGCCACAACAACCCTGACGAGCTGCTCGTGCTGTGTTGCGTGGCCGCGCTGTGGTTCGTGCTGCGCGCGCTCGAAACCGGACGTACCCGCTGGCTGGTGTGGTCTGGGGTCGCCGTCGGCCTCGGTTTTGAGACCAAGATGGGCGTGGCCCTGATGGTCGTGCCCGGGATCGCGGCGGCGTACCTGTGGGTGGCGCCGAAGGGCCGCCTCATCGCGTTGCGCCAGCTCCTGGCCGGCGGGGTCTCGCTGGCCGTCGTCGGGCTGGCCTGGCCGGTGCTTGTCACCCTCACTCCGGCCGCTGACCGTCCGTGGATCTCGGGCACATCCGACAACAGCATCTGGTCGCTGATCTTCTCCTACAACGGCGTCGGCCGGATCGCGGGACAGTCCGGCGGCCCGGCCGCGATCGGAGGCGGGGGCCCGGGCGGGAGCATGTTCGGCGGCGCTACCGGTGCGTTTCGGCTCCTGCAATCCGGGCTGGGCGATCAGGCCGGCTGGCTGCTCGGGTTCGCCCTCGTGGCCGGCCTCGGCGTGCTCGTCAGCACGCGCCTGCGCCGCACCGATCCACGGACTGGGTGGCTCATCGCACTCGGCGGGGCGTTTGTGACCACCGCGGTCGTGTTCAGCCTCGCCCAGGGGATCTTCCATCCCTACTACGTGTCGTTTTTGGCTCCGTTCACCGCCGCCCTGATCGGCGCGGGCGTGGGCCTGGCCCTGCGTCCCGAGCGGGGGGCGCGGATCATCGCCGCGGCGGCGGTCGCCGCCGGTGCGGCGACCGAGCTCGTCGTGCTCGGCACCCTCAACGGCGCTCTCTCGTGGGCCAAGCCGCTGGTCATCGTGGCCGCCGTGCTCGGTGCCCTCGCCCTCGTGGGCCGGCTCTCGGCACGGGTACGCCTGACCGTCGTGTCGGCCGCCGTCGCTCTGCTCCTGGTCGCCCCGGCGACCTGGGCGACCGAGACGATCGGCCACCCCACCAATGGCACCTTCCCCACCGGCGGCCCGGCCAGCGCGGCGGGGGGCTTCGGTCGTGGCCCTGGCGGTCATGGCGGTCTGCGCGGAGCCTTCGGCCACGGTGGCGGCTTCGGTCCCGGCGCCGGCTTTCGCCCGCCCGGTGGAGCGATGCCTCCCGGGGCCGGCGCGGGTACGCCCGGCACCGCCCCTGGCGCGACCGGTTCCGCCCGGGCTGCAGGTAACGCCGGCCTGCAGGGATTGTTCGGCGCCTCCGGCATGTCTGGCCGGCGCGGCCGTGGCCTGGGTGGTGGGCCGGGTGGGTTCGGGCCCGGCGGCGCCGGCGGATTTGGTGGTGACAGCGCCTCGCTCAACCCGGCCATCGCCTACGCCCGCAGTCACGGCGGGGGCACCGTCGGGGTGGCCAGTCAGAGCTCGGCGGCGGCAGCGATCCTTGCCGCCAACGCCAACGTGGCCGGCCTGGGTGGTTTCTCGGGCCGGGAGAGCTCGGTCACCGCGGCCTGGATTGCCATGGAGGTCGGTGACGGCCATCTGCGCTGGATCATCACCGCGTCGGGTGCCGCGGGCCCGCGCATTCCCGGCGATAGCCGGCAGGGCAGCCAGGCGGCAATGGCGGTCGTCGCCCGCGCATGCCCCAAGGTGACACTCAGCTCACCCACCGCCAACAATGCGACCGCGTCAAGCAGCAACAATTCGACCATGTACGACTGCCAGGGCCGTGCATCGGCGATCCTGGCTGCCGCCAAGAGCTCGTGAGCCCGAACGCAGACATCAACCCGCGCCGTCTCCGTGGTGGGGCCCTTGCCCTGGCCATCCTGGCCGGCGCGCTTGTCGCCCTCGTCTCGGCCCCGAGCGCTCTGGCCAACACGACCCAGAGCTCCAACTGGGCGGGCTATGCGGTTCACCGCTCGGGCGTGCGCTTTACCAAGGTGGTCGGCACCTGGCGTCAGCCCGAGGCGAACTGCACCGGCTCAAGCGCCAGCCCGAGCTACTCGTCGGTGTGGGTCGGGATCGGCGGCTTCGCCCTCAACTCGCAGGCACTTGAGCAGATCGGCACCGAGACCGATTGCAGCCCCACCGGTCAGACGGTGTCCAGCGCCTGGTACGAGCTGGTTCCGGCGCCGTCACGGTCGATTCACCTCCGCGTCGATCCGGGCGACCGGATGTCGGCCTCGGTGAGCGTCAAGGGACACCAGACCAAGCTCACGCTGCGCGACCTGACCCGCCGGACCTCGTTCACGCGCAGTGTCCGCGACAAGACCGTCGACGTGTCCTCGGCCGAGTGGATCGTCGAAGCACCCTCGGAGTGCACGTCGGCCAACTCGTGCCAGACGCTCAACCTGGCCAACTTCGGGACGGCAGCCTTCAGCTCAGCGCGAGCGACCAGCACCAAGGGCCACACCGGCAGCATCTCCGACCGCCACTGGGGCACAACCAAGATCATGCTGGCTACCGGCCAGCGGCAGTTCATCGGGAGCACCTCCAGCGCCGCGCAGGCCTCTCCGTCGGTCCTCACGGCGGGCGGAAGCGCGTTTTCGGTCACCTACCAGGCGGCGGGGAGCGCGACCACGTCTAACCGCACGCGCCAGGCGCACATCTCCGCTCTGGGTCGCCTGCGCCCGGGTGGCGGGCGCCGCGCTCGGTGAGGCGATCGTCCGGGTCCGCCGTGGCCCGCGGATTCGTAGATACCTCTTAGGCGGCTCCTACGCTGCTCTACGGGCAGCCGCCGATCGTCTTCCGGATGACAACGAGCGCCACTCCCCACCTGTTCTGGATCACCAGTCGCGCCGCCGGGATCGTTGCCCTGGTCCTGGCCAGCCTGGCCGTCTCTCTGGGGCTGCTGATGAGCACCAAACTGCTGCGCAAGCGCGGCCCTGACCTGATCGCCTTCCACGAAGTCCTGTCCATGTCGACGCTCGTGGCCATCGCCGTTCACGGTCTGACGCTGCTGGGCGACCAGTACATGCATCCATCGATTGTCGATATCGCCGTGCCGTTCGCCAGCGGCTACAAGACCTTCTGGACATCGCTGGGCATCATCGGCGGCTGGGGCCTGGCCCTGCTTGGGCTGTCGTTCTACCTGCGCCGGCACATCGGGGCTGCCCGCTGGCGCAAGCTGCACCGGCTGACCGCGGTGATGTGGTTGGCCGGGCTGGTCCACGCAGTCGGAGAGGGCACCGACGCCGGACAGCTCTGGTTCTTGATCATGCTCGGACTGGTTGCTCTGCCGGCCCTCCTGCTCCTGGCCACCCGCTATCTCGGGGACGACGGTCGCACCAGCGCTCCGCGGCCGGCGAACGGCGCCGGCGGTCTCGACGTGCGTGGCGTCCGCGTGGGCACCGTGCCCACGGCCGGCGGCGCCGTCCGGGCGGCGACCACTCCGGTAGGCACCGCATCCGCGCGCCGACCGTTTCCCGCAGTCCACTCGCGTGGAGAAAGTGGCCACAGCGCTCGGGACTCCTACTCGAGCCATCGGTCCCCGGCCCGGGATCCGGGCGCGTCCCGGCGGCGAGCACCGAGGCTCGCCGAGCCGGGAACGTCTGACTAGTGTCCCGAGTCATTTCCGACTCGTGACCTAGAGCCCGGGCGGGTGCCGAACGACGAAGCCCGAGAATTCGCCTCCGCCCTGCGCCCAGCGGGTGCCGCCGTAGGAAAGCGCGACGGTGTCAAAGCGCCAGCCGGCCACCTGCATCCAGACGTGGCCGGCGTTGGCGTAGATGGTGATCCAGCGGCCGGGACCGGGCGCCCCGTAGCTCTCGAAGTCGCCGGAGACCATCGGTGAGCTGAGCAGGCCCGCGGCCGCGAGCGCGTAGCTGACCGAGCCCGAGCAGTCATAGCCGCTGGCGCGGAAGGAGCCGTGGCCGCCGCCCCAGATGTAGGGCAGGCCGGCGATCGCGTTGCCGGCGGCGATCACCTGAGCGACCGCCGCCGGAGCGCCGGCGGGCGGTTGGACCATCCCGCCGGTGTTCACGGCGACGCCGCCGACACCGGCGTTGCCGGTGGCCGCGGCCCGCGCGGCCTGTGCCGCGGCGCGCTTCTCGAGCCCGGCCAGCCGGTTGCGCAGCGCCTGGTAGCGGGTGCCGGCCTGAGAGCGCTGACCGAGCTGGTGCAGCCGCTCGGCCATGAGCGCCGACTCCAGCGCAGCCGCCTGATTGCGGCGGGCGAGGATCGCGTTGGCCAGCGCGCGGTCGCGGGTCTCCAGGCTGGCCAGGCGGTTGGCCTCCCGGACCACCTCGGCGCGGGCCGAGCGGGTGATGGCGACGATCTGGGCGTCCTGGTGACCCACCTTGGCCATGAAGGTGACCTGCTCGAGCAGCGAGCTGAAGCCGCGCGACCGGAGGATGACCGTCATCAGGTCGGGCTGGGCACCCTCATAACTGGCCCGCAGATTGGCGGCCAGGGCGGTGGTGGCCAGGTGCAGCCGGTTCTCGAGCGCGACGAGGTGGTCACGCGCGCTGATCAGCTGCGTCTGCACGATCTTGAGCTCGGCCACGCGACGATCGAGGTCGGCCTGAAC
The DNA here is from genome assembly GCA_034665145.1 of Solirubrobacteraceae bacterium. GTDB lineage: Bacteria > Actinomycetota > Thermoleophilia > Solirubrobacterales > Solirubrobacteraceae > Palsa-465. The sequence continues at coordinate 11,689 of JAXDGI010000035.1, forward strand.
GGCGGAGAGCTGCGCTCGCGCTTGGTTCAGTCCCGCCGTCGTATGCGCGATCTGCTGCGAATCGGCGGCAATCTGGGATTGCAGCGAGGCGGCGGCCGAGCGGGTGGCGCTGATCTGGCCCTGGAGATCGCCGGAGCTGGTCCCGGTCAGGCCGCCGCCGAGCACGCCAGCGGCGAGCGCGGCGATGACCAGGGGGCGAACGGACCGGTGACGGGGACGAAATCTGAGCATGACGTGACAGGGAGCAGCCACGCGGCACCGGCCGCGCAGTCACAGGCGAGGGCCGGGGCCAGGGGGCGGTTGGCTACGGCCTCAGAGGTACGGCGCTGCGGGAATGTAACACGGGGCGTCGACCCGGCATCCCCAACTCCTCGGCTGCAAGAGATCCTGCAAATCGACACTTTGGCCGGACGGATCCCCGGCTCCGGTCGATCCCGGGCGACACGTGCTGAGGGCCGGCTTTGCAATACTCGGCGGGTGCCCCGATCGCGTACCTTGCTGGCGCTGTTGATTGTCCTCGGGCTGTTCGCGGCCTTCGGGCCCAGCCTCGCGCTGGCCGCCGGCTCGGCTGGGGACAACCAGTACGTGGATCCGTTGGCCGGCGTGCACGCGCACGGCGGTTCGGGTTCGAGCGCCACCGCGACGGCTCCGGCGCCCGCGTCAGCCACCGCCGCCACGACGACCACGGCCGCGCCCACCGGGACGACGACGGCGACCACGGCGACCACCACGGGCGCGAGCGGGAAAGCCAAAACCCTGCCCTTCACGGGCTTTGCCGATTGGCAGGCCGCTGGACTCGGTGCGCTGCTGCTCACCGGAGGTCTGGCTCTTCGGCGCCGCACGTCGTCCTAGTGTCCTGATTCGCAAATTCGGTGGCAGTCTCGCGGCGTCTGGACGCGCCTGACTGACGGCGATGACCCCGCCGGACCACCAGTACGACTTGGGTCATCGCCGTCGGCCAGCCACGCCCAGCCACTCCCGAGGCTGCTCACGAATTTCCGACTCACGACAC
>JAXDGI010000036.1:0-62001 GCA_034665145.1 Solirubrobacteraceae bacterium
TTTCCGGTGGCTATGGCGAGGGGGAAACACCTCTTCCCATTCCGAACAGAGCCGTTAAGCCCCTCAGCGCCGATGGTACTTGGCCCGCAAGGGCCTGGGAGAGTAGGTCGCCGCCGGTTTTTCCTTACTGACCCCGTCTGCGTTCGGCAGGCGGGGTCTTTTTTTGGGCCGTTTGTGTCTGGCGTGTGGGGGCGGGGGAGTGACCCTCGCTCGCCGCAAGCGTGCGTACAGGTCTGCGTGGCGTGCGGTCGGGTATGGGGTGATGCGAGCTTGCGTGAAACGGGGCCACTCCCCCGCCTATGTCGCAACGGTTTCGAGAAGGCCCCGTCTGCCGACGATCGTGCCGTAGGTGAGACCGGCCGGACCTGCTGGCTTTTGCGGCAGCGCCCGGGGCCCAAGAACGCGGTGAGCCGACGATGGGGGAGACCGCGGGGCGGCGAGGCTTTCTCTACCCGCTGCGCCGGGGTGCGGGCGAGGCTGCCGGCCCGCGTCAGCTCGCTTCCTTTCATCCCAGGGTGCGCCGTCGAGCTCCACGCAGGCTGACCGCGGGACCGGCCGGCCTCATCCGGCACCCGGGATTTCAGCCAGCGTTGAGGAGAGAGGCGGAGACCGCGCTCGGGCTCCTCAGACCAGCCGGACGATCTTCAGCCGGCGTGTGCGCTTGGGCGTGGCCACCTCCACCGTGTCGCCGACGGCGTGATCGAGCAGGGCCCGAGCAATCGGGGACTCGGCTGACAGCTTGCCCTGGGCGCGGTCGGCCTCGGTAGCGCCGACGATCGTCCAGGTGTGGGTCTCCCCGGTGTCCTCGTCGCGGATCTCGGCCGACCGGGCGAAGGAGAAGACCTGGCCCTCGGTTTCGGTTTCGACGACGACCGCGCTGCGCAGGCGCTGGCGCAGACGGGCGATCCTGGTCTCGAGCATGGCCTGGTCGTCCTTGGCCGCGTGGTACTCGGCGTTCTCCTTGAGGTCCCCGTGCCCGCGGGCAGTGAGGATGCGCGCGGCGATGTCGCGACGGGCGACGGTCTCGAGCTGCCCCAGTTCGGCCTTGAGGGCCGTCAGGCCCGCCTCGGTGATGGGCTCTCCGTCGTTACCGTGAGTAGTCATAAAGGCATGTTGCCATGCCGGGCCGGCTCGCGCGGACCCGGTCGGCGGTTGCGTCGGCTCGGCGCGAAACGGGCCGAAGCGTGGAAGGATCGCAGACTCATGAGCCCGCTGAAGGCCTTCTTCAAAGCCAACCCACAGGTGCTGATCCTGCTCATCATCTGTGTGGTCCTCGGGCTGGGGACCTTCCTCGTCGTTCTCTTCGGGGTGGCCAGCTCGGGCTCGACGACGAGCGATGGCTACTCGACGGGGGCGGTGCTCAGCCAGATGCGCTGGCCGTGAGCCCGGGCCGCCGATTCAACCCACACGCTGGCCGTGAGCCCGGGCCGCCGATTCAACCCACACGCTGGCTGTATCCCGGGCCGCCGATTCAGCCCAGTTCGCTGGGCGTGAGCTCGGGCCCGCCGATTCAGCCGACCCGCTCGCGCCGGTGAGAGCCGGCGACCGGGCGAACGGGGGAGAGGCAGTGGGCGGGCGGCGGGGCGACGGAGCCCCGGCGACGCTCGATCTGGATCCGGACCGGTCGCCTGTGCGGATGCGGCGTCTCGGGAGCCGGATCGCCGAGAATGTCGTCGGCAAGGCTGAGCAGCGCGCGCAGTCGTTTGGCGGAAGACTGGAACATATGTTCGCCAGGCTAGGTGGGGTCCCGGACGGAATGGCGGCGGTGATCGCCGGCGGGGTTCGGGACCGCGCCGAAGTCTTCCCGACCACGGGCCGACGGATCCGATCCGCCCTGCAAATGCACGGGTTGTGGACGTGCAGAGCTCGATCGGGGGGACGAGTTGAGACGCAACAAATCTTGCAACGGGGCGGGTGGGGCGGCGGGGGCCCACGCGAGGCCGGGCGGTGGTGACCGCCTCAGGCGCCCTGTGAGGACGGGGGTGACCGGCTCAGGCGCCCCGTGAGGACGGGTGTGACCGGCTAGGCGCCCAATGAGGACCACACGTCGAGCTTGGTCCGGACCCGGTCGACGACTGAGGTGGTGAACTCAGTCGTGCCGGCGTGTCCGCCGAGATCGGAGGTGCGGACTCCGGCGGCGATCGTCTCCAGCGCTCCCTCGTAGATTGCGCGGGAGGCCCGCTCGCAGGCGGCACCATGACGGTCCGCGCCGTGACGAAGCAGTGCGCCGCAGGCCAGGATCATGGCCAGGGGATTGGCAACGTCCTTGCCCAGCAGCGCCGGCGCGGTCCCGTGCGGGGCCTCGGCCATGGCCACCGTGGTGTCGTAGTCATCGCCGAAGGCGAGCAGGACCGACTCGGCGCCGGCGATCGAGCCGAACATCGGCAGCACGAGATCGGACAGGCAGTCGCCGTCGCGGTTGAGCGCCGGGATGACCAGCGGCGCGTCCGTGGCCCCGGAAAGCAGGCCGGCGTAGGTCGTGTCGATGAGAACGGGCTGGTAGTCGATCTCCTGGTGACGGTCGGCGGCGGCGTCCATCTCCTCCTTGAGCATCCCCTCATACACCGGCGACACCGTCCACTTGGGCCCGCCGTACACGCGCGCGCCCATCTTGGCCGCGGTGCGAAAGGCGTACTCGGCCACCGCGTGACAGGTCGAGCGGGTGATGCGCTCGGTGCGGAAGGCGACCTCGTCACCCGCGCCGGGCTCGCCCTGGCGCCATTGCTCGGCGCCATACGCGTCCTCGACCGCCATCCGCACCACCGAGATCGGGTGATGGACCCCGGCGATCGGGTTGACTCCGGGTAGGCGCCGGCCGGTGCGGACGATGACCTTGCCGTCCACCTGCTCGCGCAGGATTCGGTTCGGCGACCCGACGTCGTCGGTCCCCTCGGGGGTGATGGTGGCCGCCTTGACGCCCAGGCCGGCCTCGCGCATGGCCTGAGCGGCCTCGCCGACCACGCCGTTCTCGCTAGCCCGGCGGTTCTCGAGAGAGAGATCAAAATGCCAGAGTTCGAGGTCGAGCCCGAGCAGCTCGCCATCGAGCACGCGCAGGGACTGCTCCAGGAGCTCCTGACCGGTCTCATCGCCCTCGAGGACGACCACCCTCACCGGCGACATCAGGCTGCCCTGGCCGGCAACAGCTCACCCCGACGCTCGGCCAGGGCGGCGATCACCGTGGTGACGTGCTCGTCGAAGTCCACGCCCAGCTCCTCGGCGCCGGCCCGGAGATCGTCGCGACTAACCGCGGCGGCGAAGCTGGGGGTCTTCATCTTCTTCTTGACCGACTTCGGGGTCATGCCGACCAGGCCCTCGGGCCGGACATAGGCACAGGCGAGGATGAAGCCCGACAGCTCATCGACCGCGAACAGGGCCTTCTCCATCGGCGTCTCGCGGGCAACGCCCATGAAGTCGGCGTGCGCGGCGACGGCCCGGATCAGTTCCGGCGGATACCCGCGCGCCTCGAGCTCTTTCAGGGCGTAGCGCGGATGCCCGGTGTCGAGATCGGGATAACGCTCGTAATCGAGATCGTGCAGGAGGCCCGTCAGCCCCCACAGCGCGGGATCGCCGTCAAACCGTGGCGCGTAGGCGCGCATGGCCGCTTCCACGGCGAGCATATGGCGCCGCAGACTGTCTGATTCGGTCCATTCGCAGAGAAGGTTCCAGGCCCCTGCGCGCGAATCATCCTCCGACATGGCCATTACCCTAGCTCAGCGCCCCCGGTCGGCCGGCGCTCCCGCTGAGGGGCCAGCAGCTACCCTACCTGGCTCGCCGCCACCCGCGGCGGGACCCGAACCAACCCAAGCGAGGTCGATCCCCCTGGAGAAGTTCGTGATCGAGGGTGGGGTGCCGTTGTCCGGCACCATCACCCCGTCCGGAAACAAAAATGGCGCGCTGCCCATCCTGGCCGCGTGCCTGCTCACCGATGATGAGGTGATCCTGGCCAACGTGCCGCGGATCAGCGACGTGGAGGCCATGGTCGAGCTGCTGCGCTCACTGGGTGCGCGCGTCGAGTGGCAGGGGCCAAGCGAGGTCCTGGTCGACAGCTCCACGGTGGCAAGAACCGATGTCGATGTCGCCCTGGCCGAGCGCATCCGCGCCTCATTCCTGCTCGCCGGGCCGCTGCTGGCCCGGTTTGGCACGGCCCGCATGCCGCCCCCCGGCGGCGACGTAATCGGCCGGCGTCGTCTCGACCCGCATCTTGATGCCTTCCGAGCCCTGGGGGCGCTGGTCGATGACCGCCACGACGAGGTGCTGCTGACCGCCCCTCCGCTCGGCCTTTCGCCCTGTGACTTCCTCATGGACGAGCCCTCGGTGATGGCGACAGAGAATGCGCTCATGGCCGCCGCCCTGACCCGCGGGCCGACCGTGATCCGCAACGCCGCCTCCGAGCCGCACGTCCAGGACCTGGCCAGGATGCTCGCCCACATGGGGGCAGCGATCGACGGCATCGGTTCCAACGTGATGACCGTGCACGGGGAGGCCAGCCTGCGTGGCTGCACCCATTCGATCGCCCCCGATCACATCGAGATCGGCTCGTTCATGGCTCTGGCCGGTGTCACCGGGGGTGAGCTGATCGTCAAGGACACCGTCCCCGCCGACCTGCGCATGGTCCGCCTCGTGTTCGAACGGCTCGGACTGCGCAGCGAGGTGCACGGTCACGACGTGATCGTGCCCGGCAACCAGCGCCTGGTGATCCGCAACGATTCCGGCGGCCACATGCCCAAGGTGGAGGACGGCCCGTGGCCGGCCTTCCCGGCCGACCTGACCAGCATCGCGCTTGCTCTGGCCACCCAGAGCGAGGGTTCGGTGATCATCCACGAGAAGATGTTCGAGAACCGGCTGTTCTTCACCGACAAGCTGGTCAGCATGGGTGCGGCCATCACGATCTGCGACCCGCACCGGGCGATCGTGGTCGGGCCGCGGCCGCTGCGCGGCTCACGGGTCGAGTCGCCGGACATCCGGGCCGGAATGGCAATGCTCATCGCCGCCCTGTGTGCCGACGGAGAGACGGTGATCGGCAACGTGGGCCAGATCGACCGCGGTTACGAACGCATCGATGAGCGTCTGCGCGAGCTCGGGGCGCGTATCACCCGTCTCGAAGACGCGCCCGTCCCGGCCTGACAGTGGCGGTCGCGGCGCCGGAGCGCCGCCGTCACGGGCGGTCTGAACGCGCTTGCACCGGCATCCCGCCACAATCTGGCCAGTGCTCCCCGCCGTAATCACGTCCGCCTTCGAGCGGCGTCCGACCCTGCCTGGCTTTGTCCTGACCACCGGCTTGGCCGGCCGTGCCCGTTGGCGCAACGCGGCTGCGCGGGGCCTCCTGCGTTCCGTCCCGACAGGGCCAACCGCCACGCTCGGTGCGATCGTGCTCACGGCGAGAAGCACTGGGTCATGATCGAGCGCATCCCCAGCGGCACACGCGATGTGCTGCCCGACGAGATGCGCGAACTCCGGGCGATGACCGACCGGATCCGCTCCGTATTCGACGAGGCGGCCTACGGCGAGGTGGCTACCCCCGCGCTCGAGTACGAGTCGACCTTCAACCGTGCCGATACGTCGGGCACGCGGCCGGCCTACCGCCTCTTTGACGAGGCGGGAAACGTGCTCGTTCTGCGGGCCGACATGACCGTGCCCATCGCCCGCGTCGTGGCCACCCGCTACGCGCACTCCGAGCCGCCCCTGCGCTTTGCCTACTTTGCCCATGCTTACCGGGGCGTCCGGCCTCAGCGTGGTCAATCTCGGGAGTTCCTCCAGGCCGGCATCGAGCTGATCGGCTCACCCGGAGCGGAGGGAACGGCCGAGGTTCTCACCGTGCTCTGCGCGGCGCTCGATGCGGCCGGCCTGCGCACCTACCGCGTAGGGCTCGGCGACGCCTCGCTGTACCCGTCGCTGCTCGAGGCGCTCGGAGCCCCACCGCAGCAGCGGGAGCGGATCCTCGCCGCTCTCGCCGCCGGTGATTTCGTCGATGTCGAGCGCCAGGTTCGCGAGCTCGACGTCGATGAGGAGACCGCCGCTCTGCTCCTGCGCGTGCCCCGGACGCGGGGCGGGGCCGAGGTGTTTGCTGACCTCGAGGGGGCGTTGCACGACGCTCTGACCGGGATGCGTGATGTCCTGGCCCGGCTCGCGCCGGCCGTCGCCGAGCGGATCATCTTCGACCTCGGACTGGTCCGGAGCATCGGCTACTACACCGGGGCCGTGTTTCAGGTCTACGACCCCGCCTACGGGGTGCCGCTGGGCAGCGGCGGACGCTATGACGAGTTGCTGGGAACGTTTGGACGACCGCTGCCCGCGGTCGGCTTTGCCCTCAACGTCGAGCGTCTGCATATCGCCCTGACCGGTGAGGAGCGCGGGCGTTCCCGGGGAGGACGGCGGTGAGTGATCTGCGGATCGCCGTCCCGCGGGGAGCGCTGCTCGCGGATACGCTTGACCTCCTCGACCGGCTGGGGATCGACACGCGCGAGGTGCGTGAGAACGATCGGAAGCTGCTCTTCGAGGAGAGCGGGATCGTGACCATGCGACCGTCGGATGTCCCGACCTACGTCGAGGCCGGGGCGGCTGACCTGGGCATCACCGGCAAGGACGTGCTGATGGAGCAGGCCGAGCGTGAGGTGTATGAGCTCATGGATCTGGGCTACGGGCGCTGTCAGATGGTGCTGGCCGGCGTCGATGGTCCTGACCGCGCCGCCGAGGCGCTGCGTCGCCTGGGTGTGGTCCGCGTGGCCACGAAGTATCCGCGCATCGCGGCCATGCATTTTCTGGAGACCGGGCGCCAGGCCGAGATCGTCGAGGTCAAGGGGTCAGTCGAGCTGGCCCCGCTGACCGGGATGGTCGAGGCGATCGTCGACCTGACCGCGACGGGGACGACCCTGCGCGAGAACGGCCTCGTCGTGCGCGAGGAGATCGCGACATGCACGGCCCGGCTCATTGCCAATCCCGTCGCTCACAAGCTGCGGGCCGCGACCATCGACCGTCTGCTGGAGCGACTGCATGGAATGTGAGCGCCTGACCCTTTCCGGGGACCCCACGGCACTGGCCGAGGAGCTGCGCGAGCTCGTGCCCGCCGCCGAGTCTGTTCGTGACCAGGTGACCGAGATCATCGCCCGGGTGCGGGCCAACGGCGATGACGCGCTGCGCTACTACACCCGGCAGTTCGACACCGGCGGCTCGACGCCATCGGCTCTGCAGGTCCCCGATGCCGAACTCGATACGGCGCTTGAGCGCCTGCCCGGGGACGTCCGCGCCGGGCTGACGCGGGCGATCGAGAATGTTTCCCGGGTGTGCCAGGCGGCCCTGGTCGAGGACCGCACGGTGACGTTCGACGGTCACGAGGTCCTCCTGCGCGAGGTGCCGGTCCGGCGCGCCGCGGTCTACGTGCCCGGAGGGCGGGCACCGTATCCGAGCACCGTCATCATGGGCACGGTGTGCGCCACGGTGGCCGGCGTCAAGGAGATCGCCGTCTGCGCGCCGCCTGGAGACGACGGCGAAGTCAATTCGGTCGTGCTCGGCGCCTGCCGCCTGGCCGGCGCGTCGGTCGTCTACCGGATGGGCGGCGCCCAGGCGATCGCGGCGCTGGCCTACGGGACCGACACCGTGCGGGCTGTCGACGTCATCGTTGGTCCCGGAAATCTCTATGTCCAGGAGGCCAAGCGCCAGGTGTTCGGCCAGGTCGGCATCGACGGCTTCGCCGGGCCCAGCGACCTCGTTCTGATCGCCGATGGCGACAGCGACGCGGAGGTTCTCAGCTTGGACCTGCTCGCCCAGGCCGAGCACGGGGCCGGGTCACTGGTCGTGGGCCTGTCGACCTCGGGGGAGCTGATCGACGCTCTCGCCGCTCGCCTCCAGCCGGCCCCCGACACCGGCGCGGTGGCGCGTCTGATCCAGGTCGGCGAGCTCGAGCACGCGCTGACCATCTCCGAGCGCTTTGCGCCCGAGCATCTGCAACTGTCGGGGGCGGGAGCCGAGGCCCTGGCCGACCGGGCTACGACGGCCGGCTGTGTGCTCATCGGCGCGCGGAGCGGAACGGCCTTTGGCGACTACATCGCCGGCTCCAGCCACGTGCTGCCGACCGGCGGAGCGGCCCGGTTCGCCTCGTCGCTGTCACCGGCGGCGTTTCGGCGGCATTTCGCGCAGGTGCGGATCGGCGACGACGCCGGCGAACTGGCCGCCGCGGCGGCACCGATTGCACGCGCCGAGGGTTTTGAGCTGCATGCCAAGTCCCTGGAGGCACGCATTCGCGACAATGGCGCGTGATGTCGCGAGCTGCCACCATCGACCGGGAAACGGCTGAGACCACGATCCACCTCGAGCTGGAGCTCGACGGCCACGGGGAGGGCGAGCGCTCCACCGGGGTTGGCTTCTTTGATCACATGCTGGATCTCCTCGCCCGGCACGGGCGGATGAACCTGGCGGTGGCCGCCAACGGCGACCTGCAGACCGGCGCCCATCACACCGTCGAGGACGTCGGCATCTGTCTCGGCCAGGCGCTGGACCGCGCGCTGGGCGAGCGGACCGGCATCACCCGCTACGGACACGCCACGGTGCCGATGGACGAATCCCGGGCGTCGTGCGCGATCGACATCTCCGGCCGCGGCCTGTGTGCGTTTGAGGCCGATCTGCCCACGGGAGCGATTGGCAACTTCGACCACGAGCTGACCGAGGAGTTTCTCCGCGCGCTGGCCACCAACGCGCGGCTGACCCTGCACGTGACAATCGAGGCCGGAACCAACGCCCATCACGTGATCGAGGCGGCTTTCAAAGCGGTGGCCCGGGCGCTGCGCATGGCGGCCAGCATCGACCCGACCGAGACCGGGGTGCCCTCGACGAAGGGAACGCTGTCCTGAGCGCGGCGCCGCGGATCGCCGTGATCGACTACGGCATGGGTAACCGGCGCTCGGTGCAGAAGGCGCTCGAGCACGTCGGAGCGCGGGCCGAGATCACCCGCGACCCGCAGCACCTGGCCGGCGCGGACGGAGTTGTCCTCCCTGGGGTGGGTGCCTTCCCCCGGGCGATGCAGAATCTGGCCGAGCTTGGCCTGGCCGCGCCCCTGCGGGCCGCGGCCGCCAGCGGTCAGCCCATGCTAGGCATCTGCTTGGGAATGCAGCTGCTGTTCGACGGCTCCGAGGAGTTTGTGTCCACCGCCGGGCTGGGCCTGATCGCTGGGGTCGTCACGCCACTGGAGACCGGCGGCCTGCGCGTTCCCCACATCGGCTGGAACGAGGTTCGTTTCCAACGCGCCTCTCCGCTGACCGCGGATCTGCCCGCCACCGGGGGCGCCTTCTACCACGTGCACTCACTGGCCGCCCGGCCCGCTCGCGACTCCGACGTCATCGCCACGACCGAGTACGGCGAGCGGTTCGCCACCATCGTCGGCCATGGGGCGATTTTCGGGGTGCAATTTCACCCGGAGAAATCCTCTGCGCTGGGTCTGCGCATGCTGGCCACCTTCACACGAATGTGCCGGGGTGACGCGATCGGCCCGGGCGCGACCGCGGCCGCCACACTGAGGACATGATCCTCCTGCCCGCCATCGACATCCTCGACGGACAGGCGGTCCGCCTGCGGCAAGGAGACTTCGCCCAGCGCACCGCCTACGATGCCGACCCGCTCGACGCGGCTCGACGCTGGGTCGCGGCGGGCGCCCGGGCCCTGCACATCGTCGACCTCGACGGCGCCCGCAGCGGCGCGCCCGCCAACCTGGAGCACATTCGTCGCATCACCGCAGCCGTCGACGTACCCGTGGAGGTCGGCGGGGGGCTTCGCAGCCTCGACTCAGTTCAGGCCGCGCTGGACTCCGGGGCCGCGCGGGTCGTGCTTGGCACGGCGATCTACAAGGACCTCGACTTCCTCGATGAGGCCCTGGGCGCCCACCGCGAGCGCGTCATCGTCTCTGTCGACGCTCGGGGCGGCAAGCTGGCCGCCTCGGGGTGGACCGAGCAGACCGACCTCCCCGTGGCCGGCGTGCTCAAAGCGCTGGGTCGACGTGGGGTGAGGCGCTTCATCTACTCGAGCATCGACCGTGACGGCATGCTCTCTGGACCCGATCTGGAGGAGGTCAAGGTGGTCGGGGACGCGATCCGGGGCAGCTTCATCTACTCGGGAGGGGTGTCGACCGTCGAGGATCTCCGGGCCCTGGCCCAGCTGCGTCAGGTCAACCTGAGCGGCGTGATTGTCGGCAAGGCCCTGTACGAGGGCCGCTTCGACGTGGCGGCCGGCCAGGCGGCGCTTGACGGTTGATGCATTACAAGCGCGTGATTCCCTGCCTGGACGTGGATGCCGGGCGCGTGGTCAAGGGCGTCGGCTTCGTCGACCTGCGCGATGCTGGTGATCCGGTCGAGCTGGCCGCCCGCTACGACGCCTCGGGCGCCGACGAGCTGGTCCTGCTCGACATCACCGCGACAGCTGAGAAGCGCGATACGGTCGTGGCGCTGGCTCGGCGCGCCGCGGACGAGGTGTTCATCCCGTTCACGATCGGTGGCGGCATCCGCTCGGTGAGGGACGCTCAGGCGGTTCTCGACGCGGGTGCCGACAAGGTCTCAGTCAACTCCGCGGCGCTCTCACGGCCGGAGCTGATCGATGAGCTGGCGGCCAACTTCGGCGCTCAATGCGTGGTGCTGGCGATCGACGCCAAGCAGCAGGGCCCCGGACGCTGGGAGGCGTTTTTGGCCGGTGGGCGCACACCAACCGGCCGCGATGCGGTGGCCTGGGCGCGCGAGGGCACCGGGCGGGGGGCCGGGGAGATCCTCCTCACGAGCATGGACCGGGACGGGACCAATGCCGGCTACGACCTCCCGCTCACCCGGATGGTCGCCGAGGCCGTGGGGGTGCCGGTGATCGCGTCCGGTGGCGCCGGGCAGCTCGAGCACCTCAGCCAGGTGCTGCGCTCCGGCGCGGACGCTGCCCTGTGCGCTTCGATCTTTCACTATGGGCAGCACACCGTGGCCGAGGCGAAGGCCCGGCTGGCCGGCGACGGGGTCGCAGTCCGGCCGGTCTAGAGCGTCCGGCAGGCCACGATAGACGAGCACTTGGCCACGCCTGACCCGCAGATCATGCAGTTATGTTCGAGTCGCGTACGGCAGGACCGCGCTCAGGCGGCCTCTTCTACGTACCCGGCCGCCGAACACGTATCGCAATACGCGGCGGGCGGCACACGGGGCTCGTAGCAACCGGGGCGGCAGCACGTGGATGACCGCTTGGGTCGACCACGGCCAATCCGGGCGGCAGCGGCATCCTTGAGCTCCTCGCGCATGCGATCGAGCTCTGCGGCGTGCTCCGCGCAGAATCGACGGCCCTTCTCAGCCGGACGCTGACAGTGACTTCCACTACGACAACGCATAGACATCCTATGATAGCAGTGGGCCTGCAGTCAGGAGGCGGGTTCCCGCCCCCGTCGGACCGGGACTAACCGAGCCTTAAGGCCGCCCTCGGTCCGCCGGAGGCAGAGGATGCAGGCTACTTGTGCTTACGCGGTCGGGCCTTTGTCCGGTGGCGCGGAGCGGCGCGCGCCTTGGCCGCATGGTGATGGTGACGCGGCCCGCCAGGCAGCATCTGGTAGATGACCCCGTAGCCGTCGAGGTAGATCGCATGGTAATCGGCGATCACCGGCGTGAAGGCCCCATCGGGGAACCTGAACACCGTGCGCCCGGTGGTCGCGTTGAGGCCGAGTGTGGTCTTGGCGCCCAGATCCGAGAAGTAGACGACGTTGCCGATGACCGTCGAGGAACCAGAGATCCGCCCACCCACGGGATGGCGCCAGCGCACCGCACCCGACTGGGCGTTGAAGGCATAGAAGTTGCCGTCGTAAGAGCCGACGTAAAGGGTGGGCCCGAGGCCGGGTGTATCGGTCACCGAGGCGGAGGCGTAGACGTAGGCTCCGGTGCCCGTGGCCCAGGCCAGGGCGCCGTTGCGGGCGCCGAAGGAGTAGACGCGACCGTCGGTGTTGCCCATGTAGACGCGGCCGAAGGCGACCGCCGGCGTGGCGTAGAAATTTCCCGAGCCGAAGCCAAAGCGGGTTCCGCTCGTCCCCACGGCCCAGACCTGGTGGCCGTTGTCGGCGTCGATGGCGTAGGCCCGGCCGGAGTAGTCGCCGAAGTAGAGATTGCCGTTGACGAGCGCCGGGCCGCCCTTGATCGCTGCGCTGGCGTGGTAGGTCCAGTCAACGTGACCGGTACGGACGTCGATCGCCGTCAGCGTTCCCCCCTGATCGCCGTAGTAGGCGGTATGCCGGCGCACGATCGGCGAGGACTCGGTTCCCGAGGGATCCGGATGTGACCACAGGACGTGGCCGTTCTTCATCGACATGCCGACAAAACGCCCGCCGCCCGGGGAGTGGCCGTGCTCAGAGAGAACCGGCATGACGACGATGTGGTCCTTGGCGGCGACGGCGGCTGACGCGGCGGCCAGGGTGCCGACGCGATGGGTCCAGAGAACGTGGCCGTTGATGGTGCTGATGGCTCGCGCGTAGCCGTTGTCATCGAGCAGGAAGAGAGTGGTGTGGTAGATGACGGGCGGGAACTCGAGCAGGGCGCCGTCGTTGAAGCGCCAGCCAACGTGCAGGGGCGGGTGAAGCTTGGTTTGCGAGGCCGCGAACTCGCGCGTGCGACCGGCGTCGAGCCCGTACCAGGGCCACAGGAAGTTGTTGACCGGCTTCGCGGGGCGCTTGGGGGGCGGCGCGGTCGTCGTCGGTTGCGTGAACTGCACGTTGGGGTGCGAGACGTTGCCGGGAGCGTGGGCCAGCACGTAGGCGATCACGGCACCAGCGATCACGAGGACGACCACCAGCGCGATGAGCCCGCGCCTCAGCAGCCGCCGAGAGGAGGGACTCGACATGGCTGGCCATGGTAATCGGGGCCGTGCCACGACGTCTCATCGCCAGCCGGGGGGCCGGCGCCCGGCCTGCGCGGGATGATGGCGGGGTGATCGCCGACCCGGCCGCCCTGCTCGACGCCTTCGCTGCCCTGCCCGCCGCCGCCCCTGTGCTGAGCCGTCTCGAGGCCTGGCCGCAGGACGTGTACCTGGTCGGCGGGGCCGTGCGCGATCTCATGCGGGGCGGGGCGCCGACCGATCTCGACCTCGTGGTCACCGGCGACCTGGACGGTGTCGCTGATCGCATCGGCGGGGTCGGCGTGCGCCATGACCGCTTCGGTACGGCCGGCGGCGAGCTCGACGGTCACCGCTACGACATCGCCCGCGCCCGCCGCGAGTCCTACGCCGAGCCCGGCGCGCTGCCCGATGTGTCTCCCGCTGATGTCCAGGACGACCTCGCGCGCCGGGATTTCACGGTCAACGCGATCGCTCTCGGCGTGCTCGGGCCCGCTCGCGGGCGGCTGCTGGCCTTCGGTTCCGCGATCGAGGATCTCGACGCCGGTCAGCTCCGCGTCCTGCACGACGCCAGCTTTGACGATGACCCGACCCGGCTCGTGCGCCTCAGTCGCTACCGGGCCCGTCTCGGGTTCACCGTGGAGCCGCACACCCTGGAGCTGGCCGCCGCGGCCATCGCCGCCCGTGTCCTGGACACCGTGAGTGGCTCCCGGCTCGGGGCCGAGCTGCGCCTGCTTACCCGCGAGGAGGACCCGGTCGCGGCGTTCATCGCTCTCCGCGAGCTCGGCCTCGATACGGCGATCCAGCCTGGCTTCGGGCTGTCCGATCCCGATCTGGCCCGGCGCGGGCTGGCCCTTCTGCCCGAGGACGGCAGTCCGGGCACGCTCGTGCTCGGTGCCGCCATGGCCGAGCTTCGCTCCGGCGCGCGCAGTTCGCTGCTCAACCGACTCGCCTTTCCCGCCCAGGCCCGTGACCTGATCCTCGAGGCGGCCGCCGGCCCTGAGCTGGCCCACCGGCTCCGCCGCGCCCGCACCCCCTCGGAGATCGCCGCCGCCGTGGGCCGGACCGGACCCGAAGCCGTCGCGCTGGCCGGGGCGGCCGGGGCCGCGGACCAGGCCTGTCGCTGGCTGGGGGATCTGCGGACGCTCGGAGTGGCCATCACCGGCACGGATCTCATCGCGGCGGGGGTCGCTCCGGGGCCGGCCATTGGTCGGGGCCTGGCGGCGGCCCTTGGCGCCCGCCTGGACGACCGCGCCCCCGACCGCGCAACTCAGCTCGCCGTGGCGCTGCAGGCCGCCCGGGCCGACCGCGGTTAATGTCAGGCGCTATGAGCACGCCGCCGCTGCCCGGCCCGTTCTTTAGCTTCCACGGGCACTTCGCCGTCGATCTGTCCGGCGCTTGGGCGGTGTTCACCACCCGGCGGGGCGGAGCCTCGTCGGGGCCCTACGCCAGCCTGAACCTCGGCCTGCTCACCGACGACGCTCCGTCCGCGGTGAGGCACAACCGGCGCACGCTGGAGGTGCAGGTGGGCTCGCCGGTCAGCTTCGTCCGCCAGGTGCACGGCACCGGTCTGTTGCACACCACGGCCGCTGACGCCGAACGACGGCGAACGGCGGGACCGGGCGAGCTGCCCGAGGGCGACGGCCAATTCACCACCGAACGAGGCTGTGCCGTCGCCGTCCTGACGGCCGATTGTCTTCCCGTGGCAGTCGCCGGGGGCGGCGCGGTGGCGATGCTCCATGCCGGCTGGCGGGGCCTGGCCGGCGGGATCCTCGAACGAGGGGCGGCGGCGCTGCGCGCCCTCGGCGCGGCCGGCCCGCTGAGCGCGGCCATCGGCCCCGGCGCGGGTCCGTGCTGCTACGAGGTCGGAGACGAGGTGCACGCGGTGTTCAGGGCTGAGCCCGGACACGTGCACCGCGGCCGCCACCTCGATCTGCCCGCGATCGCCCGTGAGCGTCTGGCCCGGGCCGGGGTGGCCGAGGTCCACGACATTGGACTGTGCACGATCTGCTCAGACCCGGAGCTGCTGTTCTCTCACCGCCGCGATCACGGCGTCACCGGGCGCCAGGCCGGGTTGGCATGGTTGGGCTGATCCACAACCTCGCGGCCGAGCAGGTACGAGCCAACCTGGGCCACGTTCGGGAGCGGATTGCCGCGGCGGGCGGTGATCCGGCACAAATCCAGATCCTGGCGGCGGTCAAGTACCTACCGGCGCAGGAGCTGCCCGCGCTCGTCGCGGGTGGGCTCACGCTGGCCGGAGAGAACCGGGCTCAGGAGCTGGCGGACAAGGTTCCCACCGGGCCAGAGGGTCTCACCTGGGATTTCATCGGACACCTGCAGAGTCGCAAGGTGCGCGACATCCTGCCGTTGGTCCGTTACATCCACTCGGTGGCCAGCGACTCGGTGCTCGCCCAGTTGGCCCGTCATGGCGATCAATCAACGCGGGTTCTGATCGAAGTCAATGTCGCCGGCGAGGAGGGCAAGAGCGGCATTTCTCCCCAGGAGCTGCCCGGCTTTCTCGAGCGCTGCCCGGTGTCCGTGGTGGGCCTGATGACGATGCCACCCCTCACCGACCGGCCCGAGGCCAGCCGGCGGCACTTCGCCGCCCTGCGTAACCTGGCTGAGGCGCACCAGCTCCCCGAGCTGTCGATGGGCACCAGCCAGGACTACGAAGTCGCGGTCCAGGAGGGGGCGACAATCATCCGTTTGGGGACAATTCTGTATCGCAAGTCGCCATAATCACGGGCAGGGAAACCGCCCGGTGGCGCGAAACCCAGCACCGAAATGGCCTTTAGAGATACATGGCACCGCACGCTCGTCTACTTCGGCTTGGCCGAGGACGACGTCTACGAGGACGAGGAGCTCGAGCCCAACAGCGAGCCCGAGGTTGCTCTGGAGGACAGCTACCGTGAGCGTCCCAACGTCCGCAAGCTGAGCGCCCGTCGTCGAAGGGACGAGATCGATGACATCTTCGCCGATGACGCTGGGCCCGAACGCCGTACGACATCGCTGCGGCCGGTGAGCGGCGGCCGCGGCGGCAACGGCCGGGGTGGCGGCGATGTCAGGGTGCATTTCGTGGCCCCGCGCAGCTTCAACGACGTCCAGGACGTCGCGGATAAGTTCAAGGACACGATCCCGGTGATCATCAACCTTCAGGGCACCGACACCGACCTGTCAAAGCGGCTGATCGACTTTTCCAGCGGGCTGACCTATGCCCTCGACGGTGGCATGCAGCGGATCGCCGACAAGGTGTTCCTGCTCACGCCGCGCAACGTGGAGGTCTCCGCGGAAGAGCGTGCCCGGCTGGTCGAAAAGGGCTTCTTCAACCAGTCCTGACCTCGCGGCCGGGCCCCGGTTGGTGGGGCGGACACGGTGACGGGTCGACGGCACCGGTAGATTTGCCCGTATGAAGGTCGGATTCATCGGCGCCGGCAACATGGCCCGCGCAATCGCCCGCGGCTGGGGCGAGCCCGTGCTGTGCTCAGACGGAGGCTCGGGCCGGGCTGCGGCGCTGGCCGCGGAGCTGGGGGGACGGGCGGCGTCCAACCTCGAGGTGGCCCAGGAGTCAGACCTGACCATTCTCTGTCACAAGCCCTATCAGTTTGATGAGGTCGCCCAGGAGATCGGCCCCCACGTCACGGCGGTGGCCTCGGTCCTCGGCTCGATCACCGCGCACATGCTTCAGCACGCTTACGCGCCCGCGCCGGTCTTTCGCGTGATGCCCAACACGCCGGTCGAGGTTCGCCGGGGGGTGGTCTGCTACTCACCGCTTGAGGGCATCGATGAGGGTGTGGAGGGTCAGGTGGTGGAGCTCTTCGGGCGGCTGGGCTCGGTGATCACGCTGCCCGAACGGCTGCTCGAGCCGGCGACGGCGATCATGGGAGTCGGCCCCGCCTACCAGGCGCTGCTGGCCGAAGCCCAGGTCGATGCGGGCGTGCGCCGCGGTCTCGCGCCGGGGCTGGCCAGCCGGCTGGTGGTTGAGACCATGTCCGGGAGCGCCGCACTGCTCCAGGCCCGCGACTACGACACCCTGACCGTGCGGCGAGAGGTCACCTCACCGGGTGGGTCGACCGCCCGGGGTCTCGATGCGCTCGAGCGTGCCGGAGTCCGCAGCGCGTTCTCCGATGCCATGGATGCGGTCGAGGGGCCGGCCAGATGATTCTCCTGGCCCTGACCCGAGGTGACGTCGCCAACTACGTGGACGCGCTGTTCTCGGTCTACATCATCCTCATCCTCATCTACATCCTGCTCAACATGGTCTTCTCGCTCGGCCTGCGCTTGCCCTACTCGCGCTGGAGCGACGCCGTGATGACCTTCCTGCGGGACGTCTGCGAACCGTATCTGCGGCTCTTCCGCCGGCTGATACCGGTGGTCGGCGGCCTCGATCTCACGCCGTTGATCGCCCTGATCGTCCTCTACTTCGTGCGGACGATCGTGGTCAATGCCATCGCCGGCTGAGCCGCCGACGACGGGCGCGCGCCGGCGGGCGTGTGCCCGCGCGCTCGCTGTGACGGCGCTGGTCCTGGTCCTGGACCGCATCACCAAGCATCTCGTCGTCACCGGGATCGCCGTCGGCGATGTGCACAAGTTCCTGCCCGCCGTCAACCTGGTGCATGTCCGTAACTCAGGGGTCGCCTTCGGCTTCTTCTCCGGAGGCGGGGCGCTGGTCCTGATCCTCACGCTGCTCGCCCTCGGGGCGCTGGTGGCCTTCTTCATCCTCCGCCCCCGGCGTCCGCTGTTGTGGCTGCCGACGGGTCTGGTCGTGGGGGGCGCGATCGGCAATCTCATCGATCGGCTGTCGAGCGGATCGGTCACCGACTTCATCAAGCTACCGCTGTGGCCGGCCTTCAACCTGGCCGACAGCGCGATCACCATTGGTGTGTTCGCCCTCCTCTATGTGCTCGAGGGTCCGCGCCAAGCGCCGGTCGAGACATCGGGGAACCGCGAGGGCTCCTCGCCCCCACCCGGGACGCCGCGGGCGCCCGAGGGTTCCCGGTCGGTGGAGGGCTCGCGGGCGGCCGACGGCTCACGGCCGTCCGAGAGCCCGCGGTCGCCGGCCCGGGTGGTTCATCCGGAGCGGTGAGCGAGGACCCGATCGAGCTGACCGTGCCGGTGGAGTCGGCCGGCACCCGGCTGGACCGCTTCCTGGCCGAGCCGCTGGGCTCCCGATCCCGAGCCCAGAACCTGATCGACGCGGGGTCGGTGCTCGTGGACGGGCAGGCACGCCCCAAGCGCCACGCGCTGTCCGCCGGGGCCCGCGTGCGCGTGATCCCCGCCCCGGACCCAGAGCCGATACCGGCCTCAGCGGCCCCGTTCAGCGTGGCCTATGAGGATCGGCATCTGCTCATCGTCGACAAGCCGGCCGGGGTGGTCGTCCATCCGGCGCGCGGGCACTGGACGGGAACGCTGGCCCAGGCGCTGGCCGGGTTAGGTGCCGAGGGGGGCGAACCCTGGCGGGCCGGGATCGTGCACCGGCTGGATCGCGACACCTCGGGATTGCTGGTGGTGGCCAAATCCGACGAGGTCCATCGAGCCCTCAAGGCGCTGCTGGCCGCGCGCGAGCTGCGGCGCGAGTACCTGGCTCTGGTCGCCGGCCATCCCGAGGCGCGCACGGGCACCATCGATGCGCCGATCGGCCGCCATCGGCGCGACCGCGTGTTGATGTCGATCGACAGCGACGAGCCACGGGCCGCGCGGACTCACTTCGAGCTCGAGCGGTTGCTGCCCAGCGCCGCCCTGCTCCGGGTCACGCTCGAGACGGGGCGGACCCATCAGATCCGAGTCCATCTCGCCGCCATCGGCCATCCGGTCTGCGGCGACCCGCAATACGGGCAGCCGGGCGAGTACGGCCTCACCCGACAGTTCCTGCACGCCGCCCGGCTGGCCTTTGTCCATCCGGTCACCGGTGAAACGGTCGACGTGAGCTCGCCGTTGCCGTCTGATCTGGACGCGGCGCTGCGGGCGGCCGGGGAATAGCGGAAGCGGTGTAGCCCCGGAGAAGCGCCGCCCCGGAGGCGGAGGACGACACGCGCCACAAAAAACCGGCGGGGCGGCCCGTCCAAAAGCCGCCCCGCCGTACTTCTGCGAACCGATCCACCGGAGGTAGGGGAAGGGGGCTCGGTTCGCGCTGCGGAGCGCCGTCGGTGGTAGGGAAGAAGGCGATCCGCATGGGTTGCAACGCTGCCCGCCGTGGAAACTTGCGTAGACTCGTGAGCGAATCCATTTCTCAACCCCCCGCGCGCTGGCGCGACCCTGCCCGATCAATTCGGGATTCGCGCTCTTACCGACGCACGCGGGTGGCAGTGACAATCTTCACAAGGGAGTAGTAACCGTGGCTCAAGTCGGAATTCGAGAGCTGCTGGAGGCCGGTGTGCATTTCGGCCACCAGACGCGACGCTGGAACCCCAAGATGCGGCGCTTCATCTTCGGAGAGCGCGATGGCATCTACATCATCGATCTGCTGCAGACCGAGGCGCTGCTCGATCACGCCCAGCAGTTCGCCGCTGAGATCTCGCGCCGGGGCGGAACCGTCCTGTTCGTGGGCACCAAGAAGCAGGCCCGCGACGCGATCAAGGCGACGGCCGACGCGGCCGAGATGCCGTACGTCAACCATCGCTGGCTCGGCGGTCTGCTGACCAACTTCCAGACCATCTCGCAGCGCATCAGGCGCCTGCACGATCTCGAGCGCTATGAGACCGAAGGTCAGCTGCAGCTGCTGCCCACGCGCGAGCGGATGGCGGCCCAGGCCGACCTGGCCAAGCTGCGGGCCAACCTCGGCGGCGTCAAGAACATGCAGCGCGTGCCCGATGCCGTGTTCGTGGTCGACCTCAAGACCGAGGCCATCGCCGTACGTGAGGCCCAGCGTCTGCGCATCCCGATCATCGGCCTCGTCGACACCAATTGCGATCCCGAGGGGATCGACTACGTGATTCCCGGCAACGATGATGCCATCCGCTCCTGCGCGGCCATCACCGCGGCGATCGGTGACGTGGTCTCCGAGGGCCACGGCGTGTTCCGCGCCCAGGAGGAGGCGGCTCGCATCGAGCGCGAGCGTCAGGAGGCCGAGGAGCAGGCGCGCCGCGAGGCCGAGCGCAAGGCCCGTGAGGAAGAGGAACAGCGCCAGCGCGAGGCCGAGCAGAAGGCCCGTGAGGAAGAGGAGGAGCAGCGCGCCCGGGAAGCCGCTCAGGCCCAGGCCGCACAACAACCCGCCGCTCCGGCCCCGGCTGCCCAGGAGGCTCCGGCCCCGGCTGCCCAGGAGGCTCCGGCCGGGGGCCAGACGGCGGCGGCGCCGCAGCCCGCCGCGGACGCTCCGGCCGCCCAATCCCCGGCCCCGGAATCAGAGATCCCCACGCCAGCCGCCCCGCAGCCCTCGGCCTCGGAGCCCGAGCCCGAGCCCGCTGAGGCGTCCGCCGCGCCGGCGGAGGCTCCGGCGGCGCCGGCCGAGGCACCGGCCGCACCGGCCGAGGCTCCGGCCGCCACCGAGGAGCCGGAGGCGGCGACCGCCGAGGCCCCGCCCGCTCAGCGCGAGACCGCCGCGGCCGACACCGAGGCCCCGCCCGCTCAGCGCGAGACCGCCACGGCCGACACCGAGGCCCCGGCCCCGACGGACACCGAGGAGCAGTCGTGAGCGCGGTCACCGCGAAGGACGTGAAGGCCCTGCGGGACCGCACCGGCGCGGGCATGTTGGCCTGCCGCGATGCCCTGACCGAGGCCGATGGCGACCTCGACAGGGCCACGGAGCTGCTGCGAACGCGCGGCGAGGCCCAGGCGGCCAAGCGCTCGGGGGAAGAGGCCCGCGAGGGTGTGGTGCAGGCCTACATTCACGCCGGCAACAGGATCGGGGTGCTCGTCGAGGTCGATTGCCAGACCGACTTCGTGGCCCGCAACGACAAGTTTGTCGAGTTCGCCAAGGACCTGGCCCTGCACGTCGCCGCCGCGGCGCCACTGGCCGTGACTCAGGAGGAGATTCCGGCCGAGGATCACGAGCGCGAGACCCGGATCGCCACCGAACAGGCGGCCGACCGGCCCGAGAACGTCCGCGAGCGGATCGTCACCGGCAAGCTCGACAAGTGGCTCGACGAAGTCGTGCTCCTGCGCCAGAAGCATGTCAACGAGGAAAAGCACGGCGGCAAGACGATCGAGGAGCTCCGCGCCGCTCTTTCGGCCGAGACCCGGGAGAACGTCGTCATCCGCCGCTTCAGCCGCTTCGCGGTCGGCGGCTGAGCCGGTGGCTCAAAGCGCGAGCCCGAACGTGAGCGCCTACCGGCGCGTTCTGCTCAAGCTCTCGGGGGAGGCGCTGATGGGCGAGCTGTCCTATGGCACCGATCCCGAGCGCGTCCAGGGCATCGCTCGTGAGGTGTCGGCGGTTCACAGCCGCGGCGTCGAGATCGCCATCGTCGTCGGGGGCGGCAACATCTACCGCGGTCTCAAGGCCGCGGCGCGGGGTATGGACCGGGCCACCGGCGACTACATGGGGATGCTGGCCACGGTGCTCAACGCCCTCGCCCTTCAGGACGCCCTGGAAAAGGAGGGCGTACCCACCCGGGTCCAGTCGGCCATCACCATCTCTGAGGTGGCCGAGCCCTACATCCGGCGCCGGGCGATCCGGCATCTCGAGAAGGGGCGAGTGGTGATCTTCGCCGCCGGCACCGGCAATCCGTTCTTCACCACCGACACGGCGGCCGCCCTGCGCGCCGCCGAGTTGCACGCCGAGATCATCCTCATGGCCAAGAACGACATCGAGGGGGTTTACACCGCTGACCCGGCCCTCGATCCCGAGGCGACGTTCATCCCCGAGATCTCGCACAAGGACGCCCTGACCCGCGGCCTGCAGGTAATGGACTCCACCGCGTTTGCCCTGTGCATGGACAACAACCTGCCGATCGTCGTCTTCAACATGGCTGACGACCGCAACATCGACAAGATAGTGTCGGGAGAGCGAGTAGGAACGCTGGTACGGACATGAGCGAACTGATCGATGAGCTGCTGGCTGACGCCCGGGACCGGATGAGCAAATCCGTTGAATCCACGCGCGAGCTGTTCGGCTCGGTGCGCACGGGTCGGGCCAGCGCCGCCCTGCTGGACCGGATCATGGTCGACTACTACGGCACGGTCACACCGCTGCGTCAGCTGGCCACGATCAGCGCCCCCGAGGCCCGACTACTGACCGTCCAGCCCTATGACAAGAGCTCGATCAAGGCGATCGAGCGTTCGATCATGGAATCCGACGTCGGCCTGACCCCCAACAATGACGGCAACCTCATCCGCCTCGGGATTCCCGAGCTGACCGAGGAGCGGCGGCGCGAGCTGGTCAAGGTCGTGCGCCACATCGCCGAGGAGGGCCGGGTGGCGATCCGCAACGTCCGACGCGACGTGATGCATGACCTGCGCGAGCTCAAGAACGACGGGGAGGCGAGCTCCGACGATGAGCATCGGGCAGAAATCGAGCTGCAGAAGGTCACCGACGCGCGCGTGTCCGAGCTCGACGACGCGCTGAAGGTCAAGGAAGAAGAGATCCTCGAGGTCTAGACCTGGTGGCCCCCGGAACCGAAGGGGTGGCCGCTGAGTCCGCAGGCAGCGGCGGGCGCCCGTCCCACGTCGCAATCATCACCGACGGCAACGGCCGCTGGGCCCAGCGCCAGGGATTGCCGGTAATCGCTGGCCACGAGGCCGGAGCGGACACGGTCAAGGCCCGCCTGCGCGATGCCGCGGAATTTGGGATCAGGGAGCTCACGGTCTACTCCTTCTCAACCGAGAACTGGTCGCGGACCGAGGCCGAGGTGGCCGGCCTGATGGAGATGTTCGGCCGCCGGCTCGAGCTCGAGACCCCGGAGCTCGACGCCGAGGGGGTCCGGATGCGTTTCATCGGCCGGCGCAGCTCGCCGGTGGCACCGGAGCTGATCGAGCGGATGGCCTGGGCGGAGGAGACGACCGCCGGAAATGACCGCATCACCCTGTTCGTGGCCTTCAATTACGGAGGCCGGGCGGAGATCGTCGATGCAGCGCGAACCTTTACCGGTGGGACCGAAGACGACTTCCGCGCCCATCTCTACGCCCCCGAAATGCACGATCCAGACCTGATCATCCGTACCAGCGGCGAACAGCGCATCTCCAATTACCTGCTGTGGCAGGCCGCCTACTCCGAATTCGCCTTTCGCGACGAGCTCTGGCCTGACTTCTCGCGGGCTGCCTTTCTCGAGACCCTGGACGAGTTCTCAGCCCGCCGACGCCGATACGGAGGCCGCTGATGCCATCGTCACGCCGACCCTCATCGGGCGACGACGACCGTCAGTCTCGCTCCAGCCGCGCCGAACGGGCCGCCCGGGCCGCTCGGGCCGCCCGGGCCGCCGGGTCCGAACGCTCCCAACGGGCGCAACCGGCCGATCGGGCCAACCGCCCGGCGCGTGCGTCGCGGGCACCGAGGTCCCAGTCGGGCCCGGCCCGGCCCGGCCGCCAGCGTCCCCGCCGGAGCGCGCGGGGCGAGCCGGACGCTGCCGGGATCGGGATCCCGGGCTCAGACCTGTGGGCACGGGTACTCGTCGCCGTCCCCGCGGCGGTCATCGCCATCGTTTTCGTCAACTTCGGCGGGCTCGCCTTCGCGCTGTTCATGATCGCCGCGGGCGTGGTCTGCATGCACGAGCTCTACCGGATGCTCGCCCGCTGGCGGACCGCACCTGTCGTCGGTTTCGTCGCGCTGGCCACGATGGCCATCGCGGCACGCTACGGATCCGAACGCGATGTGCTCGAGATCGCTGTCGCCGCGCTACCGGTCACCTTCCTGGTCGTCATCGCCCGCGGGCATCCCGGGGCGAGCACCGTGGCGATCGCCGGCACGTTGCTCGGGATCTACTGGATTGGCTTCGCCTTCGCCCACGCCGTACTGCTGCGCGGGGTGACCAACGGCAAGGGGATCATCATCGACATTCTCGTCGGCACCTTTCTCGGCGACACCGGCGCCTACTTCGGAGGGCGGATGTTCGGGCGCCGCCCGCTTGCCCCCGCGATTTCTCCCCATAAGACGGTCGAGGGCCTGTTTTGCGGAATGCTGGTCACCATGGTCAGCGTGTTCGTGGCCGGCACCTTCCAGCCGTGGCTGAGCCAGGGGGATGCCCTGCTCCTCGGTCTCACTGTGGCCGTGCTCGGCCCGCTGGGCGACCTGTTTGAGTCCGTCGTCAAGCGCGATTCCGGAGCCAAGGACGCCGGCAACCTGTTCGGCGCGCACGGCGGAGCGCTGGACCGGCTTGACGCCGTCATCTTCACCATCGTCGGCGGCTACTACGTGTGGCTGGCCGTCATGCACTGACCGGATCACCGCCGGCCTAACGGTCCGGCAACGACACCGGCCTACAATCACCCCCCGTGCCCCGGAGGCTGATCATTCTCGGCTCGACCGGTTCGATCGGGGTCCAAGCGCTTGACGTGGTGGCCCGATCTGAGGGCGCGCTGCAGGTCGTCGGGCTCAGCGCGGATCGCGGTTGGGAGGAGCTGCTCACGCAGGCCCAGACCCACGGCGTGAAGCGGATCGCGCTCGCCGATCCCGACGCTGCCGCCCGGGCGGGGGAAAACTGGACGGGGGAGACGCTGACCGGACCCGACGGGCTCGTGCGGCTCATCACCGAGACCGAGTGCGACCTCGTCCTCAATGCCATCGTCGGCTCGGCCGGCTTGGTGCCGACGGTGGCCGCACTCGGTGAGGGGATCGATCTCGCGCTGGCCAACAAGGAATCGCTGGTCGTCGGAGGCGAGCTGGTGACCCAGCTGGCGCAGGCCACTGGGGCGAGCATCATCCCCGTCGACTCAGAGCACTCGGCCCTGCACCAGCTGCTGGCCGCCGAGGGGCCTGGGACAGTGGACCGGCTCATCCTCACCGCATCGGGCGGACCTTTCCGCGGGCGACGCCCCACCGAGCTGGAGGACGTCACCGTCGAGCAGGCCCTGGCTCACCCGACCTGGGCCATGGGCGGCAAGATCACGATCGATTCCGCCACCCTGATGAACAAGGGGCTGGAGCTGATCGAGGCCCATCACCTGTTTGGGACCCCGTATGACCAGATCGATGTCGTTGTCCATCCGCAGTCGATCGTCCACAGCCTGATTCAACTCTGCGACGGGGCTACGCTCGCCCATCTCGGCTATCCGGACATGCGCGTGCCGATCTCCTACGGCCTGCACTACCCGGATCGGATGGACGTGCCGGTCCGCCCCCTCAATCTGGCCGAGGTCGGTGCCCTGACCTTTGACCCCGTCGACGATGAGACGTTCTCGTGCCTGCGCCTAGCCCGGGAGGCCGGGGTGGAGGGCGGGACGGCCCCGTGTACCCTCAACGCCGCCAACGAGGTTGCGGTGCACGCCTTTCTCGCCGGCGAGTTGCGCTTCCTCGACATCGCCCGCGTGATCGCCCAGACGCTGGATCAGCTCCCCGCCGGTCAGATCCATTCCTTCGATGCCTTGGCCCGGGCTGACGGCGAGGCGCGTCGCGTCGCCGGTCAGCTCATCCGGGCCCGGGCCGGGGCCTGAGCCGGCCGCGCCCGAGTTGCCACACTGAGAGCAGATGTCCTACGTCCTTGCCTTCCTGGGCTTCGCCGCCCTGATCATCCTTCACGAGGCCGGTCATTTCACCGCCGCCAAGGCGGTCGGCATGCGCGTCGAGCGGTTCTCGCTCTTCTTCGGACCGATGCCGATCAAGTTCCGCCGCGGCGAGACTGAGTACGGCGTCGGGGTCATCCCGTTGGGGGGCTACGTAAAGATCACGGGCATGAATCCCAACGAGGTGATCCCGGAGGAGGCACGCCCGCGGGCGTACTACAACCAGAACGTCTGGAAGCGGGTCGTCGTCATCCTGGCCGGCCCGGCGGTCAATCTGGTCATCGCCTTTGTGATCTTCTTCGCCGTTGGGCTTTCCCAGGGCGAGACCCTGGCGGTCAAACACCACGGCCAGCCAGTGTTCTCTCATCATGTGCAGTCTCTGGTGCCGCCGGCCTCCCAGTACCTGAAGCCGGGGGATGAGATCATCGCCGTGGACGGGCGGCGCAACCTGACCGTCCCCCAGATCACCGACGAGATCACGCGGCACCGCTGCGCCGGCACCCCGGTCAACGGCTGTCAGGCGACAACGCCGGTGAGGATCCAGGTTCTCCGGGGAAGCTCCCGGCTCTCGTTCACCCTCTATCCCCGCTACAGCGCCGCGGCCAAGAAGACGCGGGTGGGCTTTGCCTTCCCGGTCTTCACCTATACGCGGCCCATCGGTGCCGTCACGGCGGCCTCGGACTGCGTCAGCTTCTTGTGGAGAGTGACCAAGGAGACGGTGAGCCGGATTGTGCAGATCTTCAAGCCTCAGGATCGCCGCCAGCTGCACGGCGTCGTCGGCGGTTACACCGTCGTTCAGGAGTCGTTTGCCAACAGCACCACGGTCGCCCTGGAGGTGCTGGGGTTGATCTCGCTGTCCCTGGCCGTGGTCAACCTGTTCCCGTTCCTACCCCTCGACGGCGGCCACGTGTTCTGGGCCGTGGCGGAAAAGGTACGGGGGCGCCGGATCCCGTTCGCGGTCATGGAGCGCGCGGGGATAGTCGGCTTCGCACTGATCATGGTCCTGTTCGTGATCGGCTTCTCAAACGACATCACGACGCTGACCGGTCCGGGGTTTGGACCGCACTGAGCCGGGCGCAACCGCGGGCCGGCCGCCCTGCGGTAGGTTCCGCGAAGCGGGCCCACGAGGAGGAGACAATGGAGAGCAGTAGCACCCTGACCGGCCAGAGCCGGGCTGTACAGTCATCGACCCTGGCCGAGGCGCTCCGCCACACGGCGGCCGACCATCCCGAGATCGTCGCCGTGCGGACACCCGACGACGCGATCTCGCTGACCTGGGCTGAGGTGCTGCAACGGGCCGAGCGGATCGCCGGGGGCCTGGCCACGCTTGGGGTGCGACGCGGCGACTGCGTGGCGATCATGCTCGGCAACCGGCCCGAATTCCACCTCGCTGACCTCGGGGCCGTCCTGCTCGGCGCCACACCGTTCTCGGTCTACGTCACGTATCCGGCCGATGAGATCCGCTTCTTGCTCGCGGACTCCGGCGCGAGGGTGGCGATCGTCGAGCGGGCCTACGTGTCGGCGATGCTGGAGGCAGGCGCCGGCACCGCGCTCGAGCACGTGATCGTGATCGACGGGGAGGCGGCAGCGCCGACGCTCTCGCTGGCCGAGCTCGAGGCGGCCTGTCCCCCCGACTTCGACGCCCGTACCTTCTCTGACCAGGTTGCCCCCGAGGATGTGCTGACGCTGATCTATACATCCGGGACCACCGGGCACCCCAAGGGCGTTGTCCTCACCCACCACGCGGTGATGTTCACCGCCCGCATGGCCGAGCAGGTGATCAGCCTGCCGCCGGGCTCGCGCGTGATCTCCTGGCTTCCGTCGGCTCACATCGCCGAGCGCAATGCCCATCATTACATCCCCCTCGTGTTTGCCGGCACCATCACGTGCGTCCCCAATCCGCGCGAGGTCCTCTCCTACCTGCCCCAGGTCCGGCCCAACTGGTTCTTTGCCGTGCCCCGGATCTGGGAGAAGCTCAAGGCCGGCCTGGAGGCCATGCAGGCCGCGCAGCCGCCCGAGCAGCGGGCGCCGATTCAAGCGGCGATCGAGGCGTCGCTCGCACGGGTGCGCCTGCGCCAGCAGGGCCGTCCCGTACCGGACGAGCTCGAGGCGACGGTCGCCGCCGCCGACGCCAACCTGTTCTCCAAGCTGCGCGAGATGCTCGGGCTCGACCAGGCGCTGACCGTCAATGTCGGAGCCGCCCCGACCCCCGTGGCCGTGCTCGAGTTCTTCCATGCCATCGGGATCGAGCTGGCCGAGCTATGGGGCATGTCAGAGACATGCGGAATCGGCACCGTGAACCGGCCGGGCGCGGTGCGCATCGGAACGGTCGGCCCGGCCTCGCCCGGGGTCGAGATTGCCCTCGCCCCCGACGGCGAGGTGCTGTGCCGGGGCGAGTTCATGATGGCTGGCTACCGCAACCAGCCCAAGAAGACCGCCGAGGCCCTGGACGCGGACGGATGGTTGCACACCGGAGATATCGGAACGCTTGACGATGACGGCTACCTGAAGATCGTCGATCGCAAGAAGGAGCTGATCATCAACGCCGCGGGCAAGAACATGTCCCCGGCCAACATCGAGGCGGCGCTGAAGACCGGCAGCCCGCTGATCGGGCAGGCCTGCTGCATCGGCGACGGGCGCCCCTACAACACAGCCCTGATCGTGCTCGACGCTGACTTCGCCCCACAATGGGCCACCCAGCACGACCTCGGTGACCAATCGCTTATGGAGCTCGCCTCCGCGCCGGCGGTCATCGCCGCCGTCCAGGAGGGGATCGACCGGGCCAACCAGACGCTGGCCCGGGTCGAGCAGATCAAGCGTTTCAGCATCATTCCCGGAGACTGGGAGCCTGGTGGCGAGGAGCTGACCCCGACGATCAAGCTCAAGCGTAAGCCGATCGCGCAGAAGTACGCGAACGAGATCGAGGCGATGTACGCGCGACCGGCGTGAGGGCAGATCGCCGGCCGGATGCGCAGGGTAGGAGTGGGCTCAAAAGCCGGGCGCCGACTGCAGTGAGCGCCACACGAGCTCGACCGGATGATGGATAGGCACTGGGCGACCGAGCTCGCGCAGGTGCAAGTCGAGCTGAGCCGCGCAGCCGGGATTGGCGGCGGCGATGGCCTGCGCGCCGGTGCTGAGCAGGTGCTCGGCCTTGCGGCGGCCGAGTGCGGCCGCCGCCTCGGGCTGGACGAGGTTGTAGATCCCGGCCGAGCCGCAGCACACCTCCTTCTCAACCGGGACCTCGACGAGGTCAAGCTCGGGGATGGCCTCCAGCAGGGCTCGCGGCTGCCGGCGCACACCCTGGGCATGAGCGAGATGGCAGGCGTCGTGGTAGGCCACGCGCAGCGGCACCGGTCCGCGCGGGGCCCGCGGCTCGAGGCTTCCGAGCAACTCGTTGACGTCCTTGACCCGGGAGGCGAACTGGCGGGCCTCGGCGGTGTCGAGCAGCTCGCCGTATTCCTTCATGGCCGATCCACACCCAGCGGCATTGACGACGATGTGATCGAGGCCGGCCTCACCCCCGGCCTCGGCGAAGGCCGCGATCGTGGCCTGGGCGCGCTTGACGGCGGCCGGTTCGGCGCCGCCGTGGAACTCGAGGGCCCCGCAGCATGCGGGCATCCGGGGGGCGATGACCTCAAAGCCCTCAGCGGCGAGTACGGCGATCGTGGCTCGGTGCACGTCGGGATAGAAGACGCGCTGGACACAGCCCAGCAGCAGTCCGACCCGTCCGCGCGCCTGACCCGCCGGCGCGGTGTGCACCGGCAGCCGGTCGCCGCGAACGGCGCGGAGGGGGGCGCGGGGTGCGACCCGGGTCAGATCTGAGAACGGCTTGGGCAGGCGGATGGCGCCGAGCCGGCGGCTGAGGGCCAGCATCGGGACGAGCGCGCGCAGGCGAGCGGGGTGGGGGAGGGTCTCGTACAGCAACCGCCGCAGCAGCCGCTCCCGCGGCGTGCGGCGATGGTGGCGCTCAACCTGAGGGCGGACGCGCTCGATCAGGCGGTCGTAGCGCACCCCTGACGGGCAGGCGGTCACACACGCCATGCAGCCCAGGCAGCGATCGAAGTGGGTGACCATCTCGTCCGAGAGGGTGGCCGCCTCGTTGAGGCCCTCGTTGATGAGGACGATCCGGCCGCGCGGAGAATCAGCCTCCTCGCCCCACAGCACGTAGGTGGGGCAGGTCTCCAGGCAAAAGCCGCAGTGCACGCAGTCCTCGATGACGTCCGGATCAGGCGGCCGGTGGGTGTCAAAGGCGGTCATCGCGATGGGGTCCCGATCGGAGTAGGAGAGGCGGGCATGGCTAGATCCCGCCCACGAACAGGCCGGGGTTACACGTACCCGTCGGATCAAAGCGGCGCTTGATGCTGCGCATCAGTTCCAGTGCCGGAGCCTCGGGGCTCGCCCAGGGGTCGGCGCGGGCGCGCAGCGCGGCCGGGGCGTCGAGCACGACGGTGATGGCAGGGGCGACCGCCGTTCGCATCTCGACCACGTCGTCGGCGGCCATCTCGACAAAGCTCGTGCCCAGGGCGGCCCGGCCCACCAGCGTTGCCTGCGCAGCGTCGGCGGCCCGGACGACGTCGGCGAGAGCGCTCGGCGCGTGGGCGATGCGGACGACGACGCCATCGCGCGAGCGCTGGCCGGCCCGCTGACGTTCCCACAGCATCTCATCGTCCTCGGTGATGTCGACGTCGGTCAGGCCGAGCTCATGCAGCAGCTTGGCCGCCCGCCGCCCCCGGCGGGCGTGTTCCGGACCGGCGCACCGAGCCAGCAGGCCCCCGCGCCCACGGTGCCAGGCGACGTCGAGCGCCTCGAACTCCAGCGGCGCCCGGGCCAGGGCGACCGCGGCGGCGGCGAGGGCATCGGGATCGGAGGTCGCGCCCAGCGCGGTCGTGCCGGCCTCGGGCAGAGGATGCAGGCGGAGACTGACCGAAAGGATCACGCCGAGGGTCCCGTAGGCGCCCGCGAACAGCTTGGCCAGGTCATATCCGGCCACGTTCTTGATCACCTTGCTGCCTGATGTGGCGATCGCGCCATCGCTGAGGGCAACGGTGACGCCGAGGACGAGGTCGCGCGGGGCGCCAAAGCGATGGCGCAGGGGACCCGAGTCGGCGGTGGCCATGATCCCACCGATGGTGGCCGCATTGCCGGGCCCGAGCGGCGGATCGAGGGCGACGCGCTGGCCGGCCTGCGCGAAGAGACGCTGGGCCTCGGCCAGCGGTACACCCGCCTCGAGCACGGCCGTGTGGTCCCCCGCGTTGTGCTCGAGAATCTCGTTGAGAGCGCCGGTGCCCAGCTCGATCGAAGCCGCCCCGGTGGGGCGGCCCCAGCCTGACTTGGTGCCGGCGCCGCGAATGCGAACGGTGCGCTGCTCGGCGCTCGCGCCGGCCAGGATCTCGGCCACCTCGGCGAAGGTCTCCGGCGCGGCCTGGTTGATCGTGGCCATCAGAACCGCTCGGCGATGCCCGCGCGCTCGAGGGGATGCTGGCGGTAGGGACCGGGCACCTCGCCGCACAGGCGGGGCGTCGGCATGACCTTGCCGGGATTGGCCAGGCCGTGCGGATCAAAGGCGCAACGCAGGCGCTGGAAGGCCTCCAGATCGGGTTCGGAGAACATCGCCGGCATGTAGGCCTTCTTGTCCACGCCGACCCCGTGCTCTCCGGTGATCGAGCCGCCGGCATCGACGCAGGCCTTCATGATCAGGCCCGAGAGTTCCTCGGCACGCTGGGCCTCGCCCTCGCGGCCCGAGTCGTAGCAGACAAGCGGATGCAGATTTCCGTCCCCGGCGTGGAAGACGTTGGCCACCTGCAGCTCGTGCTCGGCGGCCAGCCGTTCGATCTCGCGCAGGACCTCGGACAGCCGAGTGCGGGGGATCACGCCGTCCTGCACGTAGTAGGCGGGGGCGATCCGGCCCATGGCCGCGAACGCCGCCCGGCGGGTGCGCCAGATCAGCTCGCGCTCCTCCTCATCGCGAGCGACGCGGATGTCAAGCGCGCCCGCCGCCCGGCACAGCTCCATGACCTGCTCGAGACCCGACAGGCACTCCTCGTGGGCACCGTCGAGCTCGACGAGCAGCGCCGCGCCGGCATCGCGGCGATAGCCGGCGCCGGTGGCCTGCTCAGCGGCGTCGATCGACAGCTTGTCCATCATCTCGATGGCTCCGGGCACAAGACCGGCCTCGACGATGGCCGAAACCGCGTCACCGGCCCGGCCGGTGTCCTCAAAGAAGGCGAGCATCGTGCGCTTCGCCTCGGGAGCGGGGACCACCCGGAGCCAGATCTTGGTGGCCACCCCGAGCGTGCCCTCCGAGCCCACGAAGGCGCCGAGCAGGTCATAGCCGGGCTCGTCACGGCCCATGTGCACCACCGAGCCATCGCTGAGCACGACCTCGAGGCCGATCACGTAGTTGGTCGTAAATCCGTACTTGAAGCAGTGGGCGCCGCCGGAGTTCTCGGCCACGTTGCCGCCGATCGAACAGACGATCTGGCTCGACGGGTCCGGGGGGTAGAAATGGGTGGGCGCCACCGCCTTGGAGACCGATAGGTTGGTCACTCCGGGCTCGACCGCGACCACCCCGTCGTCGAGTTCCACCGACAGGATGCGCCGGAGGCGAGAAAGAACGATCAGCACCCCGTCCTGATGCGGGAGGGCGCCGCCGGACAACCCGGTGCCGGCTCCGCGCGCGACCCAGGGCACCCGGGCCTGAAAGCAGGCGCGGACGACCGCCGCCACCTCCTCGCCGCCGGCGGGCAGCACCGCGGCGAGCGGTATCTGACGGTAGTGGAGCAGCCCGTCAGAGCGGTAGGTCGCGAGCGCATGCTCGTGAGTGAGCACATGCTCGCGACCACAAATCTCCTCCAGGCGCTTGATCAAGTCGGGCGTACTGGACGCCATGGCGTCCAGTATTCCCGATCATCTGCCCAGAAAACCGCTTGCGGGCTAATGCGTCTTGATGTTGACCAGCCGGCTGCTGGCGGTGAAGCCGTGCAGGTCAAACAGGCTGTCGGATACCGGGAAGGTCCACTGCACCCGGACCTGTCCGCTCTGGGGGAACTTGACGTGGAGGTCGTAGTAGCCCCCCGCCTGGTTGACCTTGAACGTGGTCAGGGTCTTCCACCCCGAGTGGGCAGGCTTGAGCTGCAGTCGGGCTTGCTGGCTGCCCAAGCCATCCAGCGACGCGAACGGAGCTGGGCGGACCGCTCCCCAGACCTCGACCGCATTCTTGTGCGAGAACGAGGTGTGAGGCAGATACAGCGGCATCCGGTAGGCGTAGAACGCCGGCTTGGGCCGGCCACCGGCGGTCTCCAGGCCACTGGCGAACCCGGCGTACGGTCCGGCATTGGCCGGCGGGTCCGTGAGCAGGTACTGCATGTAGGACTTGATTCGCGGGTTCTTGTAACTGAGGTACTCAGCCCAGTTGAGGTAGAAGGCCGCCGTGTTCTGCGACACGTAGGGCGCATGCGACGGGGGGTGGGTGATGTAGCCGTACTCGGTGTTGTAGATGCCGAAGTGCGGGTGGGCGCCGTAGGTGCCGGTCAGACGGTCCAGCTCACGGCCGAACTTGCCCAGGGCCGGGAAGGCGGCGAAGTTCGGATCGTTGAGTCCGTCCCGGACAGGGGAGCTGTGGTCGGCGTAGGGATGATCGGACACGCCGCTGGCGTTGAACAGCGCCGGGTTGTTGGCCCGGAAGTGACGTGCGGCGCCATTGGTCGTCGGGCAGCCGACGGCCCGCGCCGCGCCGCCGCGCAGCGGCCGGTAGCTGGAGTCCACGCAATACAGGGTCCGCAGGAAGATGAGCGGCTTGGTCTGGCCGTAGTTGCCGGGCAACCCCTGCGGAGCCTTGTTCCACGGCAGGTGGAACGTATTGCCGCGCGCGGCGAACTCGCCCCAGATGATCGTCTGATGCTTGTGGTGTTGCTGCAGCGCCTTCCAGCCGGCGTTGAGCAGACCGCGGAACATCATCGGGGCGTAGGAGATGCGTGATCCGTCGATGGCCTGCGGGCCGAGGTCCTCACCGAAGTTGGGCTCGTTGTAGATGGCCCAGAACTTGACGGCGGGGAGGGTCGACTGGCCCTTGGGCGCAAACGCGCCGTCGTAGCGCTGGCCGATGGCCTGCACGAATTGCCCGTACGCGGCCGCGTTGGGCTTCCAGGCGAAGTTGACGTTCTTGCCCTGACGGGGAACCCCCTTGCCCTCCGCCCACAGCGGCGCCCCGCCGGAGACGGTCAGATCGACCTTGACGTGAGCGGCGGTGGCGGCCCGGACGAGGTTGTCCAAGCTGATCCAATTGCGGGCCGGGTAGGCGTTGGGGTCAGTGGCGTTGAACCCCTTGGGCTTCTGGCTGCTCAGGGGGCGGGGCGCGATCTGCGCCCATTCCACGATCACCCGGACCGTGTTGGCGCCAATCGAGCGGAACTTCGTGAAGGCGGTGCCCGGGTCAGACAGCGCGGAACCATCCTGGATGATGGCCAGCTGCTTGGTGTTGGCCGCCGCGGTCGCCGGCAGGACGGCGGCACCGGTCAGACCGAGGCCACCGATGAGCGACACGAGGGTCGCGCGACGTAGGAAGGCTCGCAGAGTGAATTTGGGCATAGCTCGAGAAACAGCTCCATCTGTTCGAAGTTGCGGCGCCCACCCCTCGCTCTGGACCAATGGGGGCGGCTCTGATCGGGCCACGGGGCCGATCGGTACGCGGCGAGCCTACCGCGCCGACGAGCCACGTGCGGCCGCCCCGGCGCGATCGCCGCCACTAGCGCAGGGCGATATCGACGGTACGGCTGAACACCGTGGGCCCGTGCGGATAGGTCCAGGCGAGGCGGACGCGACCGCTGGCCGGGAAGCGCTGATGCACGTCGAAATACCCGTAGCGATCCGTGATCGGAACGGTGCCGACGGTCTTGAAGGCGCCACCTGTGGCGCCAGCGAACTGAATCCGTACCCGCTGGGGACGGTGACTGGCCTGCTGTGCGTTGCGGGCCGGGCGAACGCAGCCCCAAACCTCAAGGGCCGCGCCCTTGGCGCCGGACGTCCGAGGCAGGTAGAGCGGCAGGCGGAAGGCGGCATAGGCCGGTTTCTCGCTGCCGCTGGCAGAGCGCAGCCCGCTGGCGAAAATACCCGCCGAGGAGTCGGTCATCAGGAACTGGTCATAGCTCCGCAGGCGCGGATTGAGCCAGGTGATGTACTCCGACCAGTTCAGATACAGAGCCGCCCGGGTTGGGCTCACCGTACCCGCCCCGGGGTCGGGCGGAGTCGTCTGGTAGCCATATTCCGTCGACCAGATGGGAAAGCGCGTGTTGGAGCCGTACACGTGCTGGAGGGTGTCGAGCGTGCGTCCGAGCTTCCCCACTTCAGCCAGTTCGGTGTAGTCGGGCTCATTGGGGGTGGCGAGGTCCGGGGGCAGACCCTGCGGATAGGGATGATCGGCGAAGCCGCTGGCGCGAAACAGGCCAGGGTGCTGGGCGGCGAAGGCCTTGGACTGCGCGGCGGACGTCGGGCAGCCGCGCGCCTTGGCCGCGGTCCCGGTCAGGGGGTGATATGACGAATCGACGCAGTACAGGGCGCGCAGGAACCGCAGCGGCGCCATGGCCGCAAACAGCCCGGGGGCATCGCCGAACGTCGCCCCCGCCGGCCCGAGCTCGCCGATGAGGATCGTGTCGTGCCCGTGACCGGTGGCGTGCAGAGCCCCCCAGGCCGCATCCACCAGTCCGCGGTACAGCGATCCGGATACCTCCACGGAGGAGTGGGGAACCGCCTGCGGCGCGAGTTCGATGCCCAGGTTGGGCTCGTTCCAGATCGACCAGAAGTCGACCCGGGGGAGGGGGGAGGAACTACCCGCGGTCCTGAAATGACCGCTGTAGCGGGTGCCGACGGCCCGGGTGAAGAGGGCAAACTGCCGTGGTGACGGTCGCCAGTAGGGATGCGTCGCCGGTGCAGGGGCCCCGGGCCCCGAGGCCCACAGGGGCGGGGGGGCGACGAGATCCAGCAGCACCGTCATTCCGCGGGCCTTGATGTCACGAATGATCGTGTCGTAGGTTGCCCAGCCGCTGGCCGGATAGGCGGCGGGGTTGGCGGCGTCGAAGTGTGGTCGCGTCGCCGAGCTGGCGTCAGGGGCGATGTCGGCCCAGTGCATGTACAGATGGACGGTGTCGATGCCGAGGCGCTTGAGCTCGTCCAGCGAGGCCGCCGGTGCGGCCTGGAGCTCGACGTTGGAGGGGGTGAACATCGCCGACGGGCCGACCCGATTGGCCGGAGCCGGCGCCGCTGACCCGCTGGCACCGCCACAGGCGGCAGGCAGCGCGCACAGCGCCGTGAGGAGGACCGCGACCAGGCTCTGGCGGGTGGCCGCCGAGAGCGTTATGCGAGAGGCTCGCCCGGGCAAGGGGCGTGACCATAGCGGCGTGCCGCCCGTGATGCCGCCGTCCCGTAAGCCCGTAAACTCGCGTGCCATGCTCGCGCCGACCCGCACGGCTCCGGCCGCCGGGGCCGGCCGCGCCCGGCGACGATGGCCGTTGTCGATCGATCGACCAACCGGGCTTCTGATCGCGATCACCGTCGTCGGCGCCGGACTGCGCTTCGCCACCCTCACTGACCAGAGCTATTGGCTGGACGAGGCTCAGGCCGTGCACGAGGTCGGCCTCTCATTCGGCGGCATGCTCCACGCGTGGCGCGGTTATGAGGGGAACCCGCCGCTGTATCTGATCGTCGGCTGGATCTGGACGCGCATCTTCGGAAATGGGGAGGCCGGGCTGCGGTCGCTGTCGGCCGTGCTCGGCGTCGGCGTGGTTCCGCTCATCTATGTCAGTGGACGCGAGCTCGTGTCGCGCCGGGCGGGGCTTGTCGCCGCTGCGTTTGCCGCGGTCAACCCATTTCTCATCTGGTATTCCCAGGAGGCGCGCGAGTACATGCTGCTCGTGTTCACGTGCGCGGCATCACTGGCCTTTTTCGCTCGGTCCTGGCGCCGCGGACGCCGTCAGGACCTCGTCTGGTGGGCCTTGTTCTCAGGCCTCGGTCTGCTCACGCAGTATTTCGCGGGCTTCCTCGTCGCCGCCGAGGGGATTCTGCTCGTCTACCGCCTCCGCAGCCGGGCCAGCCTGCTCGCCCTCGGGGCGATGGGCGTACTCGAGGCGGCTCTCGTCCCGCACGTGACCTCACTGCTGGCCAGGCCGCCCGAGTTCATCGTCAGCGTCCCGCTGTCCGTCCGCCTGCAGCAGGTCCCGGTCAGCTTCGCCATGAACACCCTCTACCAGACCGGGATCGTGACCTACGGGCTGATCGGCGCCGCGGCCCTGGCCGCCGTCGTCATCGCTCTCCTCGTCGCCGGCGCCGGGGACCGCGAACTGCGCGGCGCCGGACTATCGGCGCTGCTGGCCGCCACCGTCCTGGTCGTCCCGTTGCTCCTGGCCCTGACCGGCCACGACGACTACATCGCCCGGGGATTGCTCCCCGCCTGGGCGCCGCTGGCCATCACGATGGCTGCGGCGGCCACGGCGGCGCGGGCTCGGGCGGCCGGAGCCGCGCTGGCCATCGCGATGCTGGGCGTGTTCATCTACGCCGGCGTCCGCATCGACGGCGATCCCGGCCTGCAGAAGGTCAACTGGCGGGGAGTCGCGGCGGATCTGGGTCAAGCCCGCCGTCCGCGCGCGATCGTGATCGTCGCCTACGACGGGATCTTCGCCACCGCGCCCCTCTCCCTGTATCTGCCGGGTGTGGCCTGGGCCGGACCCGGGCCGGCACCCGCGCCGGCGGCGGCCACGGTGAGCGAGGTCGACGTGATCGGCGGTGCCGGCGACCAGGTCAGCCGGGCTCCGCGCGACATGCGATTGCTCGCGCGCCGATCGGTGGATGGCTACGAGGTAGAGCGCTTTGCGCTCGCGGCGCCGTGGCGACTGAGCCCTGACCAGATCGGAATCCGAGCCGGCCGCCTGATGACCCCGGCGCCAGCGCACCCCGCCGTGCTCATCCAGCCCGCCCGCTGAATGATGCTCCGGCACGGGGCACAGGCCGGGGACGGCGACAGTATGATGGCGCCCGGCGTCACCCGGACGCTCCTCCTTCACTGACCGTGACCCGCCGACTTCCCCCCCTCGCCGCGCTGGTCTGCGCGCTGGCTGTGCTCGGACTGGGCGCGGGCACGGCGCTGGCCAAGTCCAAGCCGACGAGCGACCCGATCATCGTGGACTGTCTGCACCATCCGGGCGGGCTGACCGGTCACTACACCACGGCCCAGCTCAACCATGCGCTCCGGGTGATGCCGGCCGAGACCAAGGAGTACACCGACTGCCCGGACGTGATCAACCGCGCCCGGCTTGCCTCGCTGGGCAAGCTTCCCGGCGGCGGCGGCACCGGAGGCTCAGGGTCATTTCTGCCGACCCCGGTGCTGATCATCCTCATCGTTGCCGTCCTGGTCGCGGTGACGCTCGGCGCGATCGCTGTACGGCGGCGAAGCAGCGCCGCGGGCGCCGGGCGCCCTGGCGGCTCGCGGGGCCCCGGTGACGCGAAGGGTCCGACCCAGGGGCAGCGCCCCGATGGGCTGTCCGGCCCGGATCCGCCGCCGGCAGGCTGAGTCGGGGCCGGCGCCTCGAGCCGCTCCTGGCTGCTCGCCGCCTGAGCCCGGGTCGTCACGGCGCAGGCGCTCCGGGCCCTGGGCCGGGGAGCCCCTTCTAGACTGCAGGCATGCCCTCTGAACGTCAGATTCGCGTTGGCGGCGTGCCCATCGGTGGCGGCGCGCCGGTCGCCGTGCAGACGATGACCAAGACCGAGACCGCCGATCTCGCTGCCACGATGGCTCAGATCAAGCGCGTGGCCGAGGCGGGCGCGGACATCGTCCGGGTCGCCGTCCCGCGCGAGAAGGACGTCGAGGCGCTGCACACGATCGTCGGCGAATCTCCGATCCCGATCATCGCCGACGTGCACTTCAACTACACGCTGGCGCTCAAAGCCCTGGACGCCGGCGCCGACTGTGTGCGGCTGAACCCGGGCAACATCGGCGGCCCCGACAAGGTCGCCCTGGTCGTCGCGCGCGCCCAGCAACTCGGCACGCCGCTGCGGATCGGGGTCAACTCCGGCTCGTTGCCCGCCCACCTGCGCGAGCTCGAGTTCACCAACCCGGTCGAGGCCCTCGTCACCGCCGCCGTGGAGTTCGTGGCCCTCATGGAGAGCCTCGAGTTCACCAACTTCAAGGTGTCGATGAAGTCGACCAGCGTCCCCAACACGATCGCCTCCAACCGCCTGCTGGCCGAGCGGATCCCGTATCCCCTGCACCTCGGGGTGACCGAGGCGGGGACCAGGTGGTCGGGTTCGCTGAAGTCAGCCGTCGGCCTGGGGACCCTGCTGGCCGACGGGATTGGCGACACGATCCGCATCTCGCTCTCCACCTTTCACGCCGAGGAAGAGGTCAAGGTGGCCTGGGAGATTCTCAAGGCGCTCAAGCTCCGCGAGCGTGGTCCGGTCCTGATCGCCTGTCCGACCTGTGGCCGCCTGCAGTTCGACATGGACACGGTTGTCACCGAGATCGAGGAGCGCCTGCAGGCTTACGAGGACCCGATCGAGGTGTCCGTCCTGGGCTGCGCAGTCAACGGCATCGGTGAGGCCCGCCACGCCGATTTCGGGATCACCGGAGCCAAGGACATGGGCATGATCTATTCCCGCGGCGAGCCGCTGAAGAAGGTGCCCACCGAGCGCCTGGTCGACGAGCTGTTTGCCGAGATCGACCGCTACTACGAGGCCGGCAAGACGGTCGTCCGCGACGAGGCCAGCGCGGCGGAGGCGCGGGCCTGGCTGGCCGAGAACGAGGACGCGACCGCGATGACGCCCGAGCGCCTGGCCGCCATGGAAGCCGAGGCCGCCGATCAGGGCGAGGCCGACGAGCGCCTCATCGAGACCGTGGCCGGCAACACCCGCCTCGACGAGGCTCAGTCGCCGGTCGCCGGGCGGCGGTTCACCCGGGCCTGAGGCTCCGGCCACGTCGCCTTGCCGCGGCGGTCCGTTGGGGCGATCCCTCTGCCTTCGCCCCTGCACTTGGTCGGTCGGCCGCAAGCGGCACCCGCGGCGAAACGCCGGCGCGCCCCGCCGCGGACCCCGTGACTCGGTCGTTAGGCGACGCGATCGAACCCGGCGGCGACGGCCTCCCAGTTGACCACGTTCCACCACGCGTCGATGTAGTCGGGGCGACGGTTGTTGTACTTGAGGTAGTAGGCGTGCTCCCAGACGTCGACGCCGACCAGCGGCGTCTTGCCGTCGGTGAGCGGGTTGTTCTGGTTGGGCGTCGAGACGACAGCCAGACCGGAGCCGTCATGGACCAGCCACGCCCAGCCGGAACCAAACTGGTTGGCACCGGCATCCTTGAGCTTGGCCTTGAAGTCGTCAAACGAGCCGAAGGCCGAATCAATCGCCTGGGCCAGCGCGCCGGTGGGCTCGCCGCCGGCCCCCGGGGCCATCCACTCCCAGAACAGCGAGTGGTTGTAGTGGCCGCCCCCGTTGTTGCGCAGCGGCCCCTGCTTGTCGGCGGGCAGAGAGCCGAGGTTCTTGATCAGCTCCTGGACGGGTTTGTCGGCGTACTCGGTGCCTTCCAGCGCAGCGTTGGCCTTGTCGACGTAGGTCTGGTGATGCTTGTCGTGATGGAGACGCATCGTCGCCTCGTCGATGTGGGGCTCGAGTCCGCTGTAGTCGTAGGGGAGGGGCGGCACGGTATAGGACATCGCTTGCTCCTTATCTCGCTGCGTTATCACGTTCTGCTCAAGACCATACCCGGCAACGGGGGCGTTCCGGCGACGGCTACGCTTGCAGCTTCATGACGCGGCTCTCCTCCTATTTCCTTCCCACCGAGCGCAACCCTCCGGCTGACGCCGAGGCGCTCTCGCACAAGCTCATGGTGCGGGCCGGGCTGGTGCGCCAGGTCGGCGCCGGACTGTGGTCCTGGCTGCCGGCCGGCTGGCGCGTACATCAGCGCATCGTGCAGATCGTCCGGGAGGAGATGAATGCCATCGGTGGCCAGGAGATGCTCATGCCGGTCTTGCAGCCCGCCGAGCCATGGCGGCGCACCGGCCGTTACGGCATCGACGAGCTGTTCAAGCTCAAGGACCGCCGCGGTGCCGACATGGTGCTGGCCATGACCCACGAGGAGATCGTCACCGGTCACGTCGCCGCCGCCATCCAGTCCTACCGGCAGCTCCCGATGGTCCTCTACCACTTCCAGGTCAAGGAGCGCGATGAGCCCCGCCCCCGAGCCGGGGTCCTGCGTACCCGGGAGTTCATCATGAAGGACTCCTACAGCTTCGACCGCGACCGCGACGGGCTGGACGCGGCCTATGACCGCCACGCCGAGGCCTACGCCCGGATGCTCGACCGCTGCGGCTTGGAGTGGTACCGAGTGCAAGCGGACGTGGGGATGATGGGCGGGCACGGCTCCGATGAGTACATGGCGCCCTGCGCCGCCGGCGAAAACGACGTCGTGCTGGCCGGGGCCTACGCGGCCAACATCGAGGTCGCCGCGGCCGACGCTCAGCCGGTGTCATTGCCCAATGGGTTGGCCGCACCCGAGAGCGTCGCCACCCCGGGGATGACCACCGTCGACGCGGTGGCCCGCGAGCTCGGCGTAGCGCAAGGTGCGCTGCTCAAGGCCTATCCGGTCGTCGTCGACGGCGGTGAGATGAAGCTGGTCATTGTCCGTGGCGACCATCGGGTCAACGAGATCAAGCTCCAGAACACACTCGGTCAGCCCTTCCGGGCCGCCCGCCCGGACGAGATCGATGCGCGCCTTGGGCCGGCCGGATTCATCGGCCCGGTCGGCACCGACCTGCCGATCCTGCTCGACAGCGCCGTGCTGGGGAGCGCCTCTGGCTCATACGTGACCGGGGCCAACCGCCCCGACGCCCACCTGCGCGGTGTGCAGCCCGGCCGTGACTTTGCCTTTGAGCAGGTCGATGTGCGGACGGTGGTCGCCGGTGACAGCGTGGCCGGGGCCACGGTGCGGATCGAGCCGGCGATCGAGGTCGGCAACATCTTCAAGCTCGGTACGCGCTACAGCGAGCCGCTCGGCGCCACCTACCTCGATGAGGCCGGGCGCAGCCAGCCGGTCTGGATGGGCTCCTATGGCTTCGGACCGGCCCGGTCGGCGGCCGCCGCCGTCGAGCAACACGGAGACGAGCACGGCATCTCGTGGTCCCGGGCGATCGCGCCGTTCGATGTCGAGCTCGTGGTGCTGGGCAAACCCGGATCGCCCGAGCGCGAGCTGGCCGACCGGCTCTATGCGCAACTCGGACAGGCCGGGCTGGAGACGCTGTACGACGAGCGTGACGCCGGACCGGGGGAGAAGTTCGCCGACGCGGAACTGCTGGGCTGTCCGCTGCGCCTCACCGTGGGGCGCCGGACGCTGGCCGCCGGGGAAATCGAAGTCCAGGTCCGCCGCGGTCGCGAAAGCCGCTCGGTCCCGATCAGCGGCGCCGGCGAGGCCGTGGCCGAGCTCTGGCGTGGGCTGCCGTGAGGCGGTAACGAGGCGCGGCCGCTCAGCCTGGCAACGGCGATGACCCCACGGATCACCAAACGGCGACTGTTCGGCCTGGATCGCTCGGGGCCACCTCCGGCCCAGACCGGCTCCGATCAGCCGCTGCATCTGTGGACGATCCCCAACGCGATCGGTTATCTCCGGCTGGCCGGCATCCCCGTCTTCCTGGTCCTTGCTCTCTCGAGCCCTCATGGGCAAGCGACGACCGCCACGGTCCTGTTTGCCGTCATCGGGTGGGCCGACTACCTCGACGGTTTCGCCGCCCGCCTGACCGGCCAGTACAGCCGGTTCGGCGCTCTGCTTGACCCAGTGGTCGACCGCCTGCTCATCGTCTCGGGCATG
This sequence comes from Solirubrobacteraceae bacterium, assembly GCA_034665145.1. GTDB lineage: Bacteria > Actinomycetota > Thermoleophilia > Solirubrobacterales > Solirubrobacteraceae > Palsa-465. The sequence continues at coordinate 42,242 of JAXDGI010000036.1, forward strand.
GTCGTCGCCTTTGACTTCTCGCTGCTGCCCCGCTGGGCGCTGGTCTTGGCCGTCCTGCGCGAGCTGTTCATGCTCGGGCTCAGCCGCTACGGACTCACACGCGGCGTGGAGCTGAAGATCAACTGGCCAGGGCGCATCGGGGTTGCGCCGACAATGGGCGCCCCGTTCTTTGCCATGGCCGGGGTCCATTGGCTGGCCCTGATCATGCTCTATGCCGGTCTAGCGCTTTCGCTGACGGCGACCGCGTTGTACATGCGTCACGGCCTGGCCGCGGTTCGCGCTCAGGCCGCGACTCCCAGCTCCGGTCCAAGCGCCGCGACACCACCCGGCGCGGCCGGGGAGCGTCCAGACCGCGCGGAGCGAAGCCCGAGTAGCCGACTCTAAAGCTCAGCTTGACCCTATGGGGTGGCGGGCTATAGACTGCGGCGCTCCGAAATCATTCAATTCCCAGTGGGGGATCACCGGCATGGACACCTTTCCCGACCTCGGTTCGCTGAGCGATCAGGAGCTGAAGGACCTCATCAAGCAGCTCACCGAGGAGGAGATGGAGATCTCCTATCGTCGGCGCATCCTGCACGGCAAGATCGACATCCTTCGCGCCGAGCTGGTCAACCGCCTGCGCAAGAAGGACGAGACCGGGGAGCTGGTCATCTCCGGGGCTGACGTACAGCAGCTGACCGACATCCTGGCCGGCCGCGTCCCGGCCACAGATCCCGAGTAGTCACCCGGAGCGATGGCCCAGCACTGTCCAGAGTGCGGCTTCGCCAATGACGACGGCGCCAGCTACTGCCAGCGGTGCGGTGCGTTTCTGGCCCAGTCGGAGGCGCCCCCCGGCGCGACGACAGCCACCTACAAGCTCGGCGAGACCGGCGAGCTCGAGGCGGTTGACCTGGGCGATGTCGTCTCCGGGGGAGCCGCGCTCGTGATCCGGGCCGGTGGCGGCCGGGCCGGGGAGAGCTTCCCCGTCGAGGGGGACCGCGTGTCCGTCGGTCGACGCCCCGACAGCGACGTGTTCCTCGACGACGTCACCGTATCTCGCGACCACGCGCTCATCGTCAAGCGCGGGAATGACTACTTTCTGGATGACTGCGGCTCGCTCAACGGTACGTACGTCAACCGCCATCGGATCGACTCGCACCGTCTCAGCGATGGTGACGAGCTGCAGGTCGGCAAGTACAAGCTCGCCTTCCTGAGCCGCTGATGGCCAGCACGGACACGACCGATCCGGGACTTGAGCTGCCCGGGCCGCCCGAGCCGGGGGAGGCCCAACCGCGCCAGAAGGCCGTGACCATCGGGTCCGTGTGCAAGGCGCTGGTCCAGGAATTTCCCGACATCTCGATCTCCAAGATCCGCTACCTGGAGGATCAGAAGTTGCTGGCGCCGCGACGCACGCAGGGCGGCTATCGCCTCTACAGCCAGAACGACATTCAGCGCCTGCGCACGATCCTGCGTTTGCAACGCGATGAGTTTCTCCCCCTGCGGGTGATCCGCCAGGAGCTGGCCGGAGGACGGTCGGAGAGCGATGTCACCCCGGCCGCAGGCGAGCGTCGGGGACCCCGGCGAGCGATGGTCAGCACCCGCGACCCCGGGGCGCTGTATTCGCTCGAGGATGTTGTCGACGAGACCGGAGCCACCCCCAGCCTGGTTCGGGAGCTCGTCGACTTCGGCGTCATCAAGGGTGAGACCCGGGCGGGTACGCGCTACTACGACGAGACCGAGCGGGAAATCGTCAGAGCTGTCTCCGAGCTCGCACGCTACGGCGTGGGTGGGCGCAATCTCAGGGTGTTTCGTAGCTCCGCCGATCGCGAGGCCCAGCTGCTGCAGAGCATCCTCGCGCCCGCTTTACGCTCCAGAAATCCTGACCGTCGCAAGGAGGCCATCGAGGCGCTGGAGAACCTTGCCTCCGTGACCACCCATCTGAAGCATTTGCTACTGATCAGGGACCTGCGCAAGATCGCCACATAGCTCGGCGGCGCAGCGCAACCTTCCTAATCTGGAGCTGTTGGTGATGCTGATGCCTGTTCCCCTGATCTCGCGCGTCCGTCCCGCGCGTGCCACCGTCGTTGCCGCTGTCCTGGCCATCTTGGCCGCCACCTTGCTGCTCGGCGGCGTGCCGGTGGCCCGTGCCCGGTCAGCCGCCGTCCCTCACAGCTTCGTGGGCGTCGACATCGACGGTCCGCTGTTGAACTCCGCCACTGGGCTCGACGTCAGCAACCAGATGTCGACGATGGTCTCCAACGGCGTCGAGAGTGTCCGCGTGGCCTTCAACTGGGCGGCGGCCCAGCCCTACGCCAGCTGGTCAGCCGTGCCCACTGGGGCCCGGTCGCAGTTCGTCAACGGTCCGGCGGGCCGGCCCATCAGCTACGCCAGCACCGACGCGGTCGTGGGCGCCGCCGCCCGCCACGGGCTGATGGTGCTGCCAACGCTGCTCTACGCGCCCGCCTGGGACGCGGCCAAGAACCCCTCGGGGTTCGTGACCCCCAAGCGTGATGCCCCCTACGCCGAGTTCGCCGCCGCCATGGTCAGGCGCTACGGACCGCACGGCACCTTCTGGAGCAACAACCCGAGCGTCGCGAAGCTGCCCATCCGCATGTGGCAGGTCTGGAATGAGCCGAACATCGCCGTCTACTGGCGTCAGCCGTTCGCCCGCAGCTACGTATCGCTGCTGCGTCTGACTCGCCAGGCCGTCAAGCACGCCGACGGCGGCGCCAAGATCGTGCTCGGTGCCCTGACCAACCTGGCCTGGCGGTCCATCGGTCAGATCTATGCCATCAAGGGCGCCCGCCACCTGTTCGATGTGGTGTCGGTCAACGGGTTCACCTCCACACCCGCCGACGTGATCCTCTACCTGCGCCTGATGCGCCACGCCATGGACCGCTACAAGGACACCACCAAGCCGTTGATGGCCACTGAACTGAGCTGGCCGTCGGCCAAGGGCCAGACCTCGCAGCGCAACGACTTCAACACGACCCAGAACGGCCAGGCCCGCAACATCGCTGCTCTGCTGCCGCTGATTGGTGCCTGGCGCACGCGGATCGGCCTCAGCGCGTTCTACTACTACACCTGGATCGGCAACGAGTTCAAGGGCGCCCCGGCGTTCTCGTTCTCGGGACTCCTGCGCTACACCAACAGCGGGCAGGTCAAGGACAAGCCCGCGCTCGGTGCGTTTCGCCGGGGAGCGCTCGCCCTCGAGCGCTGTCGGGCCAAGGGCGCGACGGCCAGCCGCTGTCTGCACTAGCGGCCCGCGGTCGGCGAGAATAAACCCGGCATGAGCCACCAACAGCGGGACGCGCAGGATCTGCGCACCTACATCCGGGACATTCCCGACTTCCCCACGCCGGGGATCATGTTCAAGGACATCACGCCGCTGCTCCTTGACCCGGCGGCACTGGACCTCGCCGTGTCAGAGCTGGGGGCGCTCGTGTCACCGTCAGCGGTCGACTATGTGGTGGCGGCCGAGGCGCGCGGATTCATCCTCGGTGCCGCGCTCGCGCGTGAGCTCAATGCGGGCTTCGTGCCCGCCCGTAAGCCGGGGAAGCTCCCGGGGGAGACCGTCAGCGCCGAATACGCGCTCGAATACGGCATCGACGCCCTCGAGGTCCACGCCGACGCGCTGGCCGGAGGGGCCAAGGTCCTCGTCCACGACGATCTGTTGGCGACCGGGGGCACGGCCGGTGCCCTGTGTGACCTCGTCACCGGCCTCGGCGGCGAGATCGTGGGCTGCGCCTTTCTGATCGAGCTGGCCTTTCTGGGCGGTCGTGAGCGCCTCCGGGCCCATCCCGTCCATTCGCTCATCCGCTACGACACCTGAGGCCCGTGGCTCTCGCCCAGAGCAAGCGGACGCTGTCCGTCGACCAACAGGAGCTCTGGGAGCTGATCGCCGACCCCCACCACTTTCCGCGCTGGTGGCCTGGCGTGATCCGTATGGAAGGCGTGGACGAGGACCGGTTCACGCAGGTGTTCAGGACCAAGCGCGGGCGGCCGGTCCGGATTGACTTCCACATCGTCGCCTCCGATCCGCCGACGACCCGCGCCTGGGAGCAGGAGATCGCCGGGACCCCGTTTGAGCGCGTCCTCAACGAACTGATGATCGAGGTCCAGCTCCAACCCGCCCCCGCGGGCACCGAGGTCATCATCAGCCAGCAGCAGAAGCTGCGCGGTTATTCGCGCACCGGGGGATTTCTGCTGCGCCGCGCCACCCGTGCCCGCCTCTCCGAGGCGCTGGACGGCCTCGAGCGGATCTTCACCCCGGCGGCGTCGTAGTCCCGCTCTGTCGTGCCGCCGGGAGGCCGGGGGCGCGCTCCAATGCCTCCGTGCTCTGAGTGTTGGTCCGGATGGCCGGTCGGGCGCGAAGGGAGAGCGAGGAGGCATTGGAGCGGCACCCCACCCCCCGATACGCTCACCTGGCCCACGCCTGCGGGGCGCAGGCCGCCCGAGAGCCTGGAGGAAGCTGCCCCACCGCCGGGGCGGAGGACGCGCTCCGAGCGCTCATCGCGAGCACCATTCGACCCGCCGCAGGCGTTGCAAAACTCGTGGTCAGCGAGCGATGAGCGCGGAGGAGGGGGACCCCCGCCCCGGGCCAGCCAAACGGACTACAGGCCCGAGAGGGGGCCGGCGAGGATGATCGTGCCCGGCGCCTTGGGGTGGGCGATCGTCTCCACGGTGACGACCAGCTGCTTATAGCGCGACGCGTTGGTGGGCAGGCCGCCGGCCGTGGAGAGTTTGCCGTTGGTGCCCACGCCGGGATTGACGAAGCCGAGGAAGTGGGCGTCGGTGGGAGCGTTGTAGAGCCAGACGGCGTAGGCGTTGGGGGGTTTGCTCGAGTTGGGCGGGACGTTCTGGGCCACGATCGCGATTCCGTCGCTCGAGCCCTCCTTGAGGACCTCGGCGATGCCCGTCGCCTTGCTGTCCTTGGCCGTCGGCTTGAGGTTGACCTGGGCAATGAGACGGGCTCCGCTGGACGTTGCGCCGCTCGTCGTGGTGGCCGCCACGGCCGGGGCGGTGCTGGAGCTGCCCGACGCGGCGGCGGCGGTGTGCGGGGGGGTGCTCCCGGACCTGCTGATAATGAAGACCACGACCCCGACGGCGACCAGCACGCCGACCGCGATGAGGATGGCGCCCCCGATGCGCGAACTGCGGCGCTCGCCGTCAGCGGCGGCTGACCCCGGCTCGGGCTCCGGGGACCGAGCGGCGCCCGTGGCCGCGGCGATGTCGGCGGCGAGTCGGCTCCCGCCGCCCCCGGCCCCCGCCTCCTTCGCGGCCTGCTGCCTGCGCCGGCGCCTGAGCAGAACGCTCTCGCGCTTCTTCTTCTCGGGGGCAGAGGCCGTTGCCGGTTCGGCCCCGGCGGGTGCGGCCACCGGAGCCTCGATGCGCGTGCTCTCGGTGGGAATCTCCGGAAGGGCATGGTTGGCCAGCGGAGCCAGCTCGGAGGCCAGGACGCGCGCCCAGGCCCGTTCGCTGGGGGACTGGGCGAGATGGTCGCGGACCTGCTCGTTGACCGCCGGTGGCAACTGCCCGAGGAGATAGTCCGTGATCAGGGCGCGGCGCTGGTCGCCGACCCCGGTCTGGGGGCCGAGCGCGTCGAAGGCATCGAGCGCACGCGCGCGCACGGCGGCCCGGTCCATGGAGAGCAGGCGGGCGATTTCGTCATAGCCGCGTCCGCGCTGCAGCACGAGTTGAAGCACGGCGCGCTGGTCGGCCGGCAGGTGTTCCAGGGTGGCCATCGCGGCCGTACGTTAGTTGACGTCCCCCCGGAAAGCCTCACCGCGGCCACGCTGAATAAGGTCCCGCCCATGGCGCTTGACCTGCCTGAGCCGGTTGACCACGGTTTCGATGGTCTCTACGGCCTGGTGATGACCGAGATCGGTGACGGCATCATGGCTGGAGAAGTGCCGGTGCGGGAGGAGATCAAGCAGCCGGCCGGCCTCGTCCACGGCGGGGTCTACGCCTCCATCGCGGAGAGCCTGGCCAGCATGGGCACCTGGAAGGAGGTTCAGGCCGACGGCAAGGCGGCGATGGGGCTCTCCAACCTGACCAGCTTCCTACGTCCGATCACGGCGGGCACGATCCACGGCCGGGCCGAGGCGCTTCACCGCGGCCGGACGACATGGGTGTGGGAGGTGCGCTGCCGCGATGATGCTGGGCGCCTGTGCGTGGTCAGCCGGGTCACGGTCGCGGTACGGGACCTGCCCGGCCCGGGCTGACCAGCCGACCGCGCCGCCGGCGGGGGTGCTGTAGATAAGCGTCGAAATCGACGGTTTATCGCCCTAACCCGCTCAAAGAGGCACGGCGGACGGCTCGCGAGTCAGTGCCGCCGGGCGCCCTGGCCCAGAAAGACCAGGACAAAGCTGCGCAGCTGCGGGTCGGTGGCCGAGCGGACGTGGAGCAGCCGGGTCCAGGCGAGGGCGAGCACACCGGGAATGGCCGGCCGGCGGGCCAGGATCACGGCCTGACCGGCGGAGGCGAGAGCCGGACTGAAGGGAGCGGCGATCGACGCCGCAAGTGACCTCAGGCCCGGTGGGGGGTGCTTGGTGCCGTACATGACGACGACGTTGCCGGCGGCCAGGGCAGTGAGCAGCTGGTCGTCACTAAGTGTGCTGCCGGCGTGGACGATCCGGGCCGGTCGGTGCGCTCCGCTCGTCGGGGGAACCGAGTCATAGGCCGGGGCCCGTGCCCCCGGAGCCAGGATGGCGTCTCCCTGGTCGCGAAACTGGACGCCGAGCTGCCCGGTCGGGCCGTACAGCCCCGGGCTATCGCGGCCGGCCAACAGGCCGCCGGAGAGCAGCGCGATCACGCCGACGGAGATAGCCAGCGAGACGATCAGGATCAGCAGGCGCTCCAGCCATCTCACCAGGCTTGGCGGTCGGCGGCGGGCGCCTCCCGAGAGAGCCGGGGTCACCGCGACGCGGGTGCGGGGCGCTGCCCGACGGCCTCGCCGCGGGAGCCTTCGCCCGCGGCCGCGACGAGCTCGTCGATCGAGGCGCGCAACTCGTCAGCCAGGGCCTCGAGATCGGGCAGCGCGTCGTAATCGGCGTTCAGGCCGAAGTTGAGCTGGCCGTTGTAGCTCATGATGGCGATCCCCAGAGCCTGGTTTTCGGCCAGCGGCACCATCGGGTACATCGCCTCGAGCTGGCGGCCGAGCATGTAGAGCGGAAATTGCGGCCCGGGCACGTTGGTCACCACGAGGTTGAACAGCCGCTGGCGGGCCTGCAGGCGGGCCGCCTGGGCCATGATCGTGGGCCCGGCGAAACCCGTCAGCTCGGTCAGCACCTGGGCGCCAACCGCCTGTCCGGAGTCCTTGATGCCCTCCATGTCGCGGCTGATGGTCAGCAGGCGCTGCACGGGATCACTCAGCCCCACAGGCAGCGGCGCCCACATGGCGGCCACGCGGTTGCCCAGCGCCCCGCGCTCGACGTCAGCACGGATCGAGACCGGCACCATGGCGCGCAGGACGAGATCATCGGTGGACTCGCCGCGCAGGCGCAGGTAGCGGCCGAGCGCACCGGCCACTGAGGCCAGCACAACGTCGTTGACCGTCCCGCCGAGCGCGTTCTTGACCGCCTTGAACTGGGCGAGATCCCCGTGGACCCAGGTGAAACGGCGATGGGGGCCGATGCGCACATTGAGTGGGCTGGCCGGAGCGGCCTGCAGGCCGGCCTTGGCCACCGCCGAAACCCCCTCCAGGGCGTGGCCAAGCCGAGCGGCGACGTGTCGCGGACCGCGCAGCGTGGCCCGCACACCCCGGACGATCTCGGCGGGAACCGTGGCCCGTTCCAGGAGAGCGTCGGCCAGCAACTGGGCGTTGGAGGGAAGGGGACGGGGGATCCACTCCTGCTCTGGGGGTGCCACCGGCATCGGGTCGGGTGAGACGTCGAACAGCACGGTGGCGATATCCACGCCCGAGACACCATCCACCAAGGCGTGGTGGGTCTTGGAGAGCATGGCGAACCGGTCGTCGCTCACGCCTTCGACCAGCCACAGCTCCCACAACGGCCGGGAGCGATCCAGGGCCTGAGAGAAGACGCGCCCGGCCAGCCGCTTGAGCTGTCGCTCGCCGCCGGGAGCGGGAAGCGCGGTGTGGCGAACGTGGAAGTTGGGGTTGAAGTGCGGATCATCGACCCACACGGGGCGGCCCTGGTTCATCGGCACGAAGGCCAGCCGCTGGCGATAGCGGGGGACCAGGTGCAGCCGGGAGACGATCTGGGCGACGAGCTCCTCGTAATCGGGCGCCTGTCCGTCAAAGACCATGCAGCCCGCCACGTGCATGTGGGCGGCATCGCGCTCAAGATGCAAAAACGAGCTGTCGAGCCCGGTGAGACGGTCGGCATTGGCCATGTCCGGGGATTCTTGCAGGCTCGGCCGGGTGTGACGAAGTGCACATAAAGCCCCGCTGTCAGCTGCGACCCTGCGCGGGTTCCAATATTCGGCCTGCCGAATCGCCTCTGCCCGGTGCGGAGGTGAGCGGGGGACCCACTGCCGGAAGACTCATTTCGCTTCCGGCCGGGGCGAATCGGACGCCTGGCGCACAGCCTGCCGCGACCGTAGCTCGGATCGACGTGCCGCTGGAATTCCTGCGGCTCGGCGGTGCGCGCGAGCCCGTCAGCTAACCCCGCAGGCGCCCGGTCGAACGTTTACAGGAGGTCCTCGGTATGAGGTCCAGTTCGTTGTGGCGCAAGACGCGCTCTGCTCATGTAGCAATTGTCACGATAATGCTGACCGCTCCCGCTTCGGCTCTGGCGCTGACGGGCGCGGTCACCGATACCCAAGCCGCCCAGTCACCGTCGCTTCAGGCGCAGGTGAGCCCGCGGCGACTGACCGTCAACCATCTGGTCACGGTGACCGGGACAGCACCGGGCTCGGAGGCCGGCCACCAGGCGGTGCTCCAGACGGCGCTGACCCCTCAGGGCCACTGGCAGACCCTCGCCCGGTCCCGGATCACCGCGTCAGGAGCCTTCCGGGTCCGGACCAGGCTCCGTCATTCCGGCTATCTCCGGGTGGTTTCCAGCCAGCCGCTGGCCAGCACGGCCGGCGTCTCGCCGGCGACGACCGGCGCCGCCAGGACATCCGGCAGCCTGCCCGTCGTCGTGCACGCGCACTTCCACGTGCGGCCGCATACGCTGGCCGTCCTGTCCGGACGTCCGACGGTCTACGGGGGTCGTCTGATTCCCGGCCGGGCAGGCCGGCACGTGAGCCTTCAGGCTCGCGTCGGGCGCACCTGGCGGACGGTCGGGGCGGCGCGCACGGGTCACGCCGGCGACTTCCGGATCCACGCGACGGCCCCCGGCAGGCAGAGCCGGCGACTGCGCCTCGTGTTCCTGGGCGACCGGGCCAACGCCCGATCGATCCAGCCCGCCGGCCGCCTGACGGTGTTCAGCGCCGACACGGCGTCGTGGTACAACGACGCCGGAAACACGGCCTGCGGCTATCACGCCGGCCTGGGCGTCGCCAACCGGACGCTGCCCTGCGGCACAAAGGTCCGGCTGTACTACGGTGGCCGCACGGTCACGGCCACGGTCGATGACCGTGGGCCCTACGTCGGAGGTCGCAACTGGGACCTCAATCAGAACACCGCGGCCGCCCTCGGCTTCGGTGGCGTCGGCACCGTGTGGGTGGCTTCGTAGCGGTCCTCGTGTCCGCCCGGTGGGCCGTCCGGCGGGACCGGCGAGACGCGTGTCGGTCTCGCCGGATGGCGCACTACATTCCGCAGCATGGAGGGTCGCTGCGTCGCTCACGTCGATATGGACGCGTTCTATGTCTCGGTCGAGCTGAGACGGCGCCCGGAGCTGCGGGGCCGACCGGTCATCGTGGCCGGGACCGGGCCCCGGGCGGTGGTCACCACCGCCTCGTATGAGGCCCGGCGCTTCGGGGTCGGCTCGGCCATGCCCGCCGCTCGCGCGCGCCGCCTGTGCCCTGACGGCGTCTATCTCAAGCCCGACTTCGCCTACTACCGCGCCGCCTCGGCCGAGGTCATGGGCCTGGTCTGCGCGTGCTCGGACACCGTGGAAGTCGTTGGTCTCGACGAGGCCTACCTCGACCTGTCGGGCATGCCCGCACCACGGGCCGAGATGCGACGTCTCGTCCGCGACATCGAGGTGGCGACCAGCCTGCACGCCTCGATCGGAATGGGGCCGAACAAGCTGGTGGCCAAGGTGGCCTCGGACGCCGAAAAGCCGCGCGGCTTCGTCGTGCTGAGCCGGGAGCAGGCTCGGGCCCGGTTCGCCCATTCGCCGTGCGGACTGATCCCCGGGATCGGCCCCAAGACGGCCGACCGCCTACGGGCCTGCGGACTGCCGACGCTGGGGCAGCTGGCCGCCGCCGACCCGTCAGACCTCGCTGAGCGCTTCGGCCTGCGCATGTCCGCTGAGCTGCGCCGTCGCGCGCGCTTTGAGGACGACGCTCCGGTCACCCAGGAACGCAAGGTGATCTCGGAGTCCCGCGAGACGACCTTCGACTCCGACATCAGCGGACTCGCGGCGCTGGAGCCGATCCTCGGCGAGCTGGTGGCGAAGCTGTGCGATGGACTCGAGCGCCAGCAGCGTCGCGGGCGCACGGTCGGCATCAAGGTGCGGCTGGATGACTTCTCGACCCACACGCGCGCCCGTACGCTGCCAGACGCGGTCAGCTCAGCGGAACGGGTTGGTCCGGTCGCCCTCGATCTGCTGCGCCGGTTTGCCCCAGGGCGCCCCGTGCGGCTGCTCGGCGTACGCGTGGCCGGCCTGGAGAGCAGCGCCCGCGGGGGAGCGGACGAGCAGCTCGTGCTCTCGCTCGAGTGAGGCGCCTTTCTAGTACAGCGCGGCGGCGAGGCGCCGCCGGGACTCGCGGGCCAGCGGGTTATCGACTCCGAGCTCGTCGAGGATCCCGACGACGACGCGACGGATGTCGTCTCGGGCGCCGTTGGAGGCGGACAGGGCCCCGATCAGGAGGTCCAGGGCGTGGCTGTGATCACCGCTGTCCAGGGCCAGAAACGCCTCGTCGAGATCCGTCTGGTCGTCACCCTCGAGCCGGATGCGGGCGGAGAGAGCGTCGGCGGCAAAGCTGCCGGGGACCTCGCGCAGCAGGGCGCTCGCCTCGGCGCCCTCCCCGCGCCCGTGCAGGATCCGTGCCAGGGGGACGGCGGCGTCAGCTCGGGTCGGCTCGAGCGCGACGGCACGCCGCAGCGACTCCTCGTCGCCGGCGGCAACAAGGCCATCGACCTCGGACGGCAACAAGCCATCGAGAAACTGCTCCACGGCGGCGGGCGGCTGGGCGCCGACAAACTCGGCGGCGACGCGACCATCCTTGAAGGCCTTGACGGCCGGGATGCTCTGGATGCCGAAGGTGCGCGACACGCTGGGATTGGCGTCGACATCGACCTTGGCCAGCTCGATCGTGCCGGCCCGGGCCGCCACCGCCCGTTCGATCACCGGGCCAAGCTGACGGCAGGGACCACACCATTCAGCCCAGAAATCGACGACCACCGGTACGGTGTGAGAACGCTCAATGACTTCAGTCTGAAAGTTGTTGTCGGTTACGTCCATGTCGCTTGTCAATGGTAGCCCCGAAGATCCGGTAGACAACAGGCCGTGAGTGCGCTGAGCGTCGAGCGCACCGGCGTGCGCCTGGCCGGTGAAGAGGCGGGGGAGGGTCCGCCGGTGGTGTTGCTGCACGGGCTGACCGCCACGCGCCGCTATGTCGTCATGGGCTCGCGCGCGCTCGAACGCTCCGGTCACCGGGTGATCGCCTACGACGCCCGCGGACACGGCGCGTCGTCCCCAGCTCCCGCCCCCGAGCTGTACACCTACGACGAGCTCGGCCGGGATCTGGTCGCGGTCCTCGACGCCACTGGGGTGCAGCGGGCCGTCCTGGCCGGGGTCTCGATGGGGGCCCACACACTGCTCTGGCTGGCCCTCAACCATCCCGACAGGGTGGCTGGCCTGGTGGTCATAACCCCGGCCTACGGGGCGGGGGAGATCGCAGATCCCGACCGGCTCGAGCGCTGGGACGCGCTGTCGGACGGGCTGCGCTCGGAGGGCATCGATGGCTTCATCCGTGCCTACGGCGAGCCACCCGTGCCCGCGCAGTGGCGCGAGACGGTGACCAAGGTGAACCGGCAGCGTCTCTCCCTGCACGAGCATCTCGACGCCGTCGCCGACGCGCTGCACTCCGTCCCGCGCTCGGAGCCATTCGGGTCACTCTCCGACCTCACACGCATCTCGGCCACCACTGCGGTCGTCGCCTCCAACGATGAGGCTGATCCGGGCCATCCACAGGCGGTGGGCGCGGCCTACGCCGACCTGATCCCCGGAGCTCAGCTGATCACCGACCGACCGGGTAGCTCCCCGCTGGCCTGGCAGGGCAGTCAGCTCTCCCGGATCATCGCCTCGGTGGTGACCCGGAGCGAGTTCTGATGGAGACGGCCGGTCCGCTGGCCCGCAAGCTGGGCATCAAGGTCGACGCTCGGGTCACGCTGATCGGCACTCCCGCCGGGTTCGCGCTCGGCGAGCTTCCCCCCGGTGTACACCTCCGGCAGCGCCTGTCGGCCGCGGCCAACAACGACATCATTCTTGCCTTTGCCGTGCGGCGCGGCGAGCTCGAGCGCCGTCTTCCGCGACTCAAGGCCTCCCTTGACCACGCCGGGGGCCTGTGGCTCGCCTGGCCCAAACGGGCCTCAGGAGTCGCCACCGACCTCGGCGACGGAATCGTCCGTGAGCTCGGACTGGCCGCGGGCCTGGTCGACAACAAGGTGTGCGCGATCGACGAGGTGTGGTCGGGTCTGCGCTTCGTCTACCGGCTGGCGGATCGGCCGGACGCGACGACGTAGATCCGCGCGCACCCAAAGCGGTGCACGGATGCGATCAGCGCGCCGAGCTCGCGGTCCAGGGAGTGCCGGTGGGCGCAATCGGCCAGCAGGAGGCGGGCCCGCGTGGCGATGACAAAGCGCTGGGCCGCGGCGCGACGTTCATGACCGGCGAACAGGGCGTTGACCTGCGCTTTGCGCCTGAAGTAATTCCGGCTCCAGTATCCGTGCCCGACCCACACGTTGCGCCCGGTCTGCGAGGGAACGGTGACGGCAAACGGAGCGGGGGCGAGCACACCGCCCGGCGGCCCGTGCTGGGCGATCCAGCCCAGAGCCGCTGCGTCGCCGGCGGGCAGGTAGTACTGGACGGCGTGACTGCGAGCGGCCCGCACAAATTTCCTTCCCTGGTAGGCCAAGCCCGGGACCGTGCAGATGAGCAGCGCCAGCGGCGCCAGCAGAGCCGGGATCCGCAGCCGCCGCCAACCGCGCACGATCAGGACGGCCAGCGGGAAGCTCAGGCCCTGCAGAGCATGGGGGGCGAACGCGTCGTTGACGAAGTACGTGACAAAGGTGGCCACGATCCACAGGATCAACAGCTGCTCGAACGCGCTCTCACCCGGGTCGCGCAGGCCGAAGGCGGCGACCAGGACCAGCGGTCCGAAGCCGAGCAGGAGCGCGGCCGGTCCGAGGCGAGGAATGAGCTCGTAGTGGGAGGCGAGCTGCCATGCCGGGTCGGTGTGGCCGAGGAGGTAGTAGTAGGCGAGAGGGAGCCCGGCAGCCACCGCGGGGATGACGAGCCCGATCCCGCCGCGGTGGCGTTGCCACACGCCCAGCCCGATGAAGATCAAGACGAGCGTGATGCCCTGCCACGGGTGCAGCCAGGCCGCCAGCAGGGACGCGAAAGCGGCGAGGATCAGGGCGCGCCGATCCAGGCGCCGGCGCAGGGCGCGGTGGCCGGGGCGGGTGCCGCGGTCGGGATCGAGCGCACGCTCGGCGCTGAGCAGCGCAGCGGGCACGAGCGCAAGGCCGATGGCGCTCGGGACGTAACCCCACAGCTTGCTGGCTCCGAGCAGCTCGTCGGCGAGGAGGTAAAGCTGAAAGCGCAGCGCGTTGCTGCCCGTCTGGGTCCAGTCGACAAGCGCGGCGACCGGCGTGTAGAGAAACAGGGCCAGCACCGCGGTGGCGACGCGCGGGCCGATCGGTTCGGGGAAGGCGCGCCGTGCCCAGGCCAACGTGGCCCAGACCAGGACCAGTACCGCCACCGGCTTCCACAGCAGGTAGGCCAAGGGCAGTGACAGGCCGAGCTTGAACAGCAGGCCGGTGATCGAGAACATCGGCTCGAGGTAGACGTGGCCGCTGGGCTCAAAGCTGAACAGGTCTGACGCGAGACCGTGAGCGCTCGCGTCCCGGGCCCAGGCCAGATATTGGAGCTGGTCGGCGCCGAGGACGCCGTCGGCACCGATGAGGCCGTCGGCGCCGGTGAAGGTGGTGTGCGTCTGCGCTGCATGAACCAGCAGCAGGATGAGGGGAAACGCCGCCCAGGCGCTCAGCGCGACCAGCAGCGCGGCCCCAACGGCCGACGCTCGCGGCCCACTGTCGTCCATGCGCCGGGAGCCTACGCCCCCGGCCGGCCGGGCCGGGGGCGCAGCCGCACGCTTAGCCGGCGGTCACGAAGTTGGTGCGATCGGCCGGCATCAGGTAACCGTTGCCTCGGTAATGGATCGTGATCCGCAGCCGGACCACACCCCGCCCGATGTGTTGGGGGCGGAAGTTGTTCTGGGCCGTGAAGCCACAGTTCGACCCCACTGGCGTGACGACCAGGCCAACCTGACGGCGGCCCTTGTAGTAGCGCAGCGCGACGCTGCCCGTGCAGCGAGACGAGGCGGGGATGAACCCGGCGCCGCGCAGGGCCCCGGTGGTGGTGAACGTGTACGGGGCCTTGCGGTCGACCGACGGCTTGGTCGTCGCGCTCAGGCGCGGCTTGGGCCGGCGGATTGGCTCGGTGAAGAATGTCTGGTCGGCGCCGGCGCTGGCCACGCCACCGTGATAGGCGACGATCCGGTAGTGAAAGAGGCTGGCCGGAGCCAGACCGGGGATCAGCGCCGAGACCGGAACCGGGGTCGTGCCCGATCCGGCTGACTGGGCGAAGGTCTGCAGCCCGTAGGCGGTGCTCAACCCGTACTGCACGACCCAGGTCGTGTTGGCGCCATTGGGCGTGACCGTGCCGGTCACCGTGGCCTGTTCCTTGCGCACGCTGGACGGCGCTCCGGTGGAAACGTTGGCCGGTGGATGGCCGGACGTCCTGAACGTCCGGTCGCGGCCGATGGAGCTGCCGGCCTTACTCAGGGCAACGATCCGGTAGTGGTAGGGGGTGCCCGGCGTCAGGCCACGAATCGTGGCCGCGGCGTTGACCGGCTTGGTCCCGCCGCCGGCCGAGTGGCTGTTGCTGTTGAGTCCATAGGCGGTCGTCAGCCCGTACTGAAACACGTAACCGGTCTGGTTTCCGTTCGGATTGACCGTCCCCGATAGCGACTCGGCACTGTCGGACACGCTCTTGGCCGCCCCGGTGCTGACCGTCGGCGATGAGGCGGCCACTGCCACCCCCGCGGTGAGGGCCAGCGGCGCAGCCACCGCGGCCAAAAACCCTGCAATGCGTCTCATAGATGACTCCCTCCCAGATTGGCTACCGACTGGAACTCCGAGGGGCGACCGAAGTTGCGCCCGCTACGTTTCACCGGCGATGATCTTCTATGAGCCCGACAGTCGGGATCACTCGGTCCTCCCGCACGATCCGTTCAAGGCGCTCGTGGCGCCGCGGCCGATCGGCTGGATCTCCACCCTCGGCGCCGATGGGGCGGTCAACCTGGCCCCGTACAGCTTCTTCAACGCCATCGGAGAAGGGCCGCCGATGCTGGCCTTCTCGAGCAGCGGCGCCAAGGATTCGGCCACCTTCGCCGCGCAGGGGGCGGAGTTCGTCTGGAATCTGGTCACCTGGGACCTGCGCGAGGCCATGAACGAGACCTCGGCGCCGCTGCCGCGTGGCGAGAGCGAGTTCACCCGAGCCGGCCTCGAGATGGCGCCGTCGCGGCTGGTCGGCCCGCCCCGGGTCGCTGCCGCGCGCTGCGCGATGGAGTGCCGCGTGGTCCACACGGTCGAGTTGTCCGACATCAACGGCCGTCCCGCCAACCAATTTCTGGTCGTCGGGCAGGTGGTCGGGGTCCATCTCGATGAGTCCGCGATTCGCGACGGCGTCGTTGACACCGCGGCGGTGGCCCCCGTGGCTCGGCTCGGCGGCCCGGCGGACTACACGGTCGTCCGTGACACCTTCCGCATGATCCGACCGACCGCCTGACCGCCTGACCGCCTGACCGGATTGACCGCCGCGACAACGCGGGTAGCCACCGACCGGCGATCCTGCCGCGAGCCAGCTGGCGGCGTGCCGCGATAGTCCACGACCAGAAGGGAACTCCACATGAACCTGCGCCCTCTCGGCGATAGTGACCTCGAAGTCTCGGAGGTTTCGCTTGGCGCCTGGCTGACCTACGCGGGCGGCATCGAACGTGAGCAAACGGAGGCCTGCACGCGCGCCGCCTTCGACGCCGGCATCAACTTCTTTGATACCGCGAATGCGTACGGACACGGCGCGGCGGAGACGGCCTGGGGCGAGATCCTGGCCGATCACCCGCGGGACTCGTATGTGCTGGCCACCAAGGTCTTCTTTCCCATGTCCGAGACCGACCAGGGTCTGTCCGCCGACCAGATCTCAAAGCAACTCGACGCGTCGCTCAAGCGTCTGCGCACCGACTACGTCGACCTGTACCAGTGCCACCGCTTCGACGCGCAGACACCGATCGAGGAGACGATGGACGCGCTCAGCGAGGCCGTGCGCGCGGGCAAGATCCGTCACATCGGCTTCAGCGAGTGGACCCCGGAGCAGATCGAGGCCGGGCTCGGCGTGCCGGGGACGGTCAAGTTCGTCTCCTCCCAGCCGCAGTACTCGATGCTGTGGCGGGCACCCGAGGCGGAGCTGATCCCCCTGTGTGCAGCCAACGGCATCTCGCAGGTCTGCTGGTCGCCGCTGGCCCAGGGCGTGCTGACCGGGAAGTACCTTCCGGGCGAGCAGCCCCCGTCGGACTCACGAGCGTCCAGCGAGGCGATGGGTGGCTTCATCAGCCGCCTCATGGATGATGAGACGCTCGAGGCGGTCCAGCGCCTGAAGCCGATCGCCGAGCAGGCGGACCTGACCATGGTCCAGCTGGCTCTGGCCTGGGCGTTGCGCCAGCGCAACGTGGCCTCGGTGATCATCGGCGCCTCGCGGCCCGAGCAGGTTTACGACAACGCGGCCGCGTCGGGCGTGACGCTCAGCGACGACATCCTGGCGGCGATCGACGAGGCCCTCGGTGACGTCCCGGTGACCGAGCCGACCCTGGCCCCGGGCGCATCGGACGGCGTCACGCACCGTTGATCTGATTAGGCTCCGCGGATGTCGACCGAGACGGGGCACCGGCATGGCTGAGCTGATCCTTGGGCCGATGCTGCGCTACGTGGACACCGACTCGGCCACGGTATGGGTCGAGACCGACGCCGCGTGCGAGGTCGAGGTGCTGGGCCACCGAGCGCGGACCTTCCACGTCGCCGGCCATCACTATGGCCTGGTGGCGATCACCGGGCTCACCCCGGGCAGCAGCACCGCCTATGAGGTGCGGCTCGACGGGGCGCGACGTTGGCCGGAGGACGGATCTGAGTTGCCGCCCAGCCGGATCCAGACCCTGCCCGAGACCGGGCGGATCGAGATCGCCTGGGGCTCGTGCCGGGTGACCGCCCCGCATGAGCCGCCGTACACCCTCGACCAGGAGCAGGACACCCGCGGAGTCGGCGTCGACGCGCTCTATGCACTGACGCTGCGCCTGGTCGGGCAGGAACCGGCGCGCTGGCCGCGGATGCTTCTGTTGATCGGTGACCAGGTCTATGCGGATGAGGTCTCGCCCCAGACGCTCGAGTTCATCCGGGGCCGCCGCAGCACCTCGGAGGCACCCGGAGAGGAGGTGCTCGACTTCACCGAGTACACGATGCTCTACCGCGAGGCCTGGTCGCAGCCCACGCTGCGCTGGCTGCTGTCCACCGTGCCCTCGGCGATGATCTTTGACGATCACGACGTTCACGACGACTGGAACACGTCAGAGTCGTGGGTCCGAGACGCGCGCGCCCGCGACTGGTGGCAAGCGCGCATCACCGGCGCGCTGAGCACGTACTGGATCTACCAGCACATCGGCAATCTCACCCCGGCTGAGCTGGCCGAGGACGAGCTCTACGCGCGGGTCCAGGCCGCCGACGACGCGGCGGCCTTGCTCCGAGACTTTGCCCTGCGCGCCGACCGCGAAATGGGCGGGAGCCTGTGGAGCTTCTCGCGCCGACTGGCCGGCACGCGCCTGGTGGTCGTCGACGGGCGAGAGGGCCGCGTGCTCGAGGACGGCCGCCGGGCAATGATGGACGAACGCGAGTGGACGTGGGTGGAGGAACAGGTGAGCGGCGCTTACGACCACGTGCTGCTGGCCAGCACTCTGCCGATCCTGCTGGCGCCGACGCTCCACTACGTCGAGGCTTGGAACGAGGCCGTCTGCGCGGGCGCCTGGGGCACACTGGCCGCGCGATGGAGCGAGAAGCTGCGCCGGGGGCTGGACCTCGAGCACTGGGCGGCCTTCCAGAGCTCGTTCACCCGGCTCATCGACCTCGTCACCGAGGTGGCCTGCGGCCGGCGAGGACCGGCTCCCGCCTCGATCGTGATGCTCGGTGGAGACGTCCACCAGGCCTATCTGGAGACGGTCGGTTTTCCGAAGTCACTGCCTGTGCAAAGCGCGGTGTATCAGGCCGTGTGCTCGCCCTTTCGCAACCAGCTCGGCAAGCGGGATCGCCGCATGCTGGGCCTGGCCCGCCGGTCGAGGCTGGTCGGCTGGCTGGCCCGGCGGCTGGCTCGCTGGGCTGGTGTGCCCGACCCCGAGGTGCGGTGGAAGGTGCGCCAGCCGCCCACGTGGCGTAACCAGCTGGGCTGGCTGGTCATCGACGGCCGTGCCCTGGAGCTGACGATCGAGACGACGCGACCGGGTGCCGAGCCGGCCCTCGAGGTGAGCCTCCGCCACCGGTTGTCCTGAGGACCCGGAGGGCCGCGCGCGGAAGAGCTGCTCCCGTTTCAGCAGCCGTCGCTGCCCGGGTCCGGCGCGCGGTCGACGCGGCCCTCCACGTGTCCCTCGCTCATAGACGCGGTGGACCCGATCGCTGAACGGCGGGTTGTACGAGGTGGAGGAGACACAGCCACCCTATGGAGCTCTAAGCTAAGCGGGCGGACCGGCCGGTGATCTTCATACCGGTGGGCGAGGATGTCAGCGACGAGCGCGGAGGATGTCAGCGACGAGCGCGAGATCCGTGGCTGTGGTCGCGCACCAGCCGCATGAGCACCGCGCGGCGGTCACCCTCTCGTCCTGATTTCTTTGCCGGCAGCGGCGGTCCGCTGCTCGAGCCTCGAGGTGCGTTCATTGCATTAACAGGATTCGGACCGTTTGGACCATGCACACGAGGGGCGTTTCTAGTCAAATGTTGTTCGACGTCGACCGGCTGCTGTGTGCTGCCGATCGGGACCGGGCATTTTCCGTACGGAGGCGAGGATGACACTGAAGTGGGGCGCGTGGGGGTTGGCGCCTGCCCGTCGAGGACGGGTGGGGTGGTTAGCCCTGACCACAGTCGCCTCCGTGATCGCGGTCATCTCGGTGTGGGGGGCAATGCCGGCTTCAGCGGTTGCGGCGAACACCGTGGTGTCGCTGACGTTCGACGATGGCACGGCGTCGCAGTATTGGGCGCTCAGTCAGTTGAGCTCGCACAATATGAATGGCACGTTCTATGTCAACAGTTCGCGGGTGGGAACGTCGGGGAACTATTACATGTCGTGGAGCCAGATCCATGATCTGTCCCGCGCGGGCAATGAGATCGGGGG
>JAXDGI010000037.1:0-31943 GCA_034665145.1 Solirubrobacteraceae bacterium
GGCCCGCCGCGGCGAGGTCGGAGAGCCGGTCTGACAGGACCGAGTCGGAGATCCCGTCGATCGCGCGCGCGAGCTCACGGAAGCCGGCGGGGCCGTTGCGCAGGGTGCCGAGGAGCACGCCGTTCCAACGCTTGCCGAGGAACTCGAACGCGCGTCCCAGCGCGGCGGTGCCGCGGTCGCACGCGGAGGTGTGCTCTTGGCTCAGTTTGCGCGTCGTGGCCATGACGTTCATGCTAGCTTACCAGTTGTTGCTAGGATTTTGCTAGTAACTTTGCATTACGCTGTGACTACTGAGCTACAAGCATGAGAGAGGTTCCCCATGGCCGACACCCCCACCGCACGCCCCTCCGTCGTCGTCATCGGCGGCGGCTATGGCGGCATCAACGCCGCCAAGGCGCTCGACGACGTCGCCGAGGTCACGCTCGTCGACCCCACCGAGGCGTTCGTTCACAACATCGCCGCCTGGCGCGCCCTCGTCGAGCCGGAGTGGCTGGAACGGATCTTCCTTCCCTACGAGCACCTGCTCGCCCACGGGCGCTTCCTCCGCGATCGCGCCGTCGCAATCGACGGGCGGCGCGTCACGCTCGCGTCGGGTGACGTCCTCGAACCCGACTACCTCGTGCTCGCCACCGGGTCCGCATATTCATTCCCGGCCAAGACCGAGGAGCCCGACATTGCCTCCGCTCGAGCCCGGCACCGCGCCGCCCACCGGGCACTGCTCGCCGCCGACCGCGCGCTGATCGTCGGTGCCGGTCCCTCCGGCCTCGAGCTCGCCGGCGAGATCAAGGCGTTCTTCCCCGACAAGCACGTCACGATCGCCGACATCTCCGACGACATTCTCGTCGGTCCTTACGACCAGGCCCTGCGCGACGAGCTGCGCCGCCAACTCGACGACCTCGGGATCGAGCTGCGGCTGGGCACGGCGATCACCGGGCTGCCCACCGTTCCGCCCGCGACGCTCGCCCCAATCGCCATCGCGACCGCGGACGGCGGCGAGCTCGTCGCCGACATCTGGTTTCGCGCCTTCGGCGTGCGAGCCCACAGCGAATACCTCGAAGGCGGAGCGCTGGCGGACCGCCGCGACGAGCGCGGCTACGTCCGCGTCGACCAGCACCTGCGCGTCGTCGGCGAGACCCAGACCTTCGCCCTCGGCGACGTCTCCGATGCCGACCGCGACGCGGCGGGCATCGCCAACGCCCAGGCCAGGGTCGTCGAGGCCAACGTCCGTGCGCTCATCGCCGGGACGGGGGAGCTCACCAGCTACGAGACATTCCCACGCATCATCGCGATCCCGCTCGGGCCCGAGGCCGGAGCCGGCTTCCTCGGGGACGGCGTCGCCGATGCCGCCACGATCGCCGACCTCAAGGGCCGCCACATGGGGATGGACCGCCTCACGGCGCTGTTCGACGCCGCCCCGCCGTTGGCCGCCTGAGACAGCTTGATCGGCGTCAAATCGTCATGAATGCCGCCTCGCGGCGCCGAACCCTGCGCCAGTCGCCGAGCTGCGGGCGTCCTGATCGGGATCTGGTCGCGGCCGCCGGCGGGCCACCGCTCCCGGCGACCGCTCAGCCGTGCGAGTTCACGCCGCCGACCGTACGGAGACGATCAGGGTCAGCGGTGGCCAGCCGGGCGACCTGGCGCTCTGGGGCGATGTGCACGACGTTCCAGGCGAGCCCGAGCCGCTCGAGCCCGGCGATCACCAACGCGGAGGGGTCGATTTCCCACCACCGGAGCCCGTGGCTGGCGCTGCGCGGGAAGGTGTGATGGTTGTGATGCCACGACTCCCCGAGCGATGGCAGGGCGAGCCAGGCCACATTCGTGGAGCGATCGGAGATGTCAAAGCGGCGCCGGCCGAAGAAGTGGCAGACGGAGTTCACCGACCACGTCACGTGGTGCACGAGGAAGATGCGCACGAGGCCACCCCACACGTAGCCGCGGATCGCGCCCTCAAGCGTCCAGCCGTGCAGCGCGAAGCCGATCGCGGTCGGCAGGAGCAGCGATATCGCGGCGAACACCGGGAATCGCCGGCCAATACGGCGCATCTTGGGATCCTCATAGAGGTCTGGGGCGTACTTCTTCCAATCCGCCTGACCCTGGGTCTCGGTCAGCCATCCCGCGTGAGCGTGCCATAGGCCGCTGAAACCGCTGCCGTGGCCGACGTGAGGTGAATGCGGATCGCCTTCGACATCGGTGTGAGCGTGGTGCTTGCGGTGATCGGCCACCCAGTCGAGCACCGAGCCCTCCACGGACAGGGAGCCGAGGATTGCGAAGGCCCGTTCGATCCGCGGGTGCGTCTGAAAGGAGCGATGCGTGAGAAGCCGGTGAAAGCCGACCGTGATCCCGATCGCGGTGAGCAGGTAGAGGCCGACGAGCAGGCCGAGGTCGCCAGCGTCCACCCAGCGATGCCACAGCAGCACAATCGCAGCGATCACCCCCACGAACGGCACCACAACACCGGCCAGGTTGGCTGTCTTCTCGGTTCGGGACATGCCAGGCACCTTATGTGCTCGAAGCGCAAAGTTCTGCCCCATTGCCGCCGAAGTTCGCATCATATATGCTCACCTTTGTGAGTAGTGGTTCTGAGCCGTGGCGCGAGTTGCCCACGCGCGTGGCTGAGGTGTTGCAGCCCGAGCTGCCGGCCATCACCCGCGAAATCCTGGTGGCGATCGGACAAGAGGTACCGCAATACGCGCGCCCGCTCGAGAGCGAGTTCGGAGAGGCATTGCGGACCGGCGTCGACGAGGCACTTCGTCGCTTCGTCAATCTTGTCCGCGACCCGGATTCGAGCGACGATCGTGGCCGCCAGGCCTCCGTCGCCCTTGGCCGTACGGAGCTGCGAGCAGGACGAACGCTTGACGCCCTGCAAGCCGCCTACCGAGTCGGCGCTCGTGTGGCCTGGCGCCGGCTGGCCGCCGCAAGCCACGCCGCCGGTGTCGATCAAACGACCGCGGCTCAGCTTGCCGAGGCCATCTTCGCTTACATCGACGGCCTGTCTGCTGACTCCGTCGAGGGCTACGCCCAGGCGCAAGCCGAGCTCGCCGGAGAGCGCGAGCGTCGGCGCAGGAAGCTCGTAGCGGCACTCCTGGGTCGCGCCCCCGGCGTCGACCCAGCGACACTCGCAAATGACCTTGCCTGGCAGCTCCCCCGCTCGGCCGCGACGCTGATCTGCCCGAGTGACCGCCTCGCGGGGCTGGCGCGTCGCCTTGACTCCGACGTGCTCGCCGCTGAGCTGGATGGCTTCGGATGCGTCATCGTGCCCGACGCCGAAGGGCCCGGCCACCGCGACGTCCTCCGCGTGGCCACGGCGGGGCGACGGACCGCGATCGGCCCAGACGTTCCCCTCGCCCAGCTTCCCCTGTCTTGGCAGCTCGCCACCGCTGCACTATTGCTCGCTGACGGCGACTCGCTCGTGATCGCCGACGAGCATCTGGCGAGTTTGCTCACCAGCCTTGCGGCGCCGGTTGTGCAGCGCATCGCCGACAGACGTTTCGGGCCGTTCGACAGGTTGACCGCGTCGACCCGCGAGCGGATGACCGCCACCGCGTTGGCCTATGTCCAGCACGCTGGGAACGCCGTCGCCATGGCCCACACATTGCACGTCCACCCGCAAACTGCCCGCTACCGGATCGCCCGGCTCCGAGAGCTCCTCGGTGACCAGCTCGACGATCCCGATGCGCGCTTTGAGCTCGAGGTCGCGCTGCGCGCGGAGCGCGTGGCGGTCGTCGGTCTTAGGTAATGAGTCGGCGCCGACACCATCTATCTGTGCCCCATCCCGTCATCCAGGCCCTTGCCAACCGCCCGCGCGGCGCACGGCGGTGCCACCGGCGAGTTCCGCGCCCGCGGCACCCTAATCATCATCGCGCTCGCTCTCCTTGATGTCCTGCGCAACCTTGTCCTTGAACGGCTTGAGCGTCTTGTAGAGCTCCCCTGGGGTCGTCTTCGCCTGAGGGTCAGATTCGCCCACCAGCCACGGCGCCGCATCGACCGCCGTCCGCCAGGCTGCCTCTTCCGGGTCAGTGTCCGCATGCTCGGCCTCTCGTCCTTCTGGCGGGGCGGGTTCGACCTTGTCCACGTAGACGTTCTTGTAGTCGCCGCGCTGCTCCTCGTGGTATTCGATCCGAACGCGCTGACCCTCGAGTTCCTTGGCCTTGTGTCCGATCCCCTCACGAAACGTCGTGTACTCCTTGCCGTCGGCGTCACGTACGACGTATCGCACGTTGCCGCCACGGGTCTCAAACGTGCTCACGTCGTCAATTGAGGTCAGGGTCTCCACACGGGACCGATACCCACTGGCGCAGCTCCGTAGCCACACAGCGAGCCGAGTCCGTTCCGCTCGGTGACGGTCATGTTCATCGTGGGCTGGATAGCGCAGGGCGTCGCATTCTTGGTGGGATATGCCGGTGCTGGGTCCGGAGCGCTGGCTGCCGTGCAGCGCTCAGCGGCGCTAGGCCGGCTGGTAGGTCGCAAGGATCACCCCGGTTGTGCTGGTGGTGCTGCTGAGGAGCCGCAGC
Organism: Solirubrobacteraceae bacterium; assembly: GCA_034665145.1. Classification (GTDB taxonomy): domain Bacteria; phylum Actinomycetota; class Thermoleophilia; order Solirubrobacterales; family Solirubrobacteraceae; genus Palsa-465. The sequence goes on from JAXDGI010000037.1 coordinate 4,512, forward strand.
TTGACGAGGTGGTCGTCGTGATCGAATAGAGGCTGGCCGGACCCGAGCACGAGTGGGTGGATCATCAGGAGGTATTCGTCGATGAGGCCGTGAGGGAGCAGCGAGCGGATTAGCTGGCCGCTGCCCATGATCACGAGGTCCCCGGGTGAGTCCTGCTTGAGCTCGGCCACGGCGGCGGCGACATCGCCGGGCAGGAGCCTCGAGTTGGGCCAGTCGAGCCTCGTCGCCGGACTGCTTGAGGCCACGTACTTACGGGCGCTGTTGAGCGCGTCCTTGTACGGACCGCCTTGGGCGTTCCAGGCGGCCAGCATGTCCTCGTAGCTGCGACGGCCGAGGAGCAGGCCCCCACCCGGTGTGGCCATCCGCTCACCGATCGCCTCACCCATCGCGCGGTCGTTTCCGGGAATCGCCCAACCACCGTGGCTGAAGCCGCCGCGCGTGTCCTCGTCGGCCCGCCCGGGGGCCTGCATCACGCCGTCGAGCGTGATGTGGTTGATGACGACGATCCGCATCGCTGACCTCCCTTACGTTGGGCCGGGACGAACCTTGCTCGGCCCTGGCTCCCAAATCTGTCTCGGAACCCTCGTCCGACCTTGCGCCCCGAGCAGCACGTGACCAGCGCTTGAACTAGCGGGTCTCCCCCTAGAGCGGCGGGACTTGGTTGTTGACCTGCGGTCCGTGATACAGGTGGTCGTGGTCCTTGCAGGCGGCCGGGAAGGTGAACCGAACGCTGTCGCTGCGCACGCCGTTATAGCTTGCAAACAAAGTCACGCGACCGAGGGTGCCGGCTTGGCAGCGCGGGTCGGTGCTGCTCCGCACGCGGACAACGATTTTCATGATGTTCCCGGGCACACCCCACATCACCGCGTGGTGGGAGTGGTAGACCAGGTGGTGCTTGACGGTCATGATGATGAGGCGGTCGGGCTGGCGGCGGACGCGGTCGACCTGACAGAGGATCCCCGAGACCGTATTCGCTGCCAGGTTGATGTGACCGTGACCACGGGCGTAGCTACCGGTCGCTTTCGTGATCGGGGCACCCGTGTGAAAACCCCATGGCGGAATTCCGCGCACGATCGGAACCTGCGCGCAGTACTGAACCGGCGATCCGGTGGCCTGGCCCGCCGTGGCGGCTAACGCGAACAGCGGTGTCAAGGCCAGAACTGCGGGCCCAATTCGCCGCGCGATGTGTCTGCCCCGCATCCTGAGGCCGACTATATAAATTCCGTGGCAGCCACGATCCGCCTGTTCTTCGGGGGCCGGATCGCGTCGCGCGAAACGCCGTGTCGCCGCCCAGCAAACGCTTCTCCTGTCGGGCGCGGCGCGCGGCACGCCGTGGTACGTTCCGGCCGGGCTGGGCAAGGTCTCAGGGAGAGGGAAAGTTGTCCGAGGAAACCATCGGAGACGTGGCGGCGCCGGGGGGTCCAGTGTCCGGTGAGAGGATCAGCTGGATCATCGCGCTGGACGGCGACCCCATCCGGCGCAATTTGCTCATTACGCAGTGCTATCACGATCTGTCGTCAGCGCTGGCCGAAGCGCTGGGCCCAGACAACGCCAACTGGTGCACCTACGCGACCTGGGCGTCAAAGACCGCCGGCCGGTTCATCCGTGATGACGAGATTCCCGCGGCGTTCCGCGGCCTGCTCAGCAGCTCGCAGCCGCTGTCGGTCACCCTGACACGCGTCAACGACGCCCTGCGGCAGGTCCAGGATGTGCGCGAGCTTCATGAGGAAGGCCTGCTCAACATGATCCGAGGCGTCGTCCACGATGTGGCCGAAAAGATCGCCGCGGGAAACCTTGCGGTGTTCGGCGAGCTGGCTCCCGTGTTCGCCCGGGCCATCGAGGCGCTGGCGGCAATGCCCGGCGAGAACGCCAACAACGCGATAATCGAGTCGCTCACTCCGGGCCCATCCAACCGGGCCGGGCAGTCCCTGCTGGCCAGCGCCCTCAGGGCGTATGCCCAGGCGCGGGCTGAGCCCGACCCGGCGCGCCGAGCGGCGCTGATGCTTCTCGCCAATGGCCAAGTCGGTCTTCACGAACAGATCCGACTCCAGCCGTTCATCCAGGAATCGCTCGATGCGCCGATCCGCGATCCCGTCCACGACGCCGCCGCAGAGCTCAGCGAGGGCCTTTCGCGCAGTCTCGCCCATGAGCTTCATGCCATCGGCAGCCGGCTGCTCCATCCAGTCGTCGACCTCGCCTGCAAGCTGTGGGACGAGCTGGCCACGCGCGAGCTGATGAAGCTCGAGCTGCCAGACGGCACGCTTACGCTTGGCGCGGATTTGCCTGCTCCCCATGGCCAGCCGTTGTATCCGGAGCGGTTGAATCCAATCGTCCGGCCGGACGTGCAGGCCTTCCTCGACCAATACGGGGCGGATCAGCCAGGCACGCCGGGCACCCACGCGGTGGACTGGGCAACCTTGTCTGATCGGATGCGCTTCATCCTCGACATGTTCCGTTCCCGCCAGTGCGACGGCGCTCTTCTGGGAGAGCCGTTCACCCCCACCCAGCTTCACGGCATGCTGACCGGTGGCTCTGTGTCAGGCGCCCTCTGAGAGAGCAGGCGGCGCCGCTCAGCGGCGATGCTGCACCCGAACCACCCGGACCGTTGAGCTCGCTGGCCCGCGCGTAAGGTCGGCCGATGGGTCGGTGGCCGCTCGCTAGCAACCGTGACTTCATGCTCCTCTGGAGCGGCGAAGCGCTGTCGCAACTCGGCTCGCAGGCTTCCACGGTCGCCTTCCCGCTGCTGGTGCTGACACTGACCGGTTCAGCGGCGAAGGCAGGAATTGTCGGTTTGGCCAAGTGGCTGCCGCTGGCCGTAATGGCACTCCCCGCAGGCATGCTGGCGGATCGCCTCGATCGCAAGCGGCTGATGATCGCCTGCGACGCAACCCGCGCGCTGTTGCTGGCCAGCATCCCCGTCGCGCTCGCGGTCGGCCGCCCGCCGTTCGCCCAGGTGGCCGGCGTGGCGTTCGCCGATGGGTGTCTGTTTACCGTTACCTACATTGCCGAGCGCGGGGCTCTGCGTCAGGTGGTCACGGTCGAGCAGCTGCCTGCCGCAGTGGCACAGAATGAGGCGCGCTCGTTTGCGGCCAACATCCTCGGGCCGCCCTTGGGCGGTGTACTGTTCGCGGCCGCTCGCGCGTTGCCCTTCCTCGCGGACGCGGTGTCGTACGCAGCCTCGATGTTGGCGGTGGCCTGCACGCGGACCGACTTCCAGGCGAGGCCCGACGCTCGGGCCGGGGACTCCGGTCGGTGGGGTGGGCTGGGCGACGGCATCGCGTGGCTGTGGCACAAGCCCTTCTTTCGCACCAGCGCGCTTCTGTTCGCGGCGGGCAATCCCCTGTACACGGGTCTGTACCTCTTGGCGGTCCTGCTCGCCAAGCATCACGGTGTCTCGTCGTCCGGCGTCGGGTTGATGTTTGCCGTGATTGGCGCAGGCGGCCTGTTGGGTGCGTTGGTTTCTTCGCCGCTGCGCCGGTCGATGTCGGCCGGCTTCGCGCTGGTCGGCGAGGCGTGGCTGGTCGCGGCGGTCGTGCCACTGCTGCTGATCGCGCACGCCGCTGTCCTGATTGGGCTGATCGTCGCGGCGGCGGAGTTCCCAACGCCCCTGTCGAACTCGCTCGTGTCCGGCCATCGGGTCGCGGCTACGCCCGACCATCTGCAGGGAAGAGTGCAGGCCGCCGGGACGCTGGTGACTATGTCGCTCGGCTGGCTGGGGCCTCTCGTGGTGGGCCTCGTCTATTCGCAGCGCGGCCCGACGGCGACGGTTGTCCTGATGATGGGATGGGCCTTCGCTCTCGCGCTCGCGACGAGCCTCGCGCCAGCGCTACGCCACGATCCGCCGAGGCTGGTGGGCACACCCGGCGCCTGACGGTGATGCCCCTCGCGTAGTGCTCGTGGGCGACGATGCGGCGGTCGCAACCGACGTCAGCGGTTGGTCGGCTCGGAGATGACGAGTCGTAGCGAGCCGTGACACTCGACGATTGATCGGTTGAGGGGAACGGCGCCGTACGCCTACCAGGCTGAGGAGTACTCTCGTGGGGTGGCAGTGACGTGGCGCCGCAATCACGGACAGCCGGAAGTGCAGAGTGGCCCTGGCTCTCGCGGCGGACAGCGCCGCGCCGCCAACAGCTGTTGTCGTAGGCCCGCGGCTGCGCGAGCACAGCGCTGACATCGTGTCCGTGTTCAGGCCCTTCACCGTCGTGCGGGTTCTCATCGCAGAGATCGCAGCGCGTGTTCGACGGCGGGCCGCGTCATCCGAGAAGGCTCGACGCGTGCTTGCCGAGGAGCAGGCGGCGCTGCGACGGGTCGCGATGCTGGTGGCGCGTGGTGCTCCACCCCCCGACGTGTTCGCGACGGTCACCAAGGAGGTCGCCCAGCTGCTGAACGTCAAGCACGCCGGCCTAGGCCGCTACGAGCCTGAGGGGGCGTTTACGGTGGTCGCCTGGAGCGGGACCAGCGATCGCCTCCCTCCCGTGGGCAGCCAGCAGCTCCTGGGCGGAAGGAACGTCAGCACGCTCGTCTTTGAGACCGGACGTCCGGTCCGGATCGACGATTATCGCGCCGCCTCCGGGCCAGTAGGTGTGGCCGCTCGCGAGGACGGAGTTGGCTCGGGCGTGGGCACACCGGTGATCGTCGACGGGCGCCTCTGGGGGGTGATGGCCACCTACGCATCCCTGGAGCGTCCGTTGCCGGCAGACACCGAAGCCCGCCTCACCTCGTTTACCGACCTGGTGGCGACGGCGATCGCAAATGCCGAGGGACGCGCCGGTCTCGCCCGGCTGGCCGAAGAGCAGGCAGCGTTGCGGCGGGTGGCAACGCTGGTCGCGCGCGGGGTGTCTTCGACCGAGGTGTTCACGGTGGTCACCCAGGAGGCCGGGCGCCTGCTGGGAACCGACCTCGCCGGGCTGGCCCGTTACGACAGCGATGACACGGTGACTGTCGTGGCGACCTGGGCCGCCGAGGGCGACCTGAACCAGGCGCACCCATTGGTTCCAGGTCCGTGGCCGCTCGAGGGGGGCGACCTGGCCTCGACGATCGCCAGGACGGGACGACCCGTCCGGATTGACGACTACCGCGACGTCCCCGGACGCATCTCTGAGTTCGTGGGCAAGGTGCTCGGCATCCAATCTTCTGTGGGCAGCCCGATCGTCGTCGAGGGCCAGTTGTGGGGCGCTCTGTTCCTCCATTCCAGGCAGACCAAGCCGCTCCCCCTGGACACCGAATCGCGTCTCACGGGCTTCACCGAACTGGTTGCCACGGCCATTGCCAACACGCAGGCTCGGGCGGAGGTCGGGCGGCTCGCGAAGGAGCAGGCCGCGCTTCGGCGCGTGGCGACCCTGGTTGCGCGAGAAGCTTCGCCGGCGGAGGTCTTCTCCGCTGTCACCGCGGAGCTAGGCCGGCTCCTTGGGGCTGACATCGCTGCCCTGCTTCGCCTCAACCCCGGCAACACGGCCACCGTGGTGGCGGCGTGGGGTCAAGGAGAAGACCGGCTTCCCGTGGGAACGCGCCTTCTGCTCGGGGACGACAGCGTCGCTGCGAGGGTTCTGAGCACCGGCCGGCCGGTGCGAGCTGCCAGCCCTGAGCATGCGGCCGGTCCCATCGGCGCCCTCGCGCGCGAGCTCGGGGTCACCTCGACGGTCGCCACCCCGATTGTGGTCGAAGACCGTCTGTGGGGCGGTGTGTCGGTTTCGTCAAGACAGCCCGAGCCCCTGCCCCCGGACACGGAGTCTCGCATCGCCGATTTCGCGGAGCTCGTCGCTACCGCCATCGCCAACGCGGAGGCTCGGACCCAGCTTGCCGCCTCCCGCACACGCGTCGTGGCGGCAGGCGACGAGACGCGGCGGCGACTCGAACGCAATCTGCACGACGGGGTTCAGCAGCGGCTCGTCTCACTCGCGCTGGAAGTGCGAGCGGCGGAGGCGCCGCCGGCCGGCGACCTGGAGCCCCAGTTATCTCGCATCGGACAAGGGCTGAACGATGTTCTCGAAGACCTGCGCAAGATCTCCCATGGCCTGCACCCGGCGATCTTGTCCGAGGCCGGTCTCAAACCGGCGTTGAAGGCGCTCGGCCGCCGCTCGGCCGTCCCCGTTGAGCTTGACCTCCGTGTCGACACACGGTTGCCGGAGAGCATCGAGGTGGCGGCGTACTACGTCGTCTCCGAAGGTCTTGCGAATGTTGTCAAGCACGCCAACGCTTCGGTCGCCAGAGTCGAGGTCGAAGCCACCGAGGGCAGCGTCCGGCTTTCGATCTCTGATGACGGCCAGGGAGGCGCCGATCCGGCCAGCGGCTCCGGGCTCATTGGGCTCAAAGACCGCGTCGATGCGCAGGGCGGGACGATCTCGATCGTGAGTCCGCCCAACGAGGGAACCAGGCTTTACGTCAGTCTCCCGCTCGGCCCAGCCGAAGACGCGGCCCCGGGGATGGTGTCTTCGGGCGTCTTCGGCCGCTGGCCGGTCGGAGCACCTTGAAAGCTGAACCTGACGACCGGCCATCCCGTCTGACTCCAGACAGGTGCCGCGGCGCCCCGTTGACAGGTGCCGCGACGCTCGCGTGAGATCCAGCGGGCGAACCGCCCGCTCAGTGGACGCGTCAGCCGCGGCCCGGCGGGAATCCAACCTGTCGGCGTCCGTCGCTCCACACGATCGTCGGGACAATCCCCCGATTATTCGTGTGGCCCATGAGCTCGGACTTCCACACCGGGCTTTGCGTAGCGTCCCGTTCCTCAACGGTCTCGCCTCGCGCGGCGAGATCCTCGCGCGCGACCTGACAGTACGGGCAGCTCGGCTTGACATACATGACGGTGCTCATAGCGCTCCAGGCCAGGATAACCCGGGATCTCGACGCACTCCGCACCGGCGCGCGCCCACCGCCCAAGATCTTTGGCGACCGGCTCGCGCAACCCCCAGCCGGGATGAACCACAGGTTGCGCCAGGCCAGGGGAGGCTAATGCCCACATGCGTGGCGCGGCGTGAGAGACTCCCGGCGTTCAGCTCAACGGAAGGGGAGGGTGCTATGGCGGAGAGCGTCTATCGCGTCACCGAGGTCGTGGGCGTCAGTACCGAGTCCTGGGAGGCCGCCGCTCGAGTCGCAGTCGAGACTGCGGCCAAGAGCGTACGCGAGCTGCGCGTGGCGGAGGTGGTGCGCCAGGACCTGACGATCCAGGATGGCGGGGTCGTCAACTACCGCGTTCGCCTCGGGATCTCGTTCAAGTACGACCCGAGCGAGTAGGGCCTGACCCGGGCTCGCTCCGGACTCGCTGTTCGGAACGAGCCCGGCTCGGAGCCACGAATGACACGCGCCAGCTGCGGTCAGGCCACGCCGAGGCGCCGAGCGCCGCCGATCCACTGCGAGACCGTCTCGGGGTCGGTGCTGGGACGGCCGAGCAGATAGCCCTGAGCGGCGTGCACGCCCAGCTCTTGCACGGCATCGCGGTCGGCGCGAAGCTCCACTCCCTCGGCGACTACGGTGGCACCGAGGTCTCGGGCGACGGAGACAAAGGCACTGACCGCCACCCGGCGGGCGCAGTCCTCGGCCAGTCCGTGGATCAGCGACCGGTCGATCTTGACGATGTCGGGTTTGAGCTCGATGACGTGGCGCAGCGAGGCGTAACCAGCGCCGGCGTCATCGACGGCGACGCGTAAGCCCCGGTCGCGCAGCTGCTCGATTTCACCCAGCAGATCGGCGTAGGCATCGATGGCCACATGCTCGGTGATCTCGATGACCAGCGAGGAGAGCGGAACCTCCTCGCGGTGGCTGGCCTGGCGCGCCAGCGCGAGCAAGGATTCGGGGGTCAGGTTGAGGGCCAGGTACTGGTGCTCGGCGAGCTGCGGGAGCAGACGCCAGGCCCGACGGACGATGAGCTCCTCGAGCTCGAGGCCCAGACCTACCGAGTCGGCGGCGGCGAAGGTGAGATCCGGCCGCGTGAAGGGCTCCGGAAAGCGAGCGAGCGCCTCGATACCGAGGCACCGGTGGGTGCGCAGGTCAAAGATCGGTTGATAGGCGACGTCGACGTTCTCGGTCTCGATCAGTTTGAGGAGATCGGCCCGAAGCCGTTGCTGGGCCCGTCCGTGACCGAGATCGCGCATGATCAGCTCGCCGAGCATCGTCATGAACCGCACGTCACGTTCGCCCAGGCCAGGGTTGGGCCGGCGAGACAGACAGCACAGCGCGCCGTAGAACGTGGCGTCGGGCAGCCGAAGCGGAACGCCGACGAACGACCCGACGTCGGCTTCACGGATACCCGGAACGTCGAGGAGCCGCGCGTCAGCGCCGGTATCGCTGACCACGTTGGCGATCTCACCCGAGACCAGGCGCTCGGCAAGACCTCGCTCCGGTAACGACCGGTTCACCGCGATGCCGAATGACAAAGCGTCTCCAGCCACCGCACGACACACCTGTCCGTCACTGGTTATCTCCGAAACGAAGACAGCGTCGACGGCTAGGTGTCGCTGGGTGAGGGCGACGACCCGCTCGAGCTCACCTGACCGCGACTGCAAATTCATGACTGCACCCAACATACCTCCAAGCGATTTGCGTCGCTCACCCTCACTGTATTTTGTCCTCTGGGGATCGTCCGACCGGCACCCGAACTTGAGTATGGCCACCCGGCGTCAACGAGTTGGCCAGACCCAAGTGGGTCGGCTGCCGCCCAGCCGGTGTGCGCTCCCTCACCTAGCGCGCGCCGGTGACCCACACGCAGTTACCGCCCTGGGCTTTGGCCTTGTACATAGCGCGGTCGGCGTCAGCCAGGATGGCGTCGACGTCGGCACTGGCACCGTCGTAGAGAACGACCCCACAGCTTGCGCCGAGATCCGATGACTCCAAGTCGCAGATGACGCGAAGGAGATCCTCGGCGACGGTCTTGGCCGCCTCGGCGGAGACGTGAGGCAGGATCACCGCGAACTCATCGCCTCCCAGGCGTGCGATGAAGTCGGTGACTCGTAGACGCTCGCCGAGGGCGCGAGCCGTGCGCACGAGCACCGCGTCGCCGGCTTGATGGCCGTCGCGGTCGTTGACCTGCTTGAAGCCGTCCAGATCAAGCACGAGCACTGCTCCGGGTTCGTCATAACGGCGGGCGTGGGCCAAGCGCGCGGCGAGCTCCTGAATGAGTCCGCGACGATTCGCGACCGAGGTGAGTTCATCGTGAACGGCAAGATGCCCCAGGACCTCCTCACGATGTTTGCGCTCAGTGATGTCCTGAAACTGGCCGAGCCAGCTCAGCGGCCGCCCCTCGGAGTCGCGCACAAAGGCAAGGTTGGCGATCGCCCACACGACCTCCCCGCGCCCGGTCACGAAGCGCTTCTCGGTCTGCCAGGTGTCCAGTTCGCCGTTGAGGATCCTCCACGCTGCATCGACATCCGACTGGCGGTCATCGGGATGTGTGAATTCTTGGTCGCGACGGCCGAGCAGCTCCGCCGGCGCCCGATCGAGAAGTCCGCACAGGGCATCGTTGACGCGCACGTACCGACCCTCGGTGTCAAACAGGGCCATGCCCAGCGGCGCCATCTCAAAAGCCACGTCGAGATACCGCTGGGACTCGCTGAGCAGGTCCCCGCCCGCGATCTCGCGACCCACGCAAATGATGTCGGCGCTTTCACCGTCGACCGCGGCCATTATCGCCATGGTGAACGGGACGCCATTACTGCGCCGGGCACGGAGACGAACGACGCCTTCGCTGCCCGCGACCTGGCGTAGGGTGGCATCGACCGACGCCTCTTCGGGAAACCAGGTGGCCAGACCCGAATGGTCACCCGAGTTGCTGCCGACGGTAAAGAGAGCGCGCCACGGCCGATTGGTCCACCGCACCCGACCCTGCTCATCGAGCGCCATGCACGCTGCCGGCAGAATGTCGAGGATGTTCCCGCCCGGCGACCCCATAGCACCCCAAGCCCGTTGCCTACCGCGCCACACGGTACAAGGGGGACGGATTTTCCGCGTTCGGGTTCCTCGGCATCGCGGCGAGCGTCGCGCACCGGCCAGATGGTCCTGACGAGCTCAGGGGCTGGCGCCACCGCCGGCTTGGCCGGCGACGACCGAGAACACGGGCGGCAGGCGCGTCGCCACCTCCGACCACGTCGCGCCGGCGTCGCCTGAACCGAACACGTCCCCAGAGGTCGCGCCGAAATAGAGCTCGAGCTGCTCGCCCTCGCCGGCCCGGCTGAAGGCCTGGCGCAGCACCGTCAGGTAGGCGTGCTCCGCCGGCAGGCCGTCTCCCCGCGCCGCCCAGTGCGAGCCTCCATCGCGGGTCTCGTACACGCGCACACGGCCGCCAGGGGTGACGCGGTCCATATCGGCCACGAGGGGGATCACGTACGCGCTGTCGGGATCGCCGGGGTCGACCATCAGCGGGAAGCCGAAGTCAGACGGGAGCCCGCCGCCACCGATGTCGGCCCAGCTCTCGCCCTCGTCGTCTGAGCGGTAGACCCCGCCGTGAAACTGCATGAACATCCGCCCGGGCTGCCTCGGCGCGCGCTCAACGTGATGCACACAGCGACCGGCATTCTCGTCCCGTAGCGCCTCCGCGGGTAGATACCGCGGGTTGAGTCCTTGATTGCCTCGCCGCCAGCTACGCCCGCCGTCCTCGGTCAGCCACATCCCGGCGGCTGACACGGCGACGGCGAGCTTGTTGGGATCGCCCGGCCAAGTGCAGATCGAGTGCAGGCATAGGCCGCCACCCCCCGGCTGCCAGTGCGCGCGCGACGGCTGCTCCCACAGCCCGGCGTTGATCTCCCAGCTCGCTCCGCCGTCGTGACTCTCAAACAGGACCCCGGGATCTCCGCCCGCGTACACGGTGCCGTCGAATTCGCCGCAGGCGATGACCCAGATCCGCTCGAGCGCCTGAGCGCCCCCGTCGGGCAGGGCGAGACCGTCGGCCTGCTCCCACTCCCCTTCCGGATCCCCGTCGGTGTAGAAGATCTTTGGCCCATAGAACGGCGAGGTCACGGTCGCCAGTAGCCGTCCGGTGCGGAGGTCGCGGGTGGCGAAGTCGACCGGCTGTCCGGCAAACGCGCGGGTTATGACCTCAAAGCCGGAGCCCGGCTCGCCCTCCAGTAAGAACAGGCCCTTCTTCGTGCCCACCACCAACTCGGTCACTTGCTCAGCCTCCCGTTATCGCCGGGAGCACCTCGACGCGGTCCCCAGACTGCACCGGGGTCGCCTCGCCCCCACGCTCACCATTGACAAACACATTGATGTGGCGCCGGATCAGGCCACGCTCGTCAAGGATCCAGCCGCCCATGTCCGGATGGCGGACCTCCAGCGCGAGGAGGAGTTCCACCACCGTGGCTCCCTCCAGCTCATGCTCCGGGCGACCACCCGCCAGGGCGCGCAGCGGACCCCGAACGCACACCACGGCCATCGGGGGCATCTTAAACGCCCTACCTGCTGTCTCGTTGAACACGGAGGCTCCCTACTCGTCTGGCCGAGGTGCGCCTCGGCGCACCAATTAATCCACCTGCGGATGAGGCGGCACAGGCTAAGACCGGGGACCGACCGAAAAATCATCGGCGGCTCAGCGTGCGCTCTCATACAAGCGTCCAGATCCCTCAACCCCGCGCTGACGGGCGCCGATATGAGGCCAGTCGCAAAAGGCAAACCTGCCGCGAGGCAGGGACCGCAAAGCCAGGGGTCTCTCCGAGATAGCCCAGCCGTCGACGTTTCGTTCAACGTCGTTGGGACAAGGAGGTCCCTTTGCCTTATGTGATCGGCAGACCCTCGAAGTTTCTCGCCCTGGCGACCACGGTTGCCGGGCTACTCATCGCCGCCCAGCCCGCCGCCGCCGCCCGGCCCCGGTCGGTGCCCCAGGTTGCCGCCCAACCCGCCTCGGCGGATGCGTCATGTCCGGCGGTCGACGCCTCGCCGCTGCTCAGCAATTTCGGTGATTCGTCCAACTACGCGCCTCTCTCCGGAGGGACGTTTGAAGGCTCAACCGCGGACTGGTCGTTGACCGACGCCTCGGCGGTGGATGGCAATGAGCCTTGGTTCGTCGTCAGCTCCGAGGACTCGCAGTCCCTGCGTCTCGCCTCTGGGGGATCGGCGGTTTCGCCGAGCTTCTGCGTCGACAATCAGGTTCCCAGCTTCCGCTTCTTCGCGGAGAACGTTCGCGGTGGGCGGAGGGCCAAGCTCAGCGTTCGCGTGGACTGGACCGACGCCCAGGGGAACACCGGGTCAACCCCGGCGTACGCCCTTCACCGCAAGGACTACGCGTCCTGGCAGCTCAGTCCGGTCTTTGCCCTCATGGCGGGGCTTCCGGACGGAAACACATTGTCGGCACAGCTCGTGTTCTCCGCCTCGCGCGGATCAGCGTGGCAGATCGATGATGTCCTCCTGGACCCCTACGCCAAGTAGTGGTGGGATGGGGAGCGGCGCTCTCGGGCGCCGCTCCCTCCTTCCCTCGGGGGGTCATCCCCGGCCATCGGGGGCGGATCGCAGTGTCTCGACCAGCCCGTTGAGCTCGTCGCAGAGCGGTTGGATCTCCTGGCAGAGGCGCTCGTAGCGAAACCAGACGTTGCGTCGGCCCAGCGCCCAGACGCCGACACCGGCGCCATCGCGTCGGGAGAGCATCGGGCACGGAGTTCCGTTGCCGCCCGCCCCCTGCAGGCCCGGAGCGAAGAGACCAGCCTCGTCAATCGGCACGACCGCGGTCCGAAACGGGCCGCGGACGACGATGCCGTCGCGCCCGACCCACAGCCCGGCCCGCGCGACCCGGCCGGCCACCAGGAGGCCCAAGATAGCCATCCCGAAGAAGAGCGCGCCGAGGATCAGGTTCCCGACCAGCGTCACATCCGTGGGGTGGCCACCGGATCGGAAGCGCAGCCCAGCCATGATCACCGCCCAGAGCACGGCAATTGCCGCCCAGGCGCGTGTTCGTCGCGCGTTGCGGATCCACATAGTCGCCGCCACAGCCGGGTCGGCGGTCCGGCTCGCGCGGTGGAGCGAGAACATGCTCAGATCATCGGCACCGGCTCCGCCCCGCGTGAATCAGAGCGCCGCGCCGCGGACCAGGAGCTGATGCAGTCCTCGGGGAGACCTCGGGAGAGGGGGCCTTCTAGAGTCTCGCGACATGCTGGTCGCCACTCACGACGGTTCGTTTCACGCCGACGAGGTCTTCGCTATCGCGACGCTCGGCCTCGCCGGTGAGGCTCTCGAGGTCGTGCGCACACGCGAGCGGGACGCGGTCGCCCAGGCCGACCTGCGTGTCGACGTGGGCTTTTGCGACGACCCCACCACCGGTGACTTCGACCACCATCAGCGCGGCTTTGACCGGGCACGCGACAACGGGGTGCGCTACGCCTCCTTCGGACTTGTCTGGCGCGAGTTCGGCGCGCGGGCGTGCGGCGGTGATCAGGACGTCGCCGACGCGGTCGATGAGACGCTCGTGCAGTCCGTGGACGCCAACGACGCCGGGCAGCAGCTGACCCGGCCGCTGGTCGACGGCGTGCGGCCGATGACGGTCAACTCGATCATCGGCGGCTTCAACACGCGCTGGGACGAGGAACTCACGCCTGAGCAGGAGCGCGAGCGTTTTGATGCCGCGGTCGCGCTGGCCCGGGACATCCTGGCCCGCGAGGTGGCCAGCGCCGCCTCGGGCAGGCGTTCTCAGCGTCTCGTCCACGCGGCCGTCAACGCGGCGCGGGACCCCCGGGTCATCGAGCTACCGGTCAATCTTCCCTGGAAGCAGGCGCTCGTGCCGGTGACGTCCGATGCCCTGTTCGTGATCTACCCCAAGCGCCAGGGCTTCGGTTTGGAGGCTGTGCCGCGTGAGCTGGGGTCCTTCGAGAACCGCAGCGACTTACCCGCTGCATGGGGCGGTCTGGAAGGCGACGACCTCGTCAGGGCCACCGGTGTCGAGGATGCCCTCTTCTGTCACGCCAAGCGGTTTCTCGCCGTCGCCAGGACCCGTGCCGCCATCACGCAGCTCGCTGAGCTCGCGCTCGCCGAGCTCGCGCTCGCCGAGTCCTGAACCGGCGGGAACGTCGCCGCTCCCAGCGCGCCGTCAGCTCACGGCGGGGTGGGTCAAGATCGGCTCGAAGGCGGCCTCCATGGCACCGACGAGCGGGGCCCGGTCACCGAGGGCGCCGGCCACGAGCAGCGGGGGGTCGGAGGCGATCATGGCCATCAACCCATCGCGGTAGGCGCTGTCCAACGGACCCGGAGCCGTCTGCCAGAGCTCGACGGCGAGGCCGCTGAGGACGACGAGCTCAGGGTCGGTGGCGTTGACCAACCCAGCGGCTCCTCGGCCGAGCGCCCCGGCGGCCCGCCGTATGACCCGTAGCTCGTCAGGGCTCCCCTCGCGCGCCATGGCGAGTACGGCGCGACTGAAGGACACCTCATCGGCGGGCACCGGACGGCCCAGGCCGGCGGCCAGGGTTGCCCCCTCCAGATCGGTGTTCCAGCAGCCCCGGGCGCCACAGCGGCACCGGGCTCGGCGCGAGCCGAACGGCATGTGGCCGAACTCCCCGGCCATTCCGTGGGCCCCGGTCGTCACGCGTCCGTCCTCGATGAGCGCCCCACCGACCCCGGAGTCGATGAACAGATGCAGGGAGCTGACGCTGCCCACGGCCGCCCCGCGTGAGAATTCGCCGATCGCCGAGTAGGTGGCGTCGTTGCTGGCCATGAAGGGAACGCCGGCGCCCAGCGACGGCCGCAGCGTCGCGAGTTCGAGATCGCGCCAGCCCAGGTTGGCCGCCTGCACGAGCCGCGTGCCCGATACCGTGCCCGGGACGGATACGGCCACGGCCCCGACCCGACCGGGATGGGCCTGGCACAGCTCCATGAGAGCCTCCGCGACGACAGCCATGACGTGGCCGGCCTGGCCGCCGTGCCGGTCGCTGAGCCGGGCGACCACGTCGCCGCCCAGGGCGATCGCCTCGGCCTGCCAGGACTCGTGAGCGATCGCGGCCACGGCGACCAACGGCCCCTGTGGATGGGCCCACAGCGACCGCGTCGGTCGCCCCCGGCCTCCGCTGGCAACCACCGAGCCCTCGCTGAGCTGGCGAGCGGCGACGAGAGCGGCGACGACATCGGAGGCCATGCCGCTTGACAGCCCGACCGCGGCCGCCACCTCAGAGCGCGTAATCCCCGGGCGAGCATGGACGGCCCGCAACACCTCCCCCGCGCGCGTCGGCCGAGCTGTTGCGTTTAACACGATGGTCATAGTTTTCCTCGATGCCCGAGTATATTCACGGCATGCGCTCGATATTGACCCTGCGACGCCCGTCGCCGATGGCAATCCAGCTGTTCGTTCTCGCCTCCGCGACGTTCGTGTTCGTCACGACGGAAACCCAGCCCGTGGCGCTCCTGATCCCGATGTCGCGCAACCTACACGTCTCCGAGAGCGCGGTCGGCCTCCTCATGACGGCCTATGCCGGCGTGGCTGCGCTCACGGCGATCCCGCTGACGATC
The DNA here is from genome assembly GCA_034665145.1 of Solirubrobacteraceae bacterium. Classification (GTDB taxonomy): domain Bacteria; phylum Actinomycetota; class Thermoleophilia; order Solirubrobacterales; family Solirubrobacteraceae; genus Palsa-465. Next base: position 19,917 of record JAXDGI010000037.1, read on the forward strand.
TTTGCCTCCCGGATCCCCCGCCGCCCGCTCGTCATCGCCACCGTGGCCACGCTCGTCATCTCGCAGATCATCCTGGCTCTCGCCCCGAGCTACGCGGTGGCGATGGTCGCGCGATTGATCGGTGCGGTCGCCCACGGCGTGTTCTGGTCGGTCATAGCCCAGGTCGCCGCCACGCTTGTCTCTCGCGACCGGGTGGGCCGGGCCACAGCCGCGGTGTTCGCCGGCAACTCGGTTGCCCTCGTGGCCGGAACCCCTCTGGTCAGCGCGGTCGGGGCGCTGGTCGGGTGGCGCGCTGCGGTGCTCATTATGGCCGGCTCGGCTCTCCTCACCGTCCTGGCCATGTGGCGCGTGCTGCCGGTCATCAGATCCGGGGAGGCCCATTTGAGCCGACGCGACATCCTGACGGGAGCGTTCCGGCTTCCCCGGCTGCTGATCGTCTGCGCGGTCACGATGTTCGTGGCCCTTGGCCAGTTCGTCGCCTTCACCTATCTCGCCCCGATCGTGCGCGCTCACACCGGGCTGACCGGAATGGGGCTGTCGGCGGTCCTGCTCGGCTATGGCGCCGCCGGCGTACTTGGCGTCGGTGTCGTCGGGGCGATCACCGACCGCCGCCCACGCACGGCGCTGATCAGCTGCTGTGCGTCGGTCGTGGGCGCACTCGCCCTGATGTCGGTGATCGGCCGATCGACCCCGGCGACGATCCTGGCCATTGCCGCATGGGGTGCCGGGTTTACCGCGCTGCCCATCTGCCTCCAGAGCGCCGTGCTGCGCGTCGCGCCACGGATCCCCGACACGGCATCCGCGCTTTACGTGGTGGCATTTCAAATCGGAATCGGCGGCGGCGCGCTGATCGGCGCCGCCCTGCTCAGCACCGGGAGCCTGGCGATGATCCCGACCGTCGGCCTGGCTCTCATCGCCACCGGCTCGGTGATCGCCGTCGCGTCGGGGACGACGTTTGCCCGTGATCCCTCTCACCCTCTGCGCCTTCCGACTCGGCGCGACCGCGGCGAGCGCGAGCACCGCGCGGCGCCCTATCACGTGCAGCGCGCCGGCGTCTCACGCCGGCGTCCGCGCGGTGGCCCGGGACCGCGTCCCGCGGAGTCACGCCGCGAAACAACCCGTTTGTAGCCCGGCTGCCGGCAGCCGGTCCCGTGCGCGGCGTGCAGGAAGCACACGGGCCGGTTGCCGAATCTTGAACAACGTCTCCATCTGTCTGGACGGAGGGCACCGGCGGCATAGGTTGCTCTTCCAGGACCGGTTGGATCCAATTGCCGGGAGGCGTAGTGAAACGTTCAGTGCTGGTCGCGGCGCTTTGCGCCCTTGGAGTGCTGCTCATACCCGTCGGTGGTGCGAGCGCCAGGCATTCCTCCACCCCCGGGCGCCACATCGGGGCGAAGGGGCAGGCGGCGGCCGTGCAGCCCACCATCAGCGATTGGCAGTACCTCAGTGCCAGCGGGACGCCGCCGAGCCAGGCGGCCTGTAACGCGGTGGGCAGGCGCTGCTTTGACCCGGCGGCCATGGCCAACTCCTACAACTACGCCGGCCTGCACCGACTCGGCAACGAGGGGCAGGGCAAGACGATCGCCATCATCGACTCATTCGGGGCATCGACGATTCGCCAGGACCTCGGGACGTTCGATACGGCGTTTGGGCTGCCGCATCTGTGCGGGGAGACTGGCCCGAGCGATCCCTCGGGGAACTGCGCCTCAGGCGCCTCACCGCGCTTTGACATCGTCTGCTATCAGGGCTGCCCCTCCCCCACTCCGCCGCCGCCCAATAACGGCACGGGACTGGAGGCCCACAACCTCTGGAGCCTCGAGGTCGCCCTTGACGTCGAGTGGGCCCACGCGACGGCCCCCCTGGCCAACATCATGCTCGTCACCACGCCCACCGCCGAAACGCTCGGCGTGCAGGGGTTCCAGCAGATGATGAACGCCGAGCAGTACGTGGTCGACAATCATCGGGCCGACGTGATCACCCAGAGCTTTGGCGCCGGCGAAGGCTCATTCCACAATGGGCTGTCGTCGCTCAAGCAACTGCGCCAGTCCTTCATCGACGCCCAGGCCCATCAGGTCAGCGTATTCGCCTCCAGCGGTGACGGCGGAACGACAAACACATACAAGGAGCCGGTCAAGAATCCGGCCACGATCCCCTACCCGAGTGTGATTTGGCCGGCGTCGGATCCCCTCGTTACCTCCGTGGGCGGCACCTACCTCTGCACCAACGCTGAGACCGGAATCGGGGTCGACAATGTCTCGCCGCCGACCAACTGCCAGACGAGCCCGGCCACCCGCGAGATCGGCTGGATCGACAGCGGCGGTGGGTACAGCATCTACTTCCCACGGCCGTCGTACCAGAACACGCTGCCGCCGGGGAGCACGTACACCGGGACATCCCCGGGCGCACCGGGGCCAAACTCCAACATGCGCGGGGTCCCCGATGTCGCGTACCAGGCCAGCTCCCGGACCGGGGTGCTCGTCTATCTGACCGAGTCGCAGACCAACAACCAGAGCGGCGCCGGCTGCGGCGGGGCAAGTCCATGCTCGACCGGCTGGTATGTGGTGGGCGGAACGAGCGCAAGTTCCCCGCAGTGGGCAGGTCTGACGGCGATGGCCGATCAGATGGCCGGCCGTGATCTGGGCTTCCTTAACCCAGCGCTGTACCAGATCAGCAACAACCCCATCGAGTACGCGGCTGACTTCTACGACGTCACCACAGGCTGTAATCAGACCTCGTCGTTGCCGGGCTATTGCGCCTCCAAGGGCTGGGATGCCGTCACGGGCCTGGGCACGCCCAACGCCGCGGCACTGATTCCCGATCTGATCGCCAACACTCCATAGGGGGCACGCGGCGCGCGCCGGGCGGTAGCGAAGCCCGGCCGCGCCGCCCTATGACGGCGCGGGCTCGTCGGGGTCCAGGGACGGCACTTGGCTCTCGTCGGCGCCGACCCAGAACATCAGGCTTGGCCGGCCGCCAATCCATTTCGCCCCCTCGATGCGGCGGTGGAGTCGTAGAACCGGTCGGCTTCGTCGTTGCGCCACGGGCGGATCACCAGCCGCTCGGTCTCGGCCAGGCTCGGCATCGTGCTCACGGGCGCGTGAACGCTACCCGCGTGAACGCGTCGGCGGGCACGCACGGGATGAGGCGGCGCGGGGTGACGGGTGAGAATCGAGTCCCTGCTTGTCGGTCCGCCGACGCTAGCGCACACTGAATCTCATGAACACGAACCGAACCACCTATCTCGGCGACAAGCCCATCGGGCGCATCGGGTTTGGTGCCATGCAGCTGGCCGGCCCCGGAGTCCTGGGTCCGCCCCGCGATCTCGACGGGGCTCGGGCCGTGCTGCGCCGGGCGATCGAACTCGGCGTCGACCACATCGACACCTCCCAGTATTACGGCCCCGATGTCGTCAACGATCTGATCCGCGAGGCCCTGTACCCGTATCCGGACGGCCTTCGGCTGGTGACCAAGGTCGGCGCCCGGCGCACCCCCGACGGTGCCTGGCTGGCGGCGCTGTCGCCGGCCGAGTTGCGCCAGGGCGTTGAGGACAACCTACGCTCGCTGCGTCTTGAGCGCATGGACCTGGTCAATCTGCGCGTGGCCGACGCGCGCGGCGGCGCCGGCGTGCCCACCGCCGAGCAGCTGGGAACGCTGGAGGATCTGCGACAGGAGGGCAAGCTCGACCTGATCGGGGTCTCCAACGTGACCCTCGATGGCGCCAAGCTGGCTCTCGAGCTCGTGGCGGTCGCCGAGGTCCAGAACGCCTTCAGCCTCCTCGACCGCAGCCACGAGGCGCTCGTGGAGCTGTGCCGCGAGCGCGAGATCGCCTTCGTGCCGTTCTTCCCCCTCGGGTCAGCCTTCACCGGCGGCCCGGCCAAGCTGGCCGACGATGCGGCGATCGCCTCGGTATCGGCCAAGCACTCCGTCGCACCCTCCCAGGTCGCGCTGGCCTGGTTGCTGTCGCACTACGATCGCATGCTGCTCATCCCGGGGACGACGTCAGTCGCTCACCTGGAGGAGAACCTGGCTACCTACGATGTCCGGCTCGATGCCGCAGACCTGGCCGCTCTTGACCACGTCACACCGGCCGAGCCGCCGCGGGGCTGACCGGGCCCGGCCCGACTCCGGGAGGTCGTGTCAGAATCCGCCCGTGCCCGCCCCGTCCCACCACTGGCCGCGCGCATGAGAGCGGTGGTGTGCCAGCACGGCGAGCTCAGGGTCGAGGACCGCCCTGAGCCCAGCCCCGGCCCCGGCCAGGCGCGCATCGAGGTGTTGCGCTGCGGGATTTGCGGCTCTGACCTGCACGCCCGGCTCGGGAGCGACCAGTGGGCTGACCTCGCCCTCCGGGTCGGATACGAGCGCTTCGCTCGCTCGACTGAGCCGGTCGTCTTCGGCCACGAGTTCTGCGGCGTGCTCAGCGATTACGGGCCGGGCTGCCGCGAGACGATCCCGGTGGGTACGCGCGTCGTGGCCCTGCCGCTGGTGCGCAACGCGTCCGGCATCGACACCACAGGACTCTCGGCCCATGCCCCCGGTGCCTACGCCGAGCGGATGCTTGTCCAGGAATCACTGACGATGGCGGTCCCGAACGGTCTCAGCAGCGATGTGGCCGCGCTGACCGAGCCGATGGCGGTGGGCTGGCACGCCGTGCGCCGGGGTCAGGTCAGCAAGCGGACGGTGGCCATCGTGATCGGCTGCGGACCGGTGGGCCTGGCCGTGATCCTGCTCCTCAAGGCCAAGGGGGTGCGCACCGTGGTGGCCAGCGACTTCTCGGCCGGGCGCCGTGCCCTGGCGGCCGCCTGCGGCGCTGATGTGGTCATCGACCCCGGTCACGCCTCTCCGTTTACGGCCGCGGGCGGCCGCGGCCACATCGACAACCTTCCGGCCGCCCTCGAGCTGGCCATCGGAACGCGTGAGAAGCTCGAGCGACTTCCCGTCGGCTGGTGGCACGCGTGGCGACTGGGCGAGGCGTTAGGCGCGACGCCCAAGTACCCGGTCATCTTCGAGTGCGTCGGCGTGCCCGGAGTCATCGAGAGCATCCTCGACGGCGCGCCGCTGCTCTCACGCGTCGTCGTGGCCGGGGTCTGTGTCGGCAGAGATCAGTTCACCCCCGCGATGGCCATCAACAAGGAGCTCGATCTGCGCTTCGTGTTCGGGTACTCCCCGCTCGAATTTCGCGACACCCTGCAGATGCTGGCCGAGGGAAAGGTCGACCCGACCCCCCTGATCACCGGCATCGTCGGTCTCAACGGCGTCTCCTCGGCGTTCACCGCGCTCGCCGCACCCGACCAACACGCCAAGATCCTGATCGACCCGGCCAGTCCGGCGACCGAGCCCGCCATACCCTCTTCGTGACCCCGGCCACATCGGTTAGGGTTGGCCTCGAATCCATCGAGGGAGGATCCATGCCCACACCGGTGCTGTTACGCGATCGACCGCTTCCGGCCCAGATAATCCTGGGTGGCGTCATACCCGCGATCATTGGGGCGATCGCCGGTGTCCTGATCGGAGCGTCGGCCGCTGCCTACTGGGTTATCGCCATTCTGGCCGGAGTCGGCGCCTTTCTGGCCGGCTTCGAGCATCGCGACGGCTGGGGTGGGGCCGACCGGGGCATGGTCGGCGGTGTCATCTACGGGGTGGCGCTGCTGCTGCTGCATGCCCTCGTCGGCACACACGCCAAGGTTTCGCTGGGCAGCTTTCCGCCGTTGCTGGCCGTGATCACCGCCATCGTCGGCGCCGTGCTCGGTGCGTGCGGTGGACGCCTGGCCCGTACGCGGCGCGAGCACGAGGCCGGGGTCGGCGCCGCCGTTCCGAAGTGAGTTGAGCCCGGGCCGTCTAGCGGACCGAGTACAGCGTAACCCGGACGGGCAGGCCAACCTCGTAGGCGTAGGGGGCAAAGACTCCCATCAGCTTGAGGTGGGAATCGCGCTGTAGATAGCGCGACCAGTAGTACGAATTGGTGTAGATCAGATCCATCCAGCGGGGCGCCTTGGTGAAGCGCACCGGCTCGACGAAGGCGAGCCGCTGTCCGGGCCTGAGCTGGCGCAGCATCGGGACCAGGGTGTGGTGGACCGATCCGTGCTCAAACCGCCCGAGGGCATTACGCCAATCGACGACGCGGGGGTCGGAGACTGGCCCGAGAGGGGTCTCGAAGTGCGTCACCTTCGGCAGGTAGTAGCTCAGGGTCGGCACCTGCTCGGGCTGGGTGGAGATGACCCACGTATTCGGGTTGTCGCTGGCGGCGATCTTGGCCGCGGCCGAGGCGACGTTGCTCTTGGCATCGAGCAGGCTCGTGTGCGGATCAAGCACCCAGAAGCAGCTGACCAGCAGGAGGGTGACAAGCCCCAGCTTGGCTCCGCGGGCCATGCCCAGGCCGGCCAGCAGGAGCAGCGGCCCGACGACGACCGCCAGATACCGGAACGCCCAGGCCGGCGTGTGTTTGGAGTACAACCAGGCCAGGACGACGGTCCCGACGCCCAGCACGGCCAGGCAGACCACGGCGATCCGAGTTCGCCGATCGGAGAGACCGCTGTTGCGGATGGCGAGCAGCCCAGCGCCGGCACCAAGCAGGATGGCCACCGCCGCCCCGCGGCCGCCGACGATGAAGTAGCCCCCCTGGGTAAATGACCACAGGATGGGCGGCAGGGCCCACGGCGCTCCTGTGTGCTGGGCCTGGTAGAGCAGGGTCGGGAGCCAGGGCAGGTAGAGCAGCGCGGTGGCACCGAAGGCGATCGCTCCATCGCGTAGCAGCACGCGCCGCTCTGCCGGCCGGGCAAGGCGGACACAGACCAGAAAGGCGACAGAGGTCATGAGTCCCAGGAACAGCGCCCAGTTGTGGGTGTAGAGCGTGGCCACCAGAGAGACGGCGAACACGGGGATCCATGCGCGGCGGTGATAGACGAAGGCATGCAAAAAGGACGTGGCCACGATCAGCGAGAGCAGCAGGAGGAGCGTGTACATCCGCGTCTCCTGCGCGTAACTGGTAATGAACGGAACCCCCGCGGCCAACACCGCGCAGTACGCGCCGGTGCGCCGGTTGAACAGGCTTGCCCCGGACAGGTAGGCAACCGGCACCGTGATCATCGCGAACACGAGTGAGAGCTCGTGGGTGGCCTCTTCACTGTGGCCGAAGATCTGCATCCAGACGTGGAGCAAGAGGTAGTAGAGCGGCGGCGATCCATCCTCGCGCAACAGATGCGGAAGCTCGCTAAGCGGATGGGAGGCAATCCCGACCGAGATGCCCTCGTCGATCCAGAAGTGGAAGCGAAGCTGGCCGATGCGCAGGGCCAGAGAGATCAGCATGAGCAGCCCGAGCAGGCCGGCGACGCCCCAACCGGTCATGTGGATTGCCGCCAGGCGGTCCATGACGCGCAGCCGCCAGTCGCTCTCGCGAGCCTCCGTGGACACGGCTGTTCGGGCGCGGAGTGAATCGACGGCCATTGAGGGCGGGCTCCGTAGTTCAGTCGCCGCGGCGGACACCGCCGCGGAAGAGTGCTAACAGCGCGAGGGCGCTGCAGGCCGAGAGGCTACAACGTCAGCGGGGCGAAAGAGCCTGGGCGACGTTTAGAACGGGTTAGCGCGGGCCAGCGCCAGGGCGCGGGCGAGGTCAAACGGATCGGCCTGGTGTTCGAGCCACGGTCGGCCAATCCACAGGTAGGCGTCGACGTAGCGCGCGGCGATGGCCCTGACTCGCGCCGACAGGTGCCATCGCGGTGAGGCGACGTCCCAGGTCGGCGGGATCCCAAGAGCCACACAGCCCCGGCGGGCGTGGCTCGGGCACACCGGCGCGTTGTCGTAGGTGCTCGCATCGCCGTAGTGCTGGTAGGTGAACGGGCGACCGTTCTCGGCCGTATTGATCACGAAGTGGCGGCCGGGAACACCGGCGGCCGTCAGTTTGCGGACGACCTGCTGGCCGAAGCGAATCTCCGAGGCCGTGGCGTCGTAATGGGTGGCATCGAGAGCGAACCCGCGGGCGTACCGCACTCCCGACGAGCGCAGGATGGCCGCCGCCTCCCCGACGCTGGGCCAGTCGGCGGCCCCGGCGTCGATGTAGACCGTGGCGTGCGGGAGCGCGGCGAACACGCCGGCGGCGTAGGCGACCAGATGCAGGGGCAGCCTCGAGCGATGGGGCACGCACAGCGCGAAGGGCAGATCGGGCTGGAGGATGAGGGCGACGCGGGCGCTGCCGATCCCGGCGGCAAACGCGCGGATCCAGCGCTCGTAGCTGGCCTGCTCGGCCGCGGTGGGCAGACGGTGACAGGCCTCAGCCTCCCATGGGACCAGCCGAAACACGGCCATCTGGGCGAGGACGTTGGGGTTGCCGCCGGTCACATTGGCGATGTACTGGCGGGCGGTCCGCTCTGCCTGGGCGTCGCTGTACCAGGCGCCAAACCAGCGGACCCGGGGCCGAAGGGCGATCTCCCCCAGCAACCGCCGGTCGCTGCCGCCCGCTCGGCGATAGGCGGGGAACACCTCATCGAGCGGGCCGGAATAATCGCCCCACCGCAGCCCGGAAAGCGGGTCAGCGGCGCGCGCGGGCCTCAGGCCGGCATTTGCGACCCCCGCCTGGGCCGCCGGCGGGATCAGCGCCGCCAGACAGGCCGACACCACGGCGATCAGCACCAGCCGCGGTCCGATCAGCGAACGACAGCAGACCATCCGGGCGAGCATAGAAAGTCCGAGCGGACCTGGCGACGCAGAACAGACTGGTCGCGCCCCTATTATCCGCGAATGCGGTGTTTCGCCCGAGCGTCATCTCTTCTCTCCAGCTCGCCGGCTGATCCCTGCGTCTAGTGCCCCCGTCTGCGCCGCTCACCGCGTTGCTCGAAGTGCTGCTCGTCGAGGATGACGACGATGACGCGCTGATCGTCGAGGACCTGCTCGCCGATACTCCGCTCGAGGTCTCGATGACCCGGGCCCGCACGCTCGCCGAGGCCCTCGACCAACTGCCGGGCAAGGTCGCCTGCGTGCTGCTGGATCTGCGCCTGCCCGACGTCGTGGGGTTGGAGGCGGTCGGGCGCCTGCGCAGCGTGGCTCCCCAGATCGCGGTCATCGTGCTCACCGGTCTCGATGATGAGGCGGCCGGCGGGGCGGCCGTCGAGGCCGGCGCCCAGGACTTCCTCGTCAAGGGCAAGGTTGACGGGGGCCTGCTGGCCCGCGCCATCCGCTATGCCGTGGGCCGCCGCCATGCCGAGGACGTCGACCGTCAGCTACGGGTGGCTGAGGCCCTGGCCGATGAGAACGCCCGTCTCCAACGCGGTCTTGTCCCCCATCCGGAGATGCGCAATCCGGACGTGTTCATCGCGGCGACCTATCTGCCGGGACGCCGGCGGGCGCTGCTGGGCGGAGATTTCTACGACGCCCTGGAGACCCCCGACGGGGCGCTGCATGTCATCGTCGGCGACGTCAGCGGTCGGGGGCCCGATGAGGCGGCGCTCGGCGCCAGCCTGCGGATCTCCTGGCACGCGCTGACGCTGGCCGGAACCGATAGCGACCGGGTCCTGCCCACGCTGCAGGGGATGATCGAGCGCGAGCGCCAAGCGGCCGCGACATTCGCCACCCTGTGCAGCCTCGAGATCACGCCCCAGGAGCCGAGCCTTGGCCTCCGGCGCGCCGGCCACCCGGCTCCGATCCTCATCGAGGAAGGCTCGGTGCGGAGCCTGCCCCTCGACGGTGGCGGTCCTCCGATCGGCATGTTCGACGGCGGCGAGTGGCCCGATTCCCGCTTTGCCCTGCCCGAACGCTGGGCGATTCTCCTCTTCACCGACGGCATGATCGAGCGCCGCGCGAACAACGGCCGCCTGCTCGGTGATGACGGGTTGAGACGGTTGATCGCCGGCTACATCGCCCGCGACCGCGGCTGGCGCGAGGACCCGCACGGCTTGCTCTCCGAGCTCGTCACCCGGATCCGCGAGCTCAACGCGGAGGAGCTCAGCGACGACGTGGCCATGGTCCTCATCGGTCGCCGCTGAGCCGACGGCAGACGAGGTCAGTCGACCGCGGCTACGAACACCGTCGCGCCGCCGGTGGCGAACTTCGGGATGTCGTTGACGGCGGCCTGGCCCGCGTCGGAGGCCATCGAGCCCCTCAGCGCGTCCTCATCCTCGTACCAGAGCTCGGCCATGCGGAAGTAGGGCGACTCTCCTCCGTCCGGGGTGCCGGCGCCGCGGCTCGCCTCGAAGCGCTTGACGTCCGGGATCTTCGCCGCCAGAGGGATGTGGCTGGTGCTGTAGTAATCCTCGAACGCAGCCGGGTCCTCCGGCTGCCCGTAGAGGACAACGAGTTTGACCATCATGGTCTCCTGTCTGTCGAGGGCGGTCCCGGGCTTGACCCTATCCGACCCGAGGCCCAGCCCGCGCGGGCACGCGGGCCCGCGGATCGGCGGTCACGCGGGCACGCGCGCGGCCGGGCAACCACGCCCAGCCGTTCACGTTTGCTCCGCTGCGCTCAGCTCACGCTGGTCTGCGCGAGATGCTCGTCGAAGAAGGAGAAGATCCGCCGCCAGGCATCCTCAGCCGAGGGCTGGTGGTAATCGAACCCGACGAGATGGGCGACTGGATCCAGCCCAGGACCGAACGGAATCCGGTTCATGAAGCTGTGCCCGGCCTGCGGATATTCCTTGACGTCGTGCGCGACGCCAAGCTCGGACAGCGCCCCTTCCAGGCGCTGTGCACGGCCGCGTAGCGTGCGATCGCGGCCGCCATAGCTGGCCACGATCGGGCATGAGCCGGCCAGCCGGTCGACCGTGTCGCGCGGGACCTCGCCGTAGTTGACCGCGGATGCGGCAAAGGCAAACCGCGGGGCGCAGAGCAGGGCAAAACCTCCGCCCATGCAGAAGCCGATGATCCCGATCCGCCCGGTGCAGTCCTCGCGGGCCTCGAGCCACTGACGGGCCGCCTCGATGGCTGCATAGGCCGCTCCCTCGCCCGAGCGCGAGGCCTGGATCGTGGCCAGCACGCAGCGCAGGCCGCGCCCGGAATAGAGATCGGGGGCGAAGGCCAGGAATCCGGCGGCGGCCAGCCGGTCGGCCTGATCCCGGAGGTCGTCGCTGAGGCCGAGCGAGTCCTGGATGACAACCACCCCGGGCCAGGGGCCGGGCGTACGCGGCCTGGCCAGGTAGGCGCGGAGCTCGCCCGTGCCGGCGGGATAGGTCAGATTGGGCAGCGCAAACTCCCCGGCCCCGGTCAGCGGCCGGTCAGCTGCCGGTCATGGGATCAGCGTCGGGGCCCGGCGGGGCGCGTCAGACCGCCGCCGCGCGAGCGCCGGATGAAATACAGGATCAAGCTCGAGCAGGCCACCGACAAGACCAGCCCCGGCGCCCCATGGCCGAAGATCGCCCAGGCAACCAACCCGGCCACCAAGCTTCCGGCCAGCCCCAGACCGATCGTCTGAAAGATCGTCATGGGATCGGGGCCGGGGAGAGCCAGCCGGGCCAGCGCCCCCACGAACAGCCCGAGAAAGGCGAGCAGGATGAGGTACAGAAGGAGACCCATGGTGTCGGCGCCATCGCCAACGCTGCGACGACGGTAGGCCCCAAGCTACCAGTGTTCCCGCGTTGATAAACCCGATCCGCGCCCCGGAAAACGGTAGGGTCCACGCGCACCCACCGGCGGCCAGGAGGACCTCCGAGATGGGGCGATTCGATCGTAGTTGGCACCGACGGCTCCGATACCGCCAAACAGGCCGTGGCCGAAGCGGTGCGCATGGCCAAGGCCCTGGATGCCGAGCTGCACCTCGTCACCGCCTTCGAGCCGACGCGCGGTGCGCATGTGAGCGGCGCGCGCTTGACGTCCTGATCGTCGCCACCGGCGCCCAGTACTAACCGTAAGCCTTAGCCTGATCCTTGTGCCACGCTGCTCGTCGGTGGCGATCCGGCGACGCTGCGGAGCGCCGCTGAGCTCGTCCTGGGCTGAGCTTGAGCACGCCAGCGGGCCTCAGCCCCAGGGCCGCATGTGGTCACAGTGTTGTCACCGTATGCGGCGATGTCGTGACCTTTGCGCAGCAACCGACGCACGTCCCCGGGACGTG
>JAXDGI010000038.1:0-42253 GCA_034665145.1 Solirubrobacteraceae bacterium
AGTTTGTCCGCGTCACCCGTGACGTCGTCCTTGCGGCCATCCTTGTAGGCATGCAACGGGGTGTCCGGCAGGGCTTCCTCGTCGGCCTTGGTCTTTCCGTCCGGATCAGGCATGAGCTGCCTCCTTACTCGTGCAGGACGAGTGCGTGGTTTGAACGGTTCACCGATTGCGCTACCCGCGGGAACGCCCGGCGTACCCAAACGTGGTCCCGCCGCGGAGGGGAGGGGTGAGGTTCCGGGGATCCCGAGCTGGCCTGGGACTGGGCTGGTCTCTGCGGTCGGCTCAGGGGCGGCGGCCGACGCCGGTGAGAAACTCACGGACACGGGCCGGGCCGCTGGTGCGCTTGGCCAGCGGCGGAGTGTCGTGGTCAGCCGAGGCCTTCAGTCCGGCCAAGAGCTCGCGCAACGTCGCGGCGGCGTCGTGGATGGGTCGCCAGTCCAGCTCTGACCGCGCCCGGCCGCAGTCCATCAGAGGGACCGACAGCGCCATGTCCACCCATCCGGGCTCCGCGGGCTGCAGCCGGGCGGCATAGGTGGCGGCGGCCGCGCCCCGCAGCACGGAGGCGGGAACCTTGATCGGACGGGCCCCGAGGATGCGGCCTAGCTCCGCCGAGTCGAGGACGGGCTCGGTGGCGACGTTGAACGCCCCCCGCGCGTCGCTGAGAACCGCCAGGGCATAGGCCTCGCCGACATCGTCTGAATGCACGGCCTGAAAGCGCAGGCGCGGCGTATCGGGCACCACCGGAATGAAACGAGGCCGGATCAGGGGCGTGGGGAGCAGAGGACCGAGGAACAGCCTGCGAATCTCGGTGGCGGCCTGAGCCTTGAAGATCAGGCCCGGCCGCAGGCGGACGACGCGCAGATTCGGATGCTCGTGTTCGACGCGATCGAGGCTGCGCTCGACCGCGGCCTTGTGACGCGAGTAGAAGGAGGTCGGGATGCCGTCCGTGGGCCATCGCTCATCGACTCGCCGGTCCTTTGGTCCGGGGGAGTAGGCCCCGACCGAAGAGGCGTACACGATTGCCGGAACGCCGGCCTGGACGGCTGCGCGGAAGACCCGCTCACTGCCGTCGACGTTGACGGCGGCGGTCACCCGCTCATCTCGCCCCGGCTGGATCAGCCAGGCCAGATGGACGACCGCGTCTGCGCCGCGCAGGATCGGGATGAGGTCATCGCGGGTGATATCCGCGGCGGCGAATGTCGTCTTGGGCATGGCATGTCCCGGCGCACGCCGGGCCACGGCGACGATCTCCTCTACCTCCCCGGCCTTGGCCAGCGCGGCGGTCACGCTGGTGCCGACGTTGCCGGTGGCGCCGATGACAATGACTCGCATCGTCAGCTCCGGCGAGCGGGACGCGAGCGGATGGCACTGAAGCCGATGGGGAACGGCACGGCCGCCTGCTACCCGCTGGGCCCACCGACAATCAGGCCTGTCGTCTCGGGGTTCCGCCTTTACTCGGGGTAACGTCAGGGGCAATGGAGTCCGTCAAGACACCGGATCGCCGCTCGGCGCTGGGCCGCGAGCACTCGCCGGATCGTGAGCGCCCCCTGGCCAGCTATGCCGTCTTGATGGCGACGTTCAGCTCGCTGGCCGCTGCCTTTGCCAGCTGGTTTCACCGCTCCGGGCGGGCCCTGCCACCGCGCATTGATGCCGGCGATCTGGCCCTGCTTACCGTGGCCAGCCACAAGGCGGCCCGGATGATCACCAAGGATCGGGTGACTAGTGCCGTGCGGGCGCCGTTCACGCGCTTTGAGGGCGACGCGGGACCGGGCGAGGTCAACGAGGCAGCCCGAGGGCGGGGCCTGCAGCGGGCGATCGGTGAGCTCCTCGTCTGTCCGTACTGCCTGGGTATGTGGACCAGCGCCGCCCTCACCGCCTCGCTGTTGGTGTTTCCCCGCTTCACCCGCTGGTTTGCCACGGTGCTGACGATGTTCTTCGGCTCGGAGATGCTCCAGCTCGCCTACCGCCGCGCCGAGGCTGCCGTGGGGCGCTAAGCGATCGGGACGGCGGCCAGCCTCCCGGGCTGGCTCGGCGATCGCTGCTGAGCGCTCATTTCAGGCTGACCAGGCAGACCAACCCGAGCGCTCCCGCTCCGGTGCTCCACCAGGCGATGTAGTCGCCGATGTGCCCGGAGTGCAAGCGGCGCAGGCCACGCAGAACCGACCGTGACAAACCGCGGATCCCGGCGGGAAGCCTCTCGCGCACGGGACGGCCGAACAGGCCCAGGGCCGCCGCGCCTACGGCGCCGGCCACCGCCAGCACCGCGTAGTACAGGTCGGCCGGCTCCTCGTGACTGGTGGCGACCCGGGGCCAGTGAACCGGCATGGCGTGGAGCACCCAGCGGGCGTAGGCACGGTGGTCGACGAACCGGGCTGCGGCCCGCTCGACGCCCGGCAGCGCCGAGGGGATGAGGCCGAGCACGGCGGCGCTGACCAGCAGAACAGCGGGAACGGCGATCATCAACCGTGGCGTGTAGTCGCGCTCGCCGCGGGTCTCGTCGACCCGCTCCTCGGCGGCCCGGGCCTGGCTTGGATCGGGGCCCTCGGCCGGGCCCCAGCCCAGGAAGACGCGGGCGGTCACGCGGAGCACCGCCCCGGCGGTGACCGCGGAGACAGCGATGAATACCGCGACCAACCACCCGTAACCCGCCTGCTGGGAGGCGGCGTCGAGGAGCGATTTGCCGAAGTAGGTGGTGAGCCCGGGGGCCGCGGCCAGGAGCAGCGCCCCGACCGCCATAAGCAGTCCGATGAAGGGGATCTGGCGGCCACGGCCGTGCAGGTCGTACTCGTCGATGGTGGCGAAGCGGTGCAGCAGAACCCCAGCGCACATGAACAGGGCGCCCTTGGCCAGCCCATGGCCGGCCATGTACACCGCCACTCCGGCCAGTGCCTTGGCGCTGAGCAGCCCCAGACCGCAGACGAACATGCCGACATGACTGATGGTCGAGAAGGCCAGCAGCCGTTTGATGTGACGCTGGACGAAGCACATGAACGCGCCCAACACGGCGGTGATCACCCCGACGGCGACCAGAATCGCGCGCAGGGCGCCGGCGTGAGGACCCATGGGACCGGCGAAGATGACCCAGTAGATGCGAGCCACGGCGTACACGCCCAGCTCGACCATGACGCCTGAGAACAGCACGCAGACCGGCACGGGAGCGACGGCATGGGCATCCGCCAGCCAGAAATGCAGTGGGACGGCCGCCGCCTTGGTCAGGAAACCGAGCAGGAGCAGGACCAGGGCCACGATGACCAGCGCGTCGGCCGGGTGTCCGTTGAGCGCCGCCCCCATTTGAGCCATGTTCAGAGCGCCCGTCCGGGCATAGAGCAGGGCCACCCCGATGAACATCGCGTAGCCCCCGATGCTGTTGGTGATGGCGAAATTGATCGCCCCCTGCAACGGCGCGCGTTCCTCGATCCGGTAGGCGGTGAGGGCGAAGGCGGCGGCGCTCATCAGTTCGAAGAAGACAACGAGGTTGAAGAGATCACCGGTAAGGCAGAAACCGACCATCCCCGCCATGAACAGCAGCATGAGCCCGTGAAACAGGCCCTTGACGGCATCGAAGTAGCGCGTCGAGTAGACAAGGGCCGCGCTGACGAGCACTGCGGCGAAGGCGGCCATCCCGGCCCCGAGGGGATCGATGGCCAGCGAGATCCCGATGGCGATGCCATGATGCGGCCGGTAGCCGCCCACCCAGTACGCGAACGGCTCAGTGGCGGCGTGCACGGCCAGGAGAACGCACAGGGCACAGACGCCGACGGCGGCCAGGATTGAGGTGCCATCCTCCAACCACCGCGGAGCAAAGCTGCCGGTGGCCACGAGCAGAGGTCCGGCCAGGAAAGGCACCACCACCGGCAGCGCGGAGAGGGACTCCACGCCCTAGTCCCGGAGGATGCGCAGCTCAGCCGGGTCCAGGCTGCCGAAGCGCTTGTGAGCCTGGACGACGAGGGCCAAAAGCAGGGCGGTCACCGTGGCCTCGATGACGACGTCGGTGAGGACCAGTACCTGGACCACCGGGTCAACCAGCCGGGAGCCCGGCGGGATGTCGGCCACGATGGGTGCCTTGGCGCCGGCGCGGTAGCCGATGCCCAGCAGGACGAGATAGGTGGAGGACTGGACGATGGTCAGGCTCAGCACGGTTCGGACCAGATTGGTGCTCGAAACCACGCCGTACAGGCCAATCAGAAAGAGCCATGCCGCGGCCGCGTAGGGGAGGAAGCTCATTCAGGTTCGGCCTGACCGATGATCAGCGCCTGATCGAGGAATTCCGTCCACACGAGCAGGAAGCCCCCGGTCACCTCGAGCCCGACGGCCACGCTGTTGAGCGGGATCATCCCCGCCGAGAGCAGTTGACCCGGTGTGCCCAGGGGGAGGAAGTTCTCAAAGAAGATCGAGCCGAAGATGAGGCCGCCCAGGCCGATCAGTGTGTAGGCGGCGGCACCAGCCGACTCCGCCGCCTCGAGCATCCACTCGGGGGCGAGGCGCTTGAGGATCAGATAGCGCCCGGCGATGAGGACCGCCAATGGCCCGGCGGCGAGAATCACGCCGCCCTGAAAGCCGCCCCCCGGGGTGAGGGCGCCGTGAATGACCGTGTAGCCGCCGAGGGCGACGAGCAGCGGAATCAACCACAGTGACGTCATTCGCACGGCCGAGCTTGCCTGGGCAAAGCGGTGTGCCTGGGAACTGCGGCTGCGATCCACGTGCTCGTCGATGGCCCGCAGTCGGCGCAGGAGAACGGCCACGCCCGCCACGGAGGCAAACAGGATGAACTCCTCACCCAGCGTGTCAAAGGCCCGGATGTCGAAGTTCAAGGCCGTGACGATGTCGGTGGCGTGGCGCAGGTGGGGCTCGATGCGATCCAGCAGCAGCCCGTAGATTCCGTGGTAGTCGCCGAAGGCGGGCAGGCCGTGCAAACCAATGACCAGCACGACGGCGAATCCCGGCCCGCCGAGGGCGAACAGAGCCAGCCGGGCGCGGCGGCTCATTCCTCGCGGTCCTGTTCACGCTCCCGGTCCTGCACGCGGATCTTGCGTAGGGCGGCGAGGATGATCACCGGCATCCCGACCCCGGAGACCACGATCTCCGACAGGGCCACGTCCGGGGCCTGAAACGTGAAGAAGAGGATCGTCAGCGCCAGCCCGAAGATCCCGAGCACCATCGTCTGGCGCAGTGCCTCGGGCGTGAGAACGACCGCGGTCCCAGCCACCACGACCACGACCAGGGCCGTTGCCTGCAGAGGACTCATGGCGCCTTTCGTTTCCCTGTGTCGCTGATGCCCCGGCGCCAGTCGCCCTGCTCCCGAACACGGAGGCTGCGCGCCGTGGCATGTACGAGCACGGGGCTGAGGACGGCGAGCAGGGCCCCGGTCAGCGCCGCCTTGTTCCCGATCAACGAGAAGCCCTCACGAATGAGAATGGAGATCCCCACCAGCAGGGCCCCGAAGCCGATCAGACCGACGTAGTGCAGCCGGTCATAGACGTCGCGCATGACCACCAGTCCGAGGACCGCGAGCACTTCGATACCCACTCCTGCCACCAGGACGACGGTCACGACGATCTGATGCAGGGTGCTCACAGATCCCGCTCCATCATGCGCGCGAAGGTGAAGGCGCCCATCATCGAGACGACGGCGAGCACGATCGCGAGGTCGATGAACGGCTGGCGGTGAAAGCCCTCGGACAGAAGCATCATCACGGTGGCGCCCAGCGTGCTTGCCACCTCCAGTGCGGCCAGGGCATGCGCGGCGCCCGCCAGTGCGCATACGCCCAGGCAGGGAACGAGCGCGGCGGTCAACACAACCGCCGCCAGCTGCCACTCGTTCATCCCAGCCTCAGGACGTCGAGCTCGTTCGGTGTCCCGGTGCGATGGAGCTGGTGGACGAGGAGCAGTTCGCGGTCGGTGTCGACGCCGATGACGATCGTGTTGGGGGCCAGCGAACCGAGCAACTCGGTCAGGGCCCGGCGACCGACGTCCTCGGGGCGGTCGCCGGCGGCAAAGGAAACGACACGAAAGCTGCCCCGGGCGGCCCGAGGACGCACGCACTGAGCCAGCGCCTCCCGGATGACAAGCGTCATCTGGGTCGGAATGCTGGCGATGGGACGCGAGGCGCGCAGCCACCAGCGTCCCCTGACCCGCGCCTCGGTGAAGCCCTGCTCGCGGGAGGCCATGAAGGCGACGGTGGCGAGGGCAACGATTCCGGCCATCGCGTACAGCTCAGGCGAGCTGACGCTATCAATGAGGACGAGGTAGAAGCCGCTGGTCGCGGCCACGACGAGGATCACCGCGCTGAGCCGGCGCACGGCTAGAACCAGGGGAGGCAATACACGAGCTTCACCGTCGCTCCTTAATCATCAGCGGTCGTGATGCCCGCTGGCCGGGGCCCCTAATCCGCTGGGTGCCGTCGGTCTGCCGACGGGTGAGGCGCTGCCGCGCGGTTACGGTATGCGCGTGTCCGAGTCGGCCAGCCAGTCCTCCGAGCAGGAACGTGATGAGACACCGATCGAGCGGCTGGACCGCAACATCATCGAGTTGCTCAACGAACTTCGGGTGGCCGCCACCGGCATCCAGATCATGTTCGCCTTCCTGCTCGTGGCGCCGTTCAACACGGGCTTCAAGCACGTGTCGCAGTTCGGCCGCATCGATTACTTCGTCACGCTCGTGTGCGTGGCCGTGGCCGCCGTGCTGCTCATGGCGCCGTCGATCCATCACCGGATCCTCTTTCACCAGGGGGAGAAGCGGTTTCTCGTCTGGATGGCCAATCGGCTGGCCATTGCCGCCATGGCCTTTCTCACCCTGGGCTTCACCGGCATCCTCGTGCTGCTGGCCGACGTTGTGCTCGGCGGCCCTGCCCCGGTGATCATGGGGCTCCTGTCCGCCGCAACGATCTGCGGGGTGTGGTTCGTCCTTCCGCTCGCCAAACGGGAGGACCGAGGGCAGTAGTCTCAATGAAGTGGCATAAGCATGGCTGCGCCGGGTATCCGTCGGCGACAGACACGACGATCGGAGCTTTCTGATGACCACCGCTTTGCACGCATTGCGCGACCAGGGTCAGAGTCCCTGGATCGATTATTTGTCCCGGCCCTTCGTCCGCGACGGCGAGCTCGCTGACCTGATCGAGAAGGGGATCTCGGGCGCTACGTCGAACCCGACCATCTTCCAGGGGGCGATCGCCGAGGGCGGCGCCTATGACGAGCAGCTGCGCGAGGTCCTGGAGACCGAACAGGAGCCCAAGGAGGTCTTCCTGGCCCTGGCCCGCGAGGACATCCGTGGCGCCTGCGACCTGTTCATGCCCGTCTTTGAACGC
This sequence comes from Solirubrobacteraceae bacterium, assembly GCA_034665145.1. Classification (GTDB taxonomy): domain Bacteria; phylum Actinomycetota; class Thermoleophilia; order Solirubrobacterales; family Solirubrobacteraceae; genus Palsa-465. The sequence goes on from JAXDGI010000038.1 coordinate 7,303, forward strand.
AATGAAAAGACGCGCGACGGCTGGGTCAGCCTCGAGGTTGACCCGAATCTGGCCAACGACACCGCCGGAACCGTGACCGAGGCCAAGCGTTTGCACGGGATGATCGAGCGGCGCAACCTGTTCATCAAGATTCCCGGAACCCAGGCGGGCCTGCAGGCCATCGAGGACACGATCGCCGCCGGCATTCCCGTCAACGTGACGCTGCTCTTCTCGCTGCAGCGCCACCGCGACGCCGCTGAGGCCTACCTGCGCGGACTGCGCCGCTTGCGCGACGGCGGCGGTGACCTGAGCACGGTCGCCTCGGTGGCTTCGTTCTTCGTCTCCCGGGTCGACACCGAAGCGGACAAACGGCTGGATCAGATCGGTGGCCACGACGATCTCAAGGGCACGCTGGCCATCGCCAACGCCAAGCTGGCCTACCAAACGTACCTGGAGCTGTTCCGGGGTGATGAGTGGCAGGAGCTCGAGGCGGTGGGGGCATCGCCCCAGCGCTGCCTGTGGGCCTCGACGTCGACCAAGAATCCCGATTATCGCGACGTCCTGTATGTCGAGGAGCTGATCGGGCCGGAAACCGTGAACACCATGCCTCGGGAGACGATCGACGCCGTGCTTGATCACGCCAAGGTCGACCGGACCCTCGACCGTGATGTCGACGAGGCCCGCCGTACGCTCGAGCGCCTTGCCCAGGCCGGGATCGACTACGACGACGTGGTCAAGGTCCTCGAGGAGGAGGGCGTGAAGAAGTTCGCTGATTCCTTCAAGGAGCTGTTTGCCGGCGTCGAGAAGAAGCGCGAGCAGTTCGTGGCCGCCTGACGTCCGCGTTCGGACCCGATCGCGAAAAAAACCTGCGTTAGAAGCAGCGTTCGCGAGGTAAGGTGCCTTCGTGTCCCTGCGCGCCCGCCTTACTCCGCCGGTGCTCCGCCAGCTGCGCAGTGATCCCCTCGGCTTGGGCCGGGCGGCGCGCTCGGCGCGCTCAGAGCGGCTGACGCCGCGGATTGCCACCGCCGATCGGGTGGCGAAATCGGTGTGTCCGTACTGCGCGGTGGGCTGCGGACAGCGCGTTTATGTCAAGGACGAGCGGGTCATCCAGATCGAGGGCGATCCCGACTCGCCGATTTCCCGCGGGCGGCTGTGCCCGAAGGGCTCAGCCTCCGAGCAGCTCGTCAATTCCCCCCGTCGGGTGACGACGGTCCGCTACCGGCGACCGGGCGCGACCGAATGGGAGGACCTCTCTCTCGAGCAGGCCACCGAGATGATCGCTGATCGCCTGATCACGACCCGTGAGGCGACGTGGGAGGACACCAATGCCGACGGGGAACCGCTGAAGCGCACGCTGGGCATGCATTTCCTGGGCGGAGCCACGCTGGACAGCGAGGAGAACTACCTCATCAAGAAGTTCTTCACCGCGGCCGGCGCGGTCTCAGTCGAGAACCAGGCCCGCATATGACACAGCTCCACGGTCCCCGGTCTGGGGGCCTCGTTCGGGCGCGGTGGCGCCACCGGATTTCTCCAGGACCTGAAGAACTCTGACTGCATCCTGATCATGGGCTCGAACATGGCCGAGCAGCACCCCGTCGGTTTTCAGTGGGTGATGGAGGCCAAGGAGCGGGGGGCCAAGGTGATCCACGTCGATCCCCGCTTCACCCGGACCAGCGCCCTGGCCGACCGCCACGTGGCCATCCGCCCCGGCTCAGACATCGCCTTTTTGGGCGGCATCATCAACTACATCTTTAAGCACGACGCCTGGTTTGCGGACTACGTGCAGAGCTACACCAACGCCGGCGTGCTGATCCGCGAGGACTTCGTCGACGCCGAGGACAACGATGGCCTGTTCTCCGGCTGGGATCCTGAGACTCGCGCCTATGACATCGAGACCTGGGCCTATGACCAGACCTCCACCCGCACCGCCGAAGGAAGGCACGAGCAGCAGGACGACGTCTCCGGCGAGCAGGCCCACGGCGCGCACGGGATGAAGCTTGTCAAGGGCGAGCCACCCAACGTCGACGACACGATGCAGGACGAGCGCTGCGTGCTTCAGATCACCAAGCGTCACTTTGCCCGCTACACGCCCCAGATGGTGGCCGAACTCTGCGGTTGCTCGGAGGAGGACTTCGTCTCCGTGGCCTCGGCGCTGTGCGAGAACTCCGGCCGAGAGCGGACGGCGGCCATCGCCTACGCCGTGGGCTGGACGCAGCACACCGTCGGTGTGCAGAACGTCCGCGCCGCCTCAATCATCCAGATGCTGCTGGGCAATATGGGCCGACCTGGCGGAGGCATCATGGCCCTGCGCGGGCACGCCAACATCCAGGGCTCGACCGACATCCCCACGCTCTACAACATTCTTCCCGGCTACATACCCATGCCCCACCCGGCCTCGGGCGACAGCCTGGATGAGTTCATCGACCTCAACAGCCCGGACACCGGCGCGTGGGGGAACTTGCGCAACTACGCGGTCTCGATGCTCAAGGCCTGGTGGGGCGACGCCGCCACCGAGGAGAACGGCTACTGCTTTGGCCACCTGCCCCGCATCGACGGCGATCACTCGCACTACCGGATGATGATGCGAATGCTCGATGGGCACGTCAAGGGAATGTTCTGCGTGGGTCAGAATCCCACCGTCGGCTCGGCCAACTCAAAGCTCATGCGCCTCGCCCTGGCCAAGCTCGACTGGCTGGTGGTGCGCGACATGCAGATGGTGGAAACGGCCAGCTTCTGGCAGGACTCAGCCGAGCACGAGAGCGGAGAGGTCCGCGCGCAGGACATCGAGACCGAGGTGTTCTTCCTCCCCGCCGCGGCCCACACCGAGAAGGAGGGCTGCTTCACCAACACCCATCGCCTCCTCCAGTGGCGCGAGAAGGCGTGCGATCCGCCGGGGGAGGCGCGGTCGGAACTGCACTGGATCTACCACCTGGGGCGCCTCGTGCGCGACAAGCTGCGTGACTCTGATGATCCCAAGGACCGGCCGATTCTCGAGCTGACCTGGGATTACCCGGTGCATGGCTCCACGGACGAGCCCAGCGCCGAGGCTGTCTTGAAGGAGATCGGAGGTCATGGTGCTGATGGCCACCCCCTGCCGAGCTATGACGAGTGCAAGCCCGATGGCTCCACGCGCTGCGGCTCCTGGATTCACGCCGGCATCTACGCCGACGGGATCAACCAGGCCGCCCGCCGCACACCCGGTTCAGAGCAGAACTGGATCGCGCCAGACTGGGGCTGGGCCTGGCCCAAGAACGTCCGGACGCTCTACAACCGCGCCTCGGCGGATCCGCAGGGCCGGCCGTGGTCAGAGCGCAAGCGCTATGTGTGGTGGGACGAGGAGGCGCGCACGTGGACCGGTCTGGGCGATACGCCCGACTTCCCGGCCAGCAAGTCGCCGGACTTCCGCCCGGAGGAGGATGCTCATGGCCTGGACGCGATCTCCGGCGACAAGCCCTTCATCGTCACCCCGGACGGGCGTAGCTGGCTGTTCGCCCCCACCGGCCTGGTGGATGGACCGCTGCCGCTGCACTTCGAGCCCCACGAGAGCCATGTCCACAATCCGCTCTACGGCCAGCAGCACAACCCCACCCGCCAGGAGTTTCCCCGGCCCGAGAATGTCTACGACCCGGCGGGTCCCGACCAGGACGTGTTCCCGTACGCACTGAGCACCTACCGGCTGACCGAACACCACACCGCGGGCGCGATGTCGCGCACGCTGCCCTACCTGGCCGAGTTGCAGCCCGAGTTCTTCGTCGAGGTGTCACCAGCCCTGGCGACCGAGCGCGGGCTCACGCACGGCGACTGGGCGACGGTCATCACCGCCCGGGCGGCGGTGGAGGCGCGGGTCATGGTCACCGCGCGGATCAAACCGCTGATGATCGGGTCCGACCCACCCCGCGAGCTTCACCTGGTCGGCGCCCCGTATCACTGGGGCACAACCGGGATCGTCACCGGCGACTCGGCCAATGAGCTGCTGCCGATCGTGCTCGACGGCAACGCGCACATCAACGAGTACAAGGTGGCGACGTGCGACATCCGGCCCGGTCGGCGGCCGCGCGGCCCCGCGCGCCTCAAGCTCGTCGACGACTACCGCGAACGGGCGGGAATCAAGCCATGAAGCTGGCCGTCGAGCAATGGTCGGCCAGCTACGGGCCCGAGGCCAAGCCGCGCAAGGGGTTCTTCACAGACACCTCCATCTGCATCGGCTGCAAGGCCTGCGAGGTCGCCTGCAAGGAGTGGAACCACGTTCCGGCCGACCCGCACGGCTTCTCCGGTAAGTCTTACGACAACTCGCTGGCGCTGGGGGCCGACCGGTGGCGTCACGTCGCCTTCATCGAGCAGCGCGTGCCGGCCGATCTGGAGGAGGGCGCCTCGCTCGTCCAGGCCGCTTCACGGGCCGGAGCCATCGACGGCGGCGTTGCCACCCACCAGGAGGGTGACGGCGTGCGGTGGCTGATGGCCTCCGATGTGTGCAAGCACTGCACTGACGCCGCCTGCCTCGAGGTGTGTCCGACCGGCAGCTTGTTTCGCACCGAGTTCGACACCGTCGTCGTTCAGGAGGATATCTGCAACGGTTGCGGCTACTGCGTCTCGGCCTGCCCCTTCGGGGTCATCGACCGCCGTGAGGATGACGGGCGGGCCTGGAAGTGCACCCTGTGTTACGACCGGCTCAAGGACGACCGCACGCCGGCCTGCGCCCAGGCCTGCCCGACCCAGTCGATCCAGTTCGGGGACCTGGCCGAGCTGCGGGATCGGGCGCAGGCGCGGGTGCACAAGCTCCGGGACGCCGGCCAGGACAAGGCTCGCCTGTATCTGTCTGAGGATGACAACGGGGTGGGCGGCGCGGGTGCCTTCTTCCTGCTCCTCGATGAGCCCGAGGTCTACGGTCTTCCCCCCGATCCGGTGGACACGACCCGGGATCTGGGCTCGATTTGGGGCGCGACTGCCGCCGGAGCCCTGGCCCTGGGAGCCGGCATTGCCCTGGCTGTGTTCGGAGGGCGACGGTGAGCCCGAACAACGCCGGGCCGGGCGTCGCCACGGCGACCGAGCCGCCCCGGGAACCGGCGTCCTACCACGGCCAGCCCATCCTCAAGGCGCCGGTGTGGAGTAAAGAGGTCCCCAATTACCTGTTCGTCGGTGGCCTGGCCGGCGCGTCGGCCACCCTCGCCTACACGGCGGAGCTGAGCGGCGCCGAGGAACTCAGCCGACGGGCCTGGCTGACCGCCAGCGCCGGGATCATGGCCTGTCCGCCGCTGCTCATCATCGACTTGGGACGCCCGGAGCGGTTTCTCAACATGCTGCGGATGTTCAAGGTGACCTCGCCGATGAGCATGGGCTCGTGGATTCTCTCGGTGAGCGGGGCCACCACCGCGCTGGCCGGATTCAACGTGGTCAGCGGCCGCCTGGCCGTACCGGCCCTCGTGGCGCGACCGGTCGGCGGGGTGTTCGGGTTGCTCCTCGCCACCTATACCGCGGCGCTGTTCGCGGATACGGCGGTGCCCGCCTGGCATGAGGCCCGCCACGAGTTGCCCTTCGTGTTCGGGGCGGGTGCCGCGCTCAGCGCGGCGGGAGCGGTCAGCGCCGCCACGCCGGCCCGCCAGGCCGCGCCGGCGCGCCGGCTCGCGGTGGGAGCGGCTGTCGCCGAGCTGGCCAGCACGGCGATCATGGAGCGGCGTCTTGGCTTCCAGGCCGGGGCCTATGGCCACGGTCGCGCGCGCGCGCTCAAGTGGATGAGCCGCGCCTGCGTGGCCGCGGGTCCGGGATTGCTGGCCACGGCCGGCGTGCGCAGTCGAGCGGCGGCCGTCGCGGGTGGAGCTCTGGCCTGCGCCGGAGCGCTGGCCACCCGGTGGAGCGTGTTCGAGGCGGGCCGGGCCTCGGTCGCTGACCCTCGTTACGTGGTCGAGCCGCAGCGGGCACGGATGGCCGCCCGGGCCGAGCACCGACACCAGAGCAGCCGCTCAGCTTCGGTGTAAGGGCTCGACTACGGGGTATCCCTCGAGTCAGAGGCGTGGTTGGGCGCACATCGGGAGCGCCTCTGGGAAGCCGAACCCCAAGCGTCAGGAGGCGCCATGAAGGCTCTCGCCGCGGCAACCTATGCTGGGATGCCATGACCGAGCATGAGGCACTCCTGTCGCTAGAAGTCCCCAACCGGGCGGCGGCCGCCGGAGCGGCCCGCAAGGCCCTGACCGCACTCAACGGGTCCCTTCATCTGGTCAGTCCTGAGCGGCTGCTCGATGCCCAGTTGCTGATCAGCGAAGTGGTCACAAACGCAGTGCGGCACGGGCCCACCGGCGACACGCCGATTGAGGTGACGGTGCGGGCTGACCCGGAGACCATGCGCGTGGAGGTCCGCGACCGGGGCTCCGGCTTTGACGCGACCCGCATCTCCACGCCGTCAGCGGCGGCCACCGAGCGCTGGGGTCTGCAACTCGTCGCCGCTCTCGCTCACCGCTGGGGCAGCGAGCGAGACAGCGGCAACGTCGTCTGGTTCGAGATCGATCGACCCCAGACGTCCGCGCCGCTCTCGGTGCAGACGACCGAACCTGAGTAGCGCCTGGAGGGAGGCAGTCGACTCGGGCGCTCCAGACTCGGGCGGTCCAGCCAGCCCGCCTGCCCGCTCACGGAAAAATGTGACGCGGATCACAGTCCGGGCAGTACGAGCGGGTAGCCCTATAAGACGACCGCAATCAGAGGAGCTCAGTAATGACGGACAGCGAACGCACAGCCGGCGGCTTTGTCGGCAGGGTGGTGGGGAGGGCGAAGGAAGCCGTCGGCGGTGCCACCGCCAATGAGGACCTGGCCCGCGAGGGCCGGTTGCAGCAGGCCCAGTCAGAGACCGAGCTCAAGGCCCGTGAGACGGCGGCCGAAGCCCAGGTTCGAGAGCAGGAGGCCGCGGCGCGCGAGCACCAGGCGGAGGTAGAGGGCGAGCGTGAGGCGCTGCGCACCGAGGTGGCCAGCGACCAGCGCGAGGCCCAGATCGAGCGCGATCGCCGCCAGGCGGAGCGGGCCGCCGCCGAGCAGGCTGAGCAGGAGCGTCACGCCGCCGATCGCGGGGAGGCGCAGCAGCACGCCCAGGCCGAGCGCACGGTGGAGGGCGCCGAGCACTCGCGAGTGGCCGCGGCCGAACAGGCCAACCGGCTTGAGCGCGAGGCCAGTGCGGCCGAGCGCCGGGCCGATGATCTCGACCCCGATGAGGAGACACGATGAACGCCAGAGACCTCAGGACCTCGGCCGTAGATAGCTATCTGAAGCTGCTGCGGCGCCCCGCCGATCTGATCGTCGGGCTGTTGCCCGGGAAGCGCTCCGGCGCCGGAGCGGCAGCTCGCATTGCCGTCGACCGGGCGGACGCGGCCGCCCGGGCCGGACTCTCAGCCACGCTCGGTGCTGACCTGAGCGTCGATGCGCAGCGCCGCGAGGCGGCGGCTGACGAGCGCGAGCGCGCGGTGAACCTTCGCCGTCAGGCCCGGGAACAGGAGGCCCAGGCCGAGACGCGCGTGGAGAAGAGCAACCGCCGCGCCGCGGAACGTCGTGAGCGGGCGCAAAGCGAGGCCGGGACCCGCCGTCGGGCGGCCGCCAAGAAACAACAGACCCGCACCCAGCAGGCGGCCGAGGCCGAGCGCCAGCGCACCGAGGCCACCCGACAGCAGGAGGCACAAGCCCAGGAGCGGATCGCCGCCGAGACCGCCCGCGAGCGACTGCCCGCGGTTGAGGCTCAGGCGCAGGCCCTGCAGGAGCGCGACGACGCGGCGCAGCGCCGGCAGGAGGCCGAGCGTCTCGGCGATGCCGCGGCCCAGGTCAAGGCGGAGCGCAAGGAAGAGAACGGCGCCGGTTCGGTCTGACACCCATTCCAGCCGCCTCAGCCTTCGGGGCGAGGCGGCTGGGGGAGTGGGGTTGCGGCCTGCCGCGTTGCGCTCCGGCGCCCCCATCGTCCGACGGCCAGCGGCGCGAGGGCCAGGAGGCTGAGCAGCGCGCAGATGCGCAGCGGCGACCGGAAGGCGTCGGTGACGGCGCGGACGATCAGATCCTGAACGTGCGCCTGCAGGGTCACGAACTGTCTGCGCGTGGCCGGATCTGACCCCGCCTTCGCCACGGCGAAGGCGGGGGCGATATCGGGCAGCCGGCTCTGAGGCGCGTGGGCTTCGGCGGCGATCAGTCCCACACCCAGCTGCGCCTTCTGGGCCAGCGACCCAGGTCCGGTGATGATCGTGCTGGTGATGGCCGGCACGGCGTGACGCGGGGCGACGTTGAGCTGGTTGACCAGGATCGGGGTCAGCAGCACGAGGCCCAGGACAAGCCCTCCCTCGCGAGCGGCCACAGTGCGCGCGGCGCCCGCCACCGGTGAGCCGTGCGTAGCGAGCGCCCGGCGTGTGAGGGCCGGGAAGGCGAGGCCGAGCCCGACGCCGCACAGGGCGAGCATGATCACCGCCGGTGCCAGCTCACGGTGCGAGAGGGTTGACAGACCGAACAGCCCGGCGGCCAGGACGACGGCCCCCGCGGCTCCGCCCAGCTCGGCCGACCTGGCCCGCATGAGCTCACCGGTGATGACGGTGGCGATCGGGATGACGACCAGCGCCGCCGCGGCGCCCAGGGGAGTTAGCTGCCAGACGTCGATGAGCAGCACGGTCGACAGAAAGAGGGCGCCGATCAGCCCGGCGGAGAGCAGCAGCAGGGCGGCGTTGGCCAGCGCGGGCGACAGGGCTCTCCCCGGACGGTCACGATCCCCCGACCGTCCGGCGGGCCGGGCCCCCACCGGGACAGGCGCGGGCGCCGCCGAGACGGCCTCGGCCTCCGCCTCCGGGCCGCGCAACGCCGCCGCCTCCGGCCCGCGCAACGCCGCCAGGGCCGCCGCCGCCGCCACCGGGCCCTGGGCCAAGAAGATGGCCCGCCAGTCAAAGACCTGGGTAAGCAGCCCTCCGATGGCCGGCCCCGCGCCCGCGCCGAAGGCGGCCGTGGTCGCCCAGGCGTGCAGGAGAACGCTTCCCTGGCGCGTGCCGCGGGCGAACAGTGGTAGCGAGGAGCAGAGCAGCAGTGCGCCCCCTATGCCCTGCAGGCAGCGAAACAGCAAAAGCACCCCAAGACTGCCGGCCGCGCCTGAACCGAGCGAGGCCAGCCCGAACAGAGCCAGTCCGCCGACCAGCCAGCGCCGGCTGGCCAGCCGCGCGGCGACGGGCAGTATGAGCAGAGTGGCAGCGATGAGGGCCAGGTTGTAGGCGGTGATGACCCAGGTGACGTGGGAGATCGAGGTGTGCAGGCGGATCACGATCTGGGGCAGCGCGAGCACGGCCACCGAGGCATCGGCGAAGGCCAGCGCGATGGCCAGGCGAACCGAGAGATCTGTCCCGGGCACGGATTGACGTAGGCGCGACATCGACGCCGGGAGGCTACGCGAAGCGGCGTCGGCTCATCGGTTGGGCCCAGGCCTCCGGGTTGAGCCACCCGCGTCCGGGTAGGCAGAGGTCATGATCCCAAGCCAGACCAGCCTGCCCCGGCTCGAGGTCCCGCAGCCAGGCGAGGCTCCCACTCCCGTGGTTCCCGATGCCCCGGTGACGCCGATCGATCCCGACCCGGGCACGCCGGCCAGCCCCCAGAAACCCGGGTTCGTCCCCCCGCCCGATGAGCCGGCCACGCCGATTGACCCGGATCCCGGGCCCGACCCAGACCCACAGCCGGATCCGGAGCCTGCCCGCGATCCGGAACCGGATCCCGGACCCGCCCCGCCGCAGCCCGATCCCGAGCCTGACGCCGCCTGAGCCTCGGCTCAGATCTGCTCGTGGACGCCGATCGACTGCTCCAGGGCGGCCTCGGCGTCCCCGTGATGCCCCCGGCGCTCCTCGAGGAGGGCGGCGGCGATCGCGTCGAGTTTGGTCTGCAGGGCACGCTCCGCGCGCAGCTCGGAGTTCTTGAGCACCGCGACCAGCACCAACGTGAGGGCCGACATCCCGCCCGCGGCCGCGGCCTCGAAGCGGTCGCTGGCGCCAAGGCTCAATCCCACCGCCCAGGCGGCGATGAGTACCAGACAGACGACGAAGAACAGTGGTGAGCTGGCCAGAAACGAGCTGCGCTCAGAAAAGCGGTCAAACGGACCCCGCACGGCCTCGGTCCGATCAGCGGGGTGCTCGAGGGTGCGAACGAACGAATGGCCGGCTCCGCGCATGCGGCGTCCCCGGCGGGGCCGATCCTCGTCGCGAAGGTTTCGGGGTTGAGGCATATATCTAGATCTAGCAGCTGATTTTGCCTCTTACGTGGGCTAGGCCACACTTCCCTGACGCCAATGGAACCGGTGCGGTCCTTGGCCAGCGCGGGCCGATCAGGCCGGTGCGGGCGCTGCTGCGGCGTCCTCGCGCCGCCCTAGTTCACGCCCGCCGACAGACCCCGGCGCCGGGCCAGGCTGGTGAGCGGCGGCCGCTCGAGCACGGGCACGGAGACGACCCGGCCATCCTCCCAGGGTCGCAGGTAGGCGCCCGCGATCACGCTGCGCCCGGCGGGCAGGCGTCGCTCCATCGCGGCCAGCACGGCGTAGGCCATCTCGCCCAGCGCCCGCAGCGATTGATGGCGGTTCTGGCGCCGGCCGAGGTCGCACTCGGCCAAGGCGTCGAGGCCCGCGTGGCGCAGCGCATCGACGAGCACGGCGATCTCGACGCCGTAGCCGACTGGGAAGGGGATGGCCTCCAGCAGATCGCGGCGAGCGCCGAATTCTCCGGCCAGCGGCTGGGCGAAGCCGGCCAGCCGCGGCTCGTGGAGGTTGAGGAGCGGGCGGGCCATCAGTTCCGTCACTCGCCCCCCTTCGTGGGGCATGGCCTGAGCTCCGCGAGCCAGGGGACGCTCGAACGCGCCCTTGACCAGGGTCAGCTCGGGGTGGGCGAGAAGCGGGCCCACCAGTCCCTGGAGATGATGGGGATGGGGATCTTCGGTGTCGCCGTCGAGAAAGCAGATCAGCTCGCCGCGGGCCACCGACAGCGCCCGCCACATCGCGTCTCCCTTGCCCAGGGCCGGGCCGCGCTCGGGCAGGACCTCATCCTGCTGGAGAACCCGAGCGCCAGCGGCCTGGGCCCGCGCGGCGGTGCCGTCGCTGGAATCGGCGTCGATGACCAGCAGTTCGTCGACGAGCCCGTGCTCAGCCAGCGGCTTGACCGTCTCGCGGATGATGGCGCCGATCGTGGTCGCGCAGCGCTTGGTGGGGATGATCACGCTCACCGTCGTCTCGCCCTTGCCTGAGGCCAGTGCAGGGGCGGAGAAGTCGGCCGCGCGATAGCGGCGCCGGTCGCGCCAGCTGGACACCTCGAGGTCGATCGACAGACCCCGAGACACCCGGCCGCGCGAGCGCGCGGAGGTATGCACACGCACATCGGAAGCGCGCAGGATGGGAACGCCGTGCGCGTCCAGTCGTCCGGCGAAGGCCTGATCCTCGAGGGCCGACAGCGGCTCCAGGCCACCGACGGCCCGATACGTGCTGGCCGTGACGCCAAGCGAGGCACCGGCGAAGTGATGATGACCCGCGGTCGGATCGGCACGCCGCACCCGGCTCAGGCGATCGGCGGCGTCGCGCTCACGCCGCCGGCGGACGCTGCCGGGCAGCAGATCGAGCTCGGCCGGCTCGATCTCGATCAGTCCGGCGATGGCCCGAGCGCCGCCGTGGAGGTGAGCCAGCTGACGTTCGAGCCAATCGGGTGCCGGCCGTGAGTCGGCGTCGGTGCAGGCAATGAGTCCGTCGGGCAGGCCGGCCGTGAGTAGCCGCGTGGCCGCGGTCTCCATGCCCAGCCGTCGGGCGGGCCCGGCCCCCTGGCCCGGGCCCGTGAGCGTGTCCAGGGCCAGCCCGAGCTCGACGGCGCTCCCGGCGGCCACGGTCGCCGTGTCGTCGCGGCAGTCATCGAGAACGAGGATGATCTCGAAGTGCTGGCGGCCGATCGACTGGACGGCCAGCGACTGCAGGCAGGCGGCGATGGTCGCCTCCTCGTCGCGAGCGGGGATGACCACGACGGTGCTCAGCGCCACGCCGCACCCTCGGCGATCAGATCGCGACCGCGCTCGTAGGCGGAGTCATCGTCATGGGTCAGCACCCCGACGAGCCGGCCGTCGCGCCCGTACCAGACCGTGAACGCCCCGTCCCGGCCAGGCTCAAAGCGGGTCTCGTCAAAGCCGTCGCCCCAGGCGGCGTACTTCAGGGTATGGCGTCCGATCGTTGACCAGAAGCCCGGAACCGCCGCCCAGGTCTGATCCTCGCCGGCGGCGATTCGTCCCGCCACCTCCCCCTGACCGAGGGCATCCCCCCAGTGCTCCACGCGCAGCCGGCGCCCGGCGGTGGTGTTCACGGCCGCGGCGACATCGCCGGCGGCGAGCAGTCCGGGGAGGGACGTGTGGAGCCGCTCGTCGGTGGCGATCGCTCCGTCCGCGAGTGCCGCTCCGGCCAGGCCGGCCAGCTCTCCCCGTGGCGCGACCCCGGTGGCCATGATGACCACCACGGCCTCGGCTGGGTGCTGACCGCCGAGAACCCGCAGGCGACCCGACACGCGCTCGATCGCCTCGACGGCTGTGCTGAGCTGGAGCACCACCCCGAGGTCGCTGAGCCAGGCGGTGATCTCGGCCGCGGCCTGCTCCCCGAGACGGGCCACGTTGGGGGCCGACTCGTCAGAGATCAGTGCCACCGGATGGCTCAGGAGGCGAAGCGACGCGGCGATCTCACAGCCGATGAACCCCGAACCGATGACCGTCACCGGGGTTCCCGGCTCCAGGCGGCGCTTGAGCTCGCGCAGATCATCGAGGGAACGAAGCGTGCGCACTCCGGGATGATCGGCCCCGGGCACCGGGAGGCGGGTTGGCTCAGACCCGGTGGCCACCAGGCAGACGCGGTACTCGAGCACGCGCCCGCCGGACAGGAGCAACTCGTGCCGGTTGGGCTCGAGCCGCATGGCTTCGCCGCCGATGAGGTCGACCCGCTGCTCGTCAAGCCAGGTCTCCTCCTCGATCAGCAGTTCGTCCTCATGCATTTCCTCGCGCAGCAGCTCCTTGCTCAAGGGGGGGCGGCTATAGGGCATGCGGCGCTCGTCGGTGACGAGCGCCACCCGACCGGAGCCGCCGGCCGCGCGGAAGGCGCGGGCGGCCGCCAGCCCGGCCGGTCCGGCGCCCACGATGAGCAGCGCGTAGGGCTCGCTCACCGCCGCTCCAGGATGTCGAGCCGGTAGTCCGCGGTGTCGGCGTCACCGACGTGCCGCAGCCACCGCTGGCGACACAGCAGTGCGTGCACCTGATCGGCGGTGAAGGGGCGCTCCGGTCCGGCCGGGCGCCAGTGGACGGCGACCAGTCGCGCCCCCGGGTTCATCTGCTCGGCCAGCAGCGCGAGCGTACCCTCGAGGGCGGGCGCCATCAGGTAGTAGAGGATTTCGGAGGCCACGACGAGGTCATATGTACGCCGGGGGATGTCGGCCGGGACCGATCCCAGGCGGATCTCGATGTGATGAAGGTCGCGGACGCGGGCTCGGGCCGCTTCCACCGCCGTGGGGGCGGCATCCACGCTGACCAGCCGCTGGCAGCGCGGAGCCAGCTGGGCGGTGAAGACACCGATCGAACCCCCCAGCTCGAGCGCCTGCCCAAATGGTCCAGGGCCGCAGGCAGCGAGCGTGGCGGCGTACTTGTCGCGCTCGTAGGGGGAGGTCTCGTATCCCCAGGGATCCCGGTCACCTCGGTAGAGAGCCTCAAATTCCTGCGACGCCATGTGACCCACGGGCGGCCTCAGATCCTCCGCTGCCCTAGTGCGGCCTCTCCGGCCCGGGCCAACAAGGGGTCCAAGCGGTGCTGAAGCAAAAACACCTCCAGATCTCGCCGGGCGCGATCCAGTGTGCCGCCGCGGGCGAAGGGCCGCGAGCCGCACGCCCGGGCTGCCTCATCGAGCAGCGAACGGCACGCTTGCGCGATGGCTGCGCGGGCGTGCAGGGCAATCGCCGGCAAATCGGCAGAGTCCGCGTCCATGGCCCGGCCGGCCGCATCGAGCCACACCGAGATCGTCCGGTGAGAGGTGAGGATGCGGCCGGCGGCGAGGCTCTCGAGCGGTCCGCGCTCCACACGGCCGGTGAGCTCACCCAAAGCGCCGCCGACCGCGGCGTCGGCCATTCCGGCCCACGAGGCGGCGGTGCGCAGCGCGTCGCGGGCAAACCATGGCTGGGCAGCGATCGAGCCGGGTCGACCAAGGATGGCCAGCAGCGGTACGTCGTGAAAGACCACGCGGTGAGAGACCGAGGCGCGCAGGCCGTGCGAGCGATACCAGCTGGGGTCGACCTCGACGCGAGCATCGGTGAGATCGATCCACACCGAGACGGGCGGCCCGCCGGCCGGGCTCCGGGCGAGAACCAGTGCGCGCTGCAGTCCTCCTGCACCCGAGCAGAAGGTCTTGACCCCGCGCAACACCTCCCCGTTGTCCTTGGTCAGGACCGTCGCCCGCTCGCCCTCGCCGGGCGCTGGGTCCCCGCCCCACACGCCGGCGCGCAGCTCGCCGGCCCGGACCGCCTCGAGCTCGCGCTCGGCCAGCGCCGGCGGTCCCTGGACGGCGATGCGCTCCACGGCGTTGAGGTGGCCATCAAAGATGCGCCCCACCGATCCGTCGGCCTGGGCAACTCGGCGCACGAGTCCCAACTCCTCAGCCGCCGCCGGTCGCGCCGTACCGAGGACCGCGTTGTAGGTCAGGGCTCCGGCGGCTTCGAGGGCAACGAAGGCGTCCTCGGGAAACGACGGCTCGGGCGCCGCATCCCGGATGGCCGCGCCGGCGGTGACCGCGGCCAGTGTGCCCTCCAGGGCCGTCGCATCGGGCGGGGTCATCGCCACCGTATTCATTGCAGAGCCTCGAGGGCCAGCCCGGCGCGGCGCGCGTGATCGATGACCAGCGCCACGTAGGCCAGCGTCGAGCGGACGTCCTCGCGAAGGGCGCCCGGACCGAGGCCGTCATGAGCGAGCACAACTGCGCCCGGATTCAGAGCCGGCTCGGTCGCGGCGAGCATCTCCGCCGGGCTGTCGCCGCGCCAATCGTGGGTGTCGACGGTCCAGCCGATCAGGCGCAGTCGACGGCGGCGCGCCACGTCGGCGGTCCAGGGCGCCATGTCACCCCACGGCGTGCGCCAGAGCCGGGGGTCGGCGCCGAGGCGACGCAGTGAAGCCAACGCCGTGTCGGCGTCGCGCGCACACCACTCACGATCGCGCTCGCTGTGGCGAACGTGCTCCTGGCAATGCAGCCCCACCGTATGACCGCCGGCGAGCATGCGTGTGATGAGGCCCGGCTGGGTCTCGGCTCGCCCGGCGATCGGAAAGAAGGTGGCTCGGGCCCCCGCCTCCTCGAGCAGATCGAGCAGCTCCCCCGTGCCGCGGGGATCAGGACCATCGTCGAAGGTCAGGGCGAGGGCGAGCACCGCTTAGGGCTACCCCGCTGTGGCCTGCGAGTACCAGGCGCGCCACCCCGCTCGGCGCTGTGTCAGGCTGCTCATTCCGGGTAGCCACAGGCTATGGCCGTGGCCATCCTCGATATCGACGGCACGCTCGTCGACACCAACTACCACCACACGCTGGCCTGGTTTCGCGCCCTGCAGCGGTTCGACATCACGGTCCCCGTGTGGCGCATACACCGCCACATCGGAATGGGCGGCGATCAGCTGGTCAGCGCGCTATGCGGTGAGGACACCGAGCAAGCGCACGGTGAGGAGATTCGCGAGGCCGAGGGTGAGGAGTACGGGAAGCTGATCGGCGAGGTCCAGGTCGTGGCCCGCGCGCGGGAGCTGATCGTGGCCGTCAAGGACCGCGGCCACGCGGTCGTGCTGGCCAGCTCGGCCAAGGCGCCTGAGGTCGAGCACTATCTCGCGCTCCTGGACGCGGCCGAGATTGTCGACGGCTGGACCACCTCGGCCGATGTGGAGCACACCAAGCCGGCTCCCGACCTCGTCCGAGCTGGGCTGGAGCGCGTCGACGGCGACAGCGATGAGGCAGTGATGGTGGGCGACACGCCCTGGGATATCCAGGCGGCCGACAAGGCAGGGGTCCCGACCCTGGCCGTCGTCACCGGCGGCTTCAGCGAGCAGGAGCTGCGCGACGCCGGGGCTCAGGCGGTCTATGAGTCGGTGGCCGCCCTCGAGGCCGATCTCGACGCCTCCCCATTGGGTGATCGCCGCCCCGTCGGATGACTGCCGGTCACACCGGGCGCCCACGCCCCCGCGCGGCGATGATGACCATGGGCTTCCCCGCCCCAGCGCCCCCGGCGCCTGACCCGGCCCCGCCGCCTCCGGCCCCGGATCCCGCCCCGCCTTCGCCAGCGCCCGATCCGGCTCCGCCCGCGCCCGATCCGGTCCCGCCCGCGCCTGACCCGGCGCCGCCGGCCCCGGGCCCGCCGTCGCCACTCCCGCCCGAGCCTGGACCGGCGATCTGACGCGTCCGGCTCGCCGCGCCTATTCCTCGGGCGGGCGGCGGTAGTGGTCGCTGGCCTTGAGCTTGTCCGGCGCGGTGCGGATCGCCCGTCCGGCCGGGGTGAGGACCAGCCCGAGCACGATGATGGCCAGGACGACGATGACGATGATGACGACGGTCACGCTGTGCCTCCGAATCGATTGGCCTTGATCTGCCCGCTTTGCCCAGATTTCAAGCTGGTTGTCCGAGGGCTGACCGCCGTGTAGCGCCAAGGCGAGCGGGTAACCATTAGCTACCGGCGGGAAGCCTCGATTTGACTTCACAACCCAGAAGGGAGCCGATATGGCTGACTCACTGAGCGGAAAGAAGATCGCCATCATCGCCACCGACGGCGTCGAGCAGGTGGAGCTGGTGCAGCCGCGACAGGCCGTCGAGGCGGCCGGTGCGCAGACCGAACTGCTCTCGGTTCAGGAGGGCGACATTCAGGCTATGAACCACGACCTCGAGCCGGCCGACACGTTCACGGTCGACAAGCTGATTACCAACGCCAGCCCGTCTGACTACGACGGGCTCATCCTGCCCGGCGGCACCGTCAACGCCGACAAGCTCCGTGCGCAGGAGGACGTGGTGAACTTCATCGTGCAGTACTTCAAGAGCGGTAAACCGGCGGGGGCCATCTGCCACGCGCCGTGGGAGCTGGTCGAGGCCGATCTCGTCCGTGGGCGGACGCTGACCTCGTTCCCTAGCCTGAAGACCGACATCCGTAACGCCGGCGGCGAATGGGTCGATCGCGAGGTGGTTGTCGATCAGGGACTGGTCACATCGCGCAGTCCCGACGATCTGCCCGCCTTCAAGGACAAGATCATCGAGGAGTTCGCCGAGGGCAAGCACGAGGTCGCCTCAGCCGGAGCGACGGCGAGCTAGTACTAGCCGGGGGCTGTTCCGGGGCGGGCGTCGGCGCTCGCCTCGGTCTCACGGCGGCGACTGCTCTCGAGTTCGTGGGCCCGACGGACCAAGAACGCGCCCATCGAGCCGGTGATCGTGGCCACGACAATCATTGCGTAGGCCTCCATGAACACGTCAAGGATCCGTCCCCCGACGGAGAACGGATTCTGGATCTGGGAGGAGACGGTGAGCAGCTGGGTCGTGCACCAGAACAGCGCGTCGCCGTAGGTGTGTATCTGGGTTTGCGGCTCGGCGCGCTCGAACAGCCAGGCCAGACCGGCGCAGAACAGGTCGATCACGACGGAGATGAGCAGGATCCCGACGAGTCGATCGCGCAGTGCTCCGTGCGTGGGTGTCTGGGCGCCGGCGATGCGCCGCAGTTCCCGCAGTGTGGTACGCACGACCCGCGCCGGATAGGCCATGGCGCCGCTATTCGCCCTGACCGCCGCCCGTTCCTGTTGAGCGACGGTTAGCTTCGCTGGGCGCGGAAGCGCTCCTCGGAATCGGTGATCGCCGCGATGGCATCCTCGCGCGAGCGCCAATCACCGACCTCGACCTTCTTGTTCTCGAGCACCTTGTAGATCGAGAAGAACTGCTCGATCTCCTGGCGGAGGAGCTCGGGCAGGTCACCGACCTGGGTGTAGCCGTTCCAATACGGGTCGTGGACGGGGACGCAGACGATCTTGTCGTCCGGGCCCTTCTCGTCGCTCATGATGAACATGCCGATCGGCTTGACCGGTATCAGGCACCCGGGGAAGGTTGGCTCGGTCAGGCAGACGAGCGCGTCGAGCGGATCGCCGTCCTCGGCCAGCGTGTCGCGCAGGTAGCCGTAGTCCGTCGGATATGTGGCCGCGCTCATGAGCAGCCGGTCGAACTTGATTCCGCCGAGCTCAGGATCGAACTCGTACTTGTTGCGGTTGCCCTTGGGGATCTCGACCACGCACACGTACACGCGCTCGTCGCTGCGCGACGCCATGGCCTAGGTGTCCTCGAGCCGGAAGCCGACCTTCATCTCGACCTGGAAGTGGGCGATCTCGCCATCCTGCACGTGGCCGCGAACACTGACCACCTCGACCCAATCGACGTTGCGCAGGGTCTGGCTGGCCCGGCGGACACCCGCGCGCATCGCCTCGGCGATGCTGTCGGGTGAGGTTCCGGCGATCTCGACGATCTTGTAAGTGCTGTTCTCGGCCACGAAAGCCTCCTTTGTCCTGAGGTCAGCAGCCACGTACCCACTTGCCGGGATGACCAAGCCGACCTCGTGCATGCCACGATCGCCAATCGGGTAAGCGGCGGCCATGACGCAATTCGGATACACGATGATGACGGAGCAATCCCGACCCGACCAGCTCATCCGCGACATTCAGCTGGCCGAACAGGCCGGCTTTGACTTCTCGGTCACCAGCGACCACTTTCAGCCGTGGTTGGAGGAGCAGGGACACGCGGGGTACGCGTGGTCGATCCTCGGCGCCGCGGCTGCCGCCACGGAGCGCATCGGTCTGATGACCTACGTCACGTGTCCGACGCTGCGGTATCACCCGGCGGTCGTGGCCCAGAAGGCGGCCACGATGGGCATTCTGTCGGGGAACCGCTTCCGCCTCGGGCTCGGGGCAGGGGAGAACCTCAACGAACATGTGGTCGGTAAGGGCTGGCCGGCGGTCGGCGTGCGCCACGAGATGCTCTCCGAGGCGGTCGACATCATCGCTGCCCTGTTTGACAGCGACGATGGGCGGGTGAACTACCGCGGTCGCCACTTCGAGGTCGAACAGGCGCAGCTGTGGGATCGCCCCACCCAGCGCGTGCCGATCGGCGTTGCCGTCTCCGGTGAGTCGTCCTGCCAGCTGGCTGGCGGCAAGGCCGACATCATGGTCGCCGTCGAGCCCAGGTCCGAGTTGGTCGAGATGTTCGACGCGGCCGGCGGGGCGGGCAAGCCCCGGGTGGGTCAGATCGCGCTGGCCTATGACGCCGACCGAGCCGCGGCGATCGCGCGCGCCCACGCCCAGTTTCGGTGGTTCGGGCTGGGTTGGAAGGTCAACGCCGACCTGCCCAACCCCGAATCATTTGCCGCCGCCACGCAATTTGTCACGCCGGATCAGGTGGCCGAGGCACTGGGCTGCGGGCCCGACGTCGATGAGCACGTGGAGAAGATCAAGCCGTTCATCGACGCGGGATTCACCGAGGTCGCCCTCGTGCAGATCGGTGCCGACCAGCAGGCCGAGTTCATGACCTGGGCCGAGCGGGAGCTGCTGCCCGCTCTGCGCGCGCTGTAGGCGCCGCCGGCTCGCCTGAGTCTGACTCGGACTCCCCGGCGACGGGATCTTGCGCAGCGTCAGCCACCGCGTTTCTGGGAAAGCTCATCCACGGGCGGGTCACAAGCAGCCAGGCCACCCCACAGAGGAGAAGGGTCGCGCAGAGAACCCAGCCGAGGGTCGTCGTGGCCACGCCGATGTACTTCAGGCCCGAGGCGAAGATCACGAAGGCGATCACGGGGCGCACGTAGCGGTCGGGCACGGTCGAGGAGAGCATTGAGCCGATGAGCACGGCCGGAACCGAGCCGATGATGAGCGACCCGGTCACCGATACCTCGATATGACCAAAGGCCAGCGCGCCCAGGGCGGCGGCCACGGTGAGGGGGACGGCTTGAGTCAGATCGGTACCGACGAGCTGGTTGGCGCCCAGCATCGGGTAGATGAAGAGCAGTCCGATGATCATCAGAGATCCCGAGCCGACCGATGTGATTCCGACGATGACGCCGCCGATGATGCCCAGGGCCAGAGTAAGGACCGGCCGGGGACGAACATCGGTGACTACCGCCGTGCGGTCGCCACCCCCGACACGGTCGAGGACAAAGCGCAGGGCCATCGCGCCGGCGCCGATCAGCAGTGCCGCTCCCAGGTAGGTCTCGATGTTGTTCTCGGCCGCCTTGGCGTTGCCCATCAGCGAGAGCAGGTAGGCGCCGAGAAAGGCGGCCGGTACCGACCCCAGGACCATCCAGCGCACGAGTTTGAAGTTGACCGTGCCCGCTCTCATGTGCACGGCGGCGCCGATCGGGCGCATCACGACGGCGGCGACGAGGTCTGAGGAGATCGCCGTCGAGGGCTTGACACTGAAGAGCAGGATGAGCATCGGGGTCATCAGGGCTCCGCCCCCGGCGCCGGTCATCCCGACGAGCAGGCCGACGATGGCGCTGCCCAGCACGATGTAGGGATCGATGTGCATTGCCGGGGTGCGCGCAGGGCGGTTTCAGTGCCGGCCGTTGCTCGCCGCCGGCGGCTCACTGGGGCGGGGGGGATCGCCCGACAGCAACCAGCCTTCGCGCACTGCGCGGACGAGGCCGCGGCGGCTGAGCTCGGAAAGCGCGCTGGTCACCGTGGGGCGGCGGGCAGCGACGAGATCGGAGAGCACGGCATGGGTCAGGCGCAGCGGGACGATGACGCCGTCACTGCGGACCCGGCCCCAGCGTCCGGCCAGATGCCAGAACAGCATGTGCAGCCGTACGTCGACGCGGGCCTGGTGAACGATGGCCATGTTCACGGCCAGCTGATGCGAGCGCTGCACGGCCCGGGAGATGAGCCGGCCACCGAGCTCCGGGAACGTGGCCAGCTGGCGCACGAAGCGCTCGTCGAGTACGGCCAGTCGGGTTGGCTCCAGCACGATCCACTCGTTGGTCATGACCAGCGTTGACTCGGCCTGCCACGGTGGGGGTCGGAGCAGATCCCCCTCACCGATCAGCTCGATGCCAAAGCGCCGGTCGATCCCGACGCGGTGGATGAGAACGCCGCCCAGGACGAGGATCCCCAGGCCATTCTCGAAGCTGGCCGGGGCCGGGCGCCAGTTTCCCGGTTCGACGTGGATCTCCCGGGCCAGGACCGTCTCCAGGGCGTGCGGACGCAGCTTGGGGTCGATCGCCTCGGCCAGGTCTGGGTCTTCCTCGAGCACACGGCAGAAACTCGGGATCTGACGCGACGCGGTACTCACTGTCCTCACTTTGTCAGAGCCGCCCGTGAGTCGGCCGAGGAAGTCGCGCGAACGAGCTCGAGCAGCGCTCCCGAGAGCTCGCGCGGGCGCTCGAGGAGGGACATGTGTCCGGTCTGCTCGAGCTCGACGAGTCCCGCCGGTTGGGGCAGACGGTCGGCGATGCGGCGCGCCTGAGCGGGTGGGGTCAGACGGTCGCGGTCGCCGGCCACGACCAGGGTGGGGACGTCAAGCCGGCCGGCGGCATCGAGCAGATCCATGTCGGCCATCGCCGCGCCACAGGCCCCTCTCACCTTGGGCGGGGTATCGAGCAGCATCCGCTCGTAAAAGGCAATCTGGGCCAGATCGGCGCTGGGGCCGAACGCTGCGTGGCGGATGAGAGAGTGCGCCACCGGGGAGGAGAAGGCCGGCAGCGGCGCTGAGACCCCGAGAAACAGGCGACCGGCCAGGCGGCTGTTGAAGCGTGAGGCGACCTCGCCGAAGAGCAGATGGCCGGTGACGAGGTCGACCAGGCCGGTGTTGATGAGGGCGGCGGCGCGGATTCGCGCGCCGACCTCGTGATCCCGGGCCCAGGCCGCGATGGCCATCCCGCCCAGGGAGTGACCGGCGAGGATCGCGCGCTCGCCCGCCGGCATCACCGCGCCGAGGACGGCCTCCACGTCCTCGCCGAAGCGCTCCAGGGCGTAGTCCTCGTCAGCGGCCAGTTCGCTGCGTCCGTGTCCGCGCAGGTCATAGGCAACGGTGCGCAGGCCGGCCGCGGAGAGAAGGTCGATGACCGGGCCCCAGATGGCCAGCTGCTCAGTCCAGCCGTGAGCCAGGACCACGAGCGGCCCGGAGCCACCTTCGTTGAAGATCTCAACATGAATCCGGGTCCCGTCGACCGACCGCGCCTCGATCGCACGACCGCGCCGGGGGCGCGTCAGCTCGGCGTAGGCCGGGTCCCGGGCAATCGTCTGCAGGTGCCGGCGTTGCACGGCGATGCCGGCCACCGCCGCGCCCGCCCCCAGGGCGAGGACCACGCCGCGGGTTTTGATTGATCCGGCCACGGAGCGCACCCTAGCGCGGCCCCTCGGGCACACGATTCGTGGACATCGTTGACCCGATGCGTAGGATTCCCGCCGTGAGGATCGGCCTGCTCACTGGCGGCGGTGACTGTCCGGGTCTGAACGCGGTCATCCGCGCCGTGGTCCGCAAGGGCATCGACGCCTACGGCGACGAGCTTGTCGGGTTCCGTGATGGCTGGCGCGGTGTGCTCGATGACGTGGCCGAGGAGCTCACGATCGAGTCCACCCGTGGGATCCTGCCCCGCGGAGGCACCATCCTGGGCAGCTCGCGCACCAACCCCGACAAGCGCGAGGGCGGTCCTGAGCTGGTCCGCCAGACCCTGGACCGGCACCGGCTCGACGGCCTGATCGCGATCGGCGGCGAGGACACGCTGGGCGCCGCCCACCGTCTTCACCAGGGCGGCGTCAACGTGATCGGCGTGCCGAAGACGATTGACAACGACCTCGGGGCCACCGACGTGACCTTCGGCTTTGACACCGCTCTGCAGATCGCCACCGAGGCCATCGACCGGCTGCACACGACGGCTGAGAGCCACCATCGGATCCTCGTGGTCGAGGTGATGGGGCGCAGCGCGGGATGGATCGCGCTGCACTCCGGACTGGCCGGCGGCGCCGACGTGATCCTCATCCCCGAGATCCCGTTCGACATCGATGAAGTGTGTCGCCTGATCGGCCGCCGGCATGCTCGCGGGCGCTACTTCTCGATCGTCGTCGTGGCCGAGGGAGCGGTGCCCAAGGAGGGCACGATGAGCGTTTCGACCGGAGAGGTCGATGAGTTCGGCCATCCTCGCCTGGGCGGAATCGGCCAGCGGCTGGAGCGCGAGATCGAGACGAGAACGGGGTTTGAGACCCGCGCAACCGTCCTGGGTCACGTGCAGCGAGGTGGGACGCCCACGGCCTTTGATCGGGTCCTGGCCACGCGCCTGGGCCTGGCCGCGATCGACGCCGCGCACGCGCTGCGCTGGGGTGCGATGACGGCACTGCGGGCCACCGAGATCGAGCTCGTGCCCTTGGCGCTGGCGGTGGCCGAGGTCCGCCGCGTGCCGATCGAGGAGTACGCGCGCTACGACATCCTGTTCGGCTGAACGAATTCAGCCAAAAAGCGGTTTGCCGCCTCCGGAATTCAGGAAGCAGCTATCTGACTATGCTGCGCTCATCGGCCTAAAACCGCATGAGCAGGCTTTCCCTTCGGTCACAACCCCATGGAGGTGCGGCTGATGCAGATCGGCTTCGTCGGACTCGGCAAGATGGGCGGCAACATGGTCACGCGCATCCGGCGCGACTCTGACCATGAGGTGGTGGCGTTTGATTTCAGCGCCGACGCGGTCAGTGCGGCCGAGGAGCACGGAGCCCAGGGCGCCGACTCGCTCGAGGACCTGGTTAGCAAGCTGTCGGCTCCGCGCGCGGTCTGGATCATGGTGCCGGCGGGCAAGCCGACCGAGGAGACGATCGACAAGCTCCTCTCGTTGCTCTCCAAGGGCGACGTGATCGTCGATGGCGGTAACTCCAAGTGGACCGACTCGGTCGCCCACCACGCCAAATGCACCGACCAGGGCGTGCAGTTTCTGGATGTCGGTACCAGCGGGGGAGTGTGGGGCCTGTCGATCGGCTACTGCATGATGGTCGGCGGGGAGGACGAGCCCGTCAAGCTGCTCACCCCGATCTTCAATGTCCTCGCCCCGCGGGACGAGGCGGACGACGCCGAGCCCAAGTACGGGTGGGGCCATATGGGCGGTCCGGGCTCCGGGCACTTCGTGAAGATGATCCACAACGGGATCGAGTACGGCCTGATGCAGGCCTACGCGGAGGGCTTTGACCTCATCCACAGCTCAGACTACGGACTGAACTCCGAACAGATCGCCAAGCTCTGGAGCCAGGGCTCGGTCATTCGCTCGTGGCTGTTGGAGCTGGCTGCCCGGGCGTTCGAGGCCGACGGCAACGATCTGAGTTCGCTGGAGGGCTACGTCGACGATTCCGGCGAGGGACGCTGGACGCTCGATGCGGCGATCAGCCACGATGTGCCGATGCCGACGCTGGCCGCGGCCCTCTTCGCCCGCTTCAGCTCCCGCGGCGCGGGTGACTATTCAGCGCGCATGGTCGCCGCCCTACGCAACCAGTTCGGCGGCCACGCGGTGAAGACCGCTCCGCGGGTGTGACATGACCACGCCCACCGACGCGCTCCACGTCGATCAGGAGAACCCCCTGAGCGAGGGGCTCGAGCGGCTGCCCGTCCACCCAACGTCGTTGATCATCTTCGGGGCCACTGGGGATCTTGCCCACCGCAAGCTCCTGCCCGCCCTCTACAACCTGGCTCATGAGGGCCAGCTCCCCGAGCGCTTCGAGCTGGTCGGCGTCGGGCGGCGCGACCAAGAGCACGAGGACTTTCGCGACGCCGCGCTGGACTCGATTCAACGCTATTCGCGCCGCAAGCCCGATCCCGACGTGCTGGAGGGGCTGGTGGAGAACATGCGCTACGTCCAGGGCGATTTCGACAACGACGGGGTCTATGGCGATCTGGTGCGCACCCTCAAGGAGTTCGACGAGGACGCCGGCCGGCGTCTGAACCGTGTCTTCTACCTGTCGACCGCGCCTGAGTTCTTTCCGCTGATCGCCGGCAAGCTCGGCGAGGCCGGCCTGGCTCGTGACGATGAGGTCGAGGTCCGGGTCGTGATCGAAAAGCCCTTCGGCTATGACCTGGCGTCGGCGCGCAAGCTCAACGCGCAGCTGCTCGAGGTGTTCGACGAGCCGCAGATCTTCCGCATCGACCACTACCTGGGCAAGGAGACCGTGCAGAACCTCATGGCGCTGCGCTTCGCCAACGCCCTGTTCGAACCGGTCTGGAACCGCAACTACATCGACCACGTGCAGATCACCGCCGCTGAGGACATCGGCATCGGCGGTCGGGCCGGCTATTACGAGGGCGCGGGCGCGCTGCGCGACCTTGTCCAGAATCACATGCTGCAACTCCTCGCCCTCCTGGCCATGGAGCCGCCGACCGCCTTCGACGCCGATCGTCTGCGTGACGAGAAGCTCAAGGTCCTGGAGGCGATCGTGCCCCCGCTGGTGGAGGACGTGGCCAGCATGACCGTCCGGGCGCAATACGCCTCGGGCGTTGCCGGTGGCGAAAAGGTTCCGGGTTATCTCGAGGAGCCCGGGGTGGCCCCCGACTCCCGCACGCCGACCTATGCCGCCCTGCGCCTGCACGTGTCCAACTGGCGCTGGGCCGGCGTGCCGTTTTACCTGCGGACGGGCAAACGGATGGCCCGCAAGGTGACGGAAATCGCGGTGATCCTCAAGCCGGTGCCGCACATCGCCCTTCAGAGTCAGGGCTCGGTCGGTATTCAGGCCAACCAGATCGTCTTCACGTTGCAGCCCGACGAGGGCGTCTCGGTGTCGATCGGGGCCAAGATCCCCGGTCCCCGCATGCGCATCCGACCCGTGAACATGGACTTTCGCTACGGCACCTCGTTTTTGTCCGAGTCGCCCGAGGCCTATGAGAGGCTCATCCTCGACGCCATGCGCGGGGACGCGACGCTGTTCACGCGCAACGACGAGATTGAGGCCCTGTGGGGGATCATCGATCCCATTCTCACGGCCTGGGAACAGGACACCACGTCGCCCATCCCCCAGTACCCGGCCGGGAGCGCGGGACCGGAGGAGGCCAACCAGCTCGTGACCGACGACCGGAGGTGGCGCCGGCTGTGAGCGAGGACGTCTGGTCTGAGCAGGACACCGATCCAGATGCGATCGAGGCGGCGCTGCGCTGGCTGTTGCGCACCCGCCACGCCGAGAACGAGGCCCTGATCCCGGCCCGCGTCCTCAATCTCGTCGTCATCGTCGATCGTGACTGGAAGGGCGAGGTGGCCAACCGGCTCGAACGGGTGGGGCGCTACCAGGCCTCGCGAACCATCCTCTGCACGGTGGAGCCCGGACGGACCACGCTCGACGCCGTGGCCACCGTCAGCTACGAGGAACCAGGGGCGGGCAAGATCGGCGTCGTCCGCGAACAGATCGAGCTCGATCTCGGGCCCGAGCACCTTGAGGCCCTGGACACCGTCGTCGACCCCATCCTCATCTCCGAGATGCCGACCATCGTCTGGTCTCCTCACGGCTACGCGGAGGCCGTGCAACGACTGCTGCCGGTGACCGACGTGATCCTGCTCGACTCCGACGATCTGCCCGATCCCGCCCAGGCCTTCGAGCGTGCCTCCTCGCTCTGTGACCGCGTGTACGTCGTCGATCTGGCCTGGCTGCGCACAACTCCCTGGCGTGAGCGCCTGGCCGCCAGCTTCGACCTGCGGGAACGCGCGCCCGCGCTGCGCGTCGTCTCGGAGCTTGAGATCCGCCATCAGGAGACGTCGACCGCGAGCGGCCTGCTGCTGGCCGGCTGGCTCGCCTCGCGCCTGCACTGGCAGCGTGCCCCTCTGTCCGGAACCCCCGGCGAGAGCCTGTCGGGCTCGGTCGATCGTCCCGACGGCGAGGTGGAGCTCCGGCTGCGCAACCGGGCCCAGACATCCCCCGGGTTGGGCGGGGTCACCGTGGCCTGCGAGCCCGGTCTGCGCCTGTCGCTGGATCGCGGCCGAGGTGGCCTGGACGCCGACGAGACCAACCCGGACGGCGAGGAGCGCCGCTGGAAGATCCTAGGAGCCTCGCGCGGGGAAGGGGGAATCCTCGGTGAGGGCGTCCGCCAGGCCCTTCTACGCGATCCCACGTATCCGGCGGCCTTGCGGGCGGCCCGGGAGCTCTGCCCGGCGTGAGCGGGTACCTGTGCTGAGGGTCGCGCCGGAGCGCGGAGCGTGAGCGTCGATTTGGAGCTGGCCGCGTGAGCGTCGATTTGGAGGTGCTGGAGGATCCGGCGCGGGCGGCCGCGGCGCTGATGGTCGCAGCGGCGATCGGGGGCGGCCACATCGTCCTGGCCGGCGGCTCGACACCGAAGGCGGCCTACACAAGCTTCGTCGACACCGTCGAGGCGGTCGGCCTCGACCTCTCCCGCACGACATTCTGGCTTGGCGATGAACGCTGCGTCGAGCCCGATGACGAGCGCTCCAACTACCACATGATCAAGGAGTCTCTGCTCGATCCGCTGGCCCGGCTGTCCGACCTATCGCCGGTGCGTCGCATGAAGGGTGAGCTTGGCCCGGAGGAGGGCGCGGACGACTACGAGCGCGAGCTGCGCGGCGCCGGGCCCCCGCGTTTTGATCTCGTCCTCCTGGGAATCGGGTCAGATGGCCACACCGCCTCCTTGTTTCCCGACCAGGAGTCCCTGTCGGTCACCGAGCGTCTCGTTGTCGGTGTGCCCGAGGCCGGCCTGGAGCCGTTCGTGCCCCGGATCACCCTCACCTTCCCCGCGCTGAGCGCCAGCCGGCAGATTGCTCTCCTTGCCTCCGGGGGCTCCAAGGCCGAGGCCGTGGCAAAGGCCTTCGCCGCCGGCGCCCGGCCCGACCCGCACGTGCCAAGCTCGATGCTGGCGCCGCACGCCGAGCGGCTGACGGTGCTGCTCGATGCGGAGGCCGCACAGGGGCTGACTCGATGACCGAGGTCATCGGGGTCGATCTCGGTGGGACCAAGGTGGCCGTGGCCCGGCTGGCCGGTGGCGAGCTGGGGGAGTCGATGCTCGAGGCGACCGCGGGATCCGACTCCGCGGCTGTCGTCGACCAACTGGCGGCGATGATCGAGAAGGCGCGGGGCGATCACCTGGAGGGGGTGGGGATCGGCGTCCCGTCGGTCGTGGAGTTCGAAACCGGGCGGGTTGTCTCTTCGGCCAACATCCCGCTGGCCGACGTGCCTCTGCGCGACGTGCTCGGCGAGCGGATCGGGGTGCCGGTGTTCGTCGACAACGACGCGACCGTGGCCGCGCTGGCCGAGGCCCACGACGAAGACCTGAAGATGGTCGCCCGGGACCTGGTCATGATCACCGTCGGCACCGGCGTGGGCGGTGGCCTGGTCCTGGGGGGGCGTATCTACCGGGGGGCGACCGGCGGCGCGGGGGAGTTCGGCCACACACTGATCGGGACCAGGCTGGACGGGCACATTCCCTCGCCGGGGGATTTCCCCCAGAAGGGATCGTTGGAGTACGCAGCCGCCGGGCATGCCCTTGACCGGCTGGCCACCGAGTCCGCCCACGACCATCCCGACTCGGCGCTGGCCAGGCTGCTGGATAAGGACGGCAAGGTGACCGGCGAGCAGGCGGTACAGGCGGCCCGCGACGGGGATGAGGTCGCCGCGGCCACGGTGGAGATGTGGGGCGAGCGGCTGGGGATCGGGATTGCCAACGCGATCAACACCTTCGATCCGGAGGAAGTCGTGATCGGCGGTGGGGCCGCCCGGGCCGGCGATCTTCTCCTTGGCCCCGCCGAGCGGATCGCCGCCGGATACGTCCTGCCCGGTTTGGGTTCGAAGACCCGGATTCGTCTGGCCCGCCACGGCGTGCGCGCCGGAGTGCTGGGCGCGGCCTTGCTCGCCCTCCACGAAGTCGCTGATGCAGCGGTGACCGCTTCCACACACGATCTCCACGCACCCTCGAAAGCCGGCTCATGATCGTCGCCTGCGGCTTTGATCATGCGGGCTTCGTTCTGCGCCCGCGCCTGCTGTCGCTGATCGTCGCCGACGGGCACGACGTGCTCGATCTGGGCACCGACTCCCCGGAGCCGATCGATTACCCCGACAAGGCACTCGAGGTTGGGCTGGCGGTGGCGGGCGGGCGGGCGGAGCGGGGAATCATCGTGTGTGGGTCGGGCGCCGGCGTATCGGTGGCGGCAGGCAAGATCTACGGCGTGCGGGCGGCCACGATCCATGACACCTACACGGCCCATCAGGCCGTCGAGCATGACGACGTCAACGTGCTCTGCCTGGGCGGCCGTGTGGTCGGTGTCGAGGTGGCCGCGCAGATCGTCACCGCCTTCTTGCGCGCATCGCTGTCCACAGAGGAGCGCCACGTCCGCCGCCGGGCCAAGGTGCGGGCGATCGAGCGCACCGGAGGCGATCTGGAGCCTCCGATTCACGTTGGCTGAGCGCCTGTTCATCGTCCGGCACGGCGAGACCGAGTGGAGCCGGAGCGGTCAGCACACCTCGCACACCGACCTCCCCTTGACCGAGGCCGGCCGCCGGGCCGCCGCCGCGCTTGCGCCCCGTCTGGAAGCGCAGGGGTTCGAGCTGGTGCTGTGCAGCCCCCTGCGGCGGGCCCGGCAGACGTGTGAGCTGGCCGGTTTCTCCGACGTCGCCGAGCCGTGTCGCGACCTCGTCGAGTGGGACTATGGTCGTTACGAGGGACTCACCACCCCGCAGATCAGAGAGCTCGATCCGGATTGGAACCTGTGGCGTGATGGCTGTCCCGAGGGTGAATCTCCGGCCGACATCGGCGCGCGGGTCGACCGCGTTCTGGACCGCTTCACCACGATCGACGGGCTGGGACTGTGCTTCGCCCACGGCCACGTCCTGCGCGTCCTCACCGCGCGGTGGCTGGAGATGGAGGTGAGTGGGGGCGCGCGCTTCAAGCTACCCGCAGCCGGGGTGGGGGTGCTCGGGCACGAGCGTGAGACGAGCGTGCTCGAGAGCTGGAGCGCTTAGGACGCGGTGCCGGCGTGGTCGCGCTACTTCGATGCGACCAGCCGGGGCGGCCGGACAAACGCGAGCAGCGACCCGAGCGCCAGGGCGGCGAGGCAGAACATGAGCGTCGGGTGCTGAAACCACCACGGCGCGAGCACGACGAGCGGGACGCCGGCCAGCAGCGCGAGTTGCCGCCCGCGGGCCACGAAGGTGGCGATGGCGGTCAGCGCGATCGCGAGCACGAGTAGCACGATCAGACCCCAGGAGACCTCGGAGATGGCGACATGCGCGAGCAGCGGCGGAGCCCCGCTCTCCATGGCAAACCAGGTGCCCACCGCAACCACCGTCAGCTCGAGGTCAACGCGGGTCACGCGGAGCCGGGGCGTGGCCCGCGCCCCGGCGGCGAGGGCCAGCGCGGTGAAGATGGCAAACAGCGTGATGGTGGCGCCGTGCGTGCCCAGCGTTCCACGTCCGAGCAGCTTCCACCAGGTGTCGGTGGGCGAGGTCACCGGCAACAGGGGCTGGGTGATCGTCGCCGTGATCATCGTCGCGGCTGAGATCAGCGCCAGCGAGAGCGTGGCCAGTGGTGCCTTCCGGTACGCGGCGGTCAACGGCACGGCGAGGAAGGGCAGGACGGTGATCAAGAACCGCGGCCCCGGCACCCACCCACCGAATGGCAGGTAGTAGCAGGCGTTGTAGGCGAAGTAGGCGCCGGCCACCACGGCGGGAACGATCGCCTCGACGCGCCGCCGCTCGCGAAACAGGACGACGATTCCCGCGATCGCCGCCGCCGTGACCGGGGTGACGACGAACAGCCCCCGCCCCGAGATGAGGAGGGCCAGAGCGCTACGCAGACTCGGCGCCCCGAGCCCGAGAACTCCGCTCGAGTTGGCCGTGACATAGGAGTAGGAGAGGTGAAGGGGTGAGCCAAACGCCCACCAGTCGTAGGCCAGTAGGGGAATCAGCCCGGCGATGAGACCCGCGGTATAGGCGAGCACGGGTCGGACCGGGTCGCGGCGCCAGGCCACGAGGATTCCCAGCAGCCCCGCCAGCAGGGCCAGGGGGTATTCGGTGCCGATCGCATACCCGGCCAGGACCCCGGCCGCCAACGTCATCCCCAGGTGCGTGCCGCCGCGCTCGCGGGCGCGCCAGAGCAGATAGAACGCGGCAAATCCCAGCGCGGTAGACAGCACGTGCGAGAAGAGAATCGTGGCAAACGGCAGCAGGAGGGTGCCGAAGCCAAGCATGACGCCCACGGCAGCCCCCAGCCCGGGGTCGCGGCGCTCGACCAGGCGGTAGGCGAGCAGCAGCATGATCACGACGGGCAGGACACAGCCGAACAGGGCCAGCAGGTGCACTGTCCCGATTCCCGATGGCATGACAAGCCCCACGGCTCGCGCCAGGTGGTAGACGGGCACGAGGACAAAGCCCAGGCCCGGCGCCTTGTCGGAGTAGAAGTGTCCGCGGTAGACCGCGCGGTCACCGGTCGTGTGGTGATACGGGTCGATGATCGGCGTCCCATGGTCAAACGCGCGGACCTGGGCGAAATGGCTGAGCTCATTCCAGCCGATCATGTGCTGCTCCACGGCGGCACAGGCCAGCCCGCAGCAGATGATGGCCAGCACGCCCATCCGCCCGCGCAACACGCGGGGCAGGGTGGGCATCCGGCGTGGCCCGTCGACGCGCACGCCAGCGCGGACATCCGGTGGGCCGGTCACGGGGCAAAAAGTAGACGAAGCTCTGTGAGCGTCGTGTGAGGCTGCCGGCGGCCGGAGCTCATGGGGTCGGTATCCGGTGCCGGCGCTGGCGGAAACCCGGGGTGTGGGGTGACAAACGTCACGGCCGATTTGCGCCGCGCACCACTTACACGCGCCGGTCGGCGGCCGTAGGCTGACCGGCATGACTACAGCCCACATACACAGCGACGGACTCGCCATCGAGGTGCGCGATCTGGGCAAGGCCTATGGGGATATCGAGGCGGTCCGGGGCGTGAGCTTCGAGGTGCGCCGCGGCGAGGTCTTCTGCCTGCTCGGTCCCAACGGAGCGGGCAAGACGACTACCGTCGAGATCCTTGAGGGGTACCGCACCCGAACGACAGGGGAGGCCCGCGTGCTGGGCTTCGACCCTGCCGACGGGGCGCGCGAGATGCGCGAGCAGGTGGGCATCGTGTTGCAGCAGTGCGGTGTGCAGACTGACCTCACCGTGGCCGAACTGGTCGAGATGTACGGCCGCTACCACGTGCGTCGCCGGGGCGTGGGCGCGGTCCTCGAGCTCGTGGAGCTGACCGAGAAGCGCGATACGCGCGCCAACAAGCTCTCCGGCGGCCAGCGACGCCGGCTCGACCTCGCCCTGGCGCTGGTCGGCGAGCCTGAGCTGATCTTCCTGGATGAGCCGACCACGGGTTTTGACCCCGCCGCACGCCGCCAGGCCTGGTCGACGATCCGCTCGCTCTGCGAGCTGGGTAAGACGATCTTTCTCACGACGCACTTCATGGATGAGGCCCAGTACCTCGCGGACCGCGTGGCGGTCATGCGCGCGGGGGAGATCATCGCCATGGGCCGCCCCGATGAACTTGGCGGTCGCGATGTGCGCCCGGCCGAGATCCGGTTCATCCTCCCCGCGGGCTGGTCACTGGGCGATGTGCCCGAAGTGCCGTCCTCGGACCGGGTCATCGACGGCGACCGGGTCCTCATTCGCACCCGTGGGCCGGTGCAGGCCGCCCATGCCCTGACCGGCTGGGCGCTGGAGCGCGCGATTGAGCTCGAGCATTTCTCTGTCACCCAACCCACGCTCGAGGACATCTATCTCGAGCTGACCGGCGCGGAATCATCCGACGCGGCGACCACCCAGGAGGCATTGGCATGAGTACCGTCGGGCAGGCGGGCGCATCAGGGGCCGGCGCGGTCCCGCGCTCCACGGGGCAGCGAGATCTGGGGCTCGTCGCCTGGCAAATCCGCTACGAGCAGCGGGCCTACTGGCGCAACCGGGGACGGGGGATCTTCACCTTCGTGTTCCCGATCATGTTCCTGGTCATCTTCGCCAGTCTCGACAACGCTCGCACCCTGCCGGGTCACGGAATCCCCTATAACGACTTCTTCGTTCCCGGCATCCTGGCCTACGGAGTGATCGCCACCACGTTCGTCAACCTGGCCATATCGACGGCCATCCTGCGCGACGAGGGCGTGCTCAAGCGCATGCAGGGGACACCCCTGCCGCATTGGGCCTATGTGGCCGCACGGATCGTGTCGGCATGCCTGATCATGCTGGCCATGACCATCGTCGTGCTCGGTCTTGGTGCGGCGGTGTGGGGTCTGTCCTTCCGGGCCGGCGCGCTGCCCGGACTGATCTTGACCCTGCTTCTCGGCACGGCCGCGTTCACCACGATCGGGATCGGCATCACCCGGTTCATTCCCAACGCGGAGGCGGGGCCAGTGGTGGTCAACCTGGCCGTCCTGCCACTGACCTTCATCTCCAACGTGTGGTTTCCGACCGATACGCTGCCCAGCACGCTCAAGCAGATCGCCGACGTGTTCCCGATCAAGCCCCTCGCCGACGGGCTCCAGCACGCGTTTGATCCCCGCGTTTCCGGCGCGGCCATCAATGGCCACGACCTGCGCACCCTGGCCATCTGGACCGTCGTGGGCGTGTGGCTGATGTTCCGATTCCTGCGCCAGCCGCAGGGCGAGGTGGCATGACACCGGACGCGTTTCCCGGTCCGGCCGAGGACGCGTTTCCCGGCTTGGCCGAGGACGCGTGTCCTGGGCCGGTCGACAACGCGTTTTCCGGCTCGGCCGAAGACGCGTTTCCCGGCTCGGCCCCGGGGTCGATTCTTGGCCCCGATCCGCGGGCGGGGGCCGACGCGGCCGGACACCCGCTCGCCTGGAGGCGGGGCCGGCCTCAGGGGCGCTTCGGTCTGCCAGCGGCGCTCGTCTGGCTTGCCTTCATCGTCTTTCCACTGATCGACGCGGTCACCAACAGGGGGCCGGCCCTCGGGCACCTTCTGGCCATCGGCGGAACCGCGCTGTTCGTCGTCGCCTACGTGTGGCTGGTCTTCAACGCCTTCGGCGTTCGACAGACCCTGCTCACGCAATCGGTCGGCCTCATCCTGGTTCTCATCGCTGTGCTGCTCACGGTGCTCGATCGCCCGGCGTGGGGCTTTTTGTTCACCTACTGTGCCGCCTGCGCGGCGGTCATTGTTCCCCCGCGCTACAGCTTCCCCTCGGTCCTCTCCCTCACGCTCCTGGCCGCGGCGTGCTGTCTGCTCGGCGGCGGTGGGGCCGGGGGGGCCTTCGGCTACGGCGCGAGCACGATCGGCATCGGCCTCCTGATGGTGTTGATGCGCGATCTGCGTGTACGCAACGCGGAGCTCCTGGCGGCCCGCGCGGAGCTGGCCCGGGTGGCGGTGGCCGAGGAGCGCGAGCGCTTTGCCCGCGACCTGCATGATCTGCTCGGCCACACCTTGTCGGTGATCGCGCTCAAGGCCGAGCTGGCCGGCAAGCTACTGCCTGGCTCGCCCGAGCGCGCCGTCCAGGAGGTGGGGGAGGTGGAGGATGTGGCCCGCCAGGCTCTGGGCGAGGTCCGCCTGGCCGTCAGCGGCTACCGGCAGCCGACCCTCGACGGAGAGCTGGCCGGCGCGCGGCTGGCATTGTCCGCCGCGGGCATCGAGGCCGATGTCGTGCGTCCCTCGGTGACGCTCGCCCCCGACGTGGAGGCGGTCCTGGCCTGGACGGTCCGCGAAGGCGCGACGAATGTGATCCGCCACAGCGGCGCCAGCCGGTGCACGGTTCGGGTCGCGGCCGGGCTGGCCAACGCCTCGGTCGAGGTGATCGATGATGGGGGCCGCGAGCGGGGAGGAAGCCTCAACGAGATCGGGGCCGGAGACGGCCGCGGAGGCGCGGGTGGTCACGGCCTGGCCGGCCTGCGCGAGCGGGCTCGGGCCTTGCATGGCCGGGTGGACGCCGGTGTGATCGCGGATGGCGAAGGGTTCCGGCTGGCCGTTTGGCTGCCCGTGGGCGAGAGCGGCGCACGATGAAGCGGTGCCGGCGCTCCGCGAGGGGCTGCGCGCCGGC
>JAXDGI010000039.1:0-12556 GCA_034665145.1 Solirubrobacteraceae bacterium
ATTCGGTGGCAGTCTCGCGGCGTCTGGACGCGCCTGACTGACGGCGATGACCCCGCCGGACCACCAGTACGACTTGGGTCATCGCCGTCCGCCAGCCACGCCCAGCCACTCCCGAGGCTGCTCACGAATTTCCGATTCACGACACTAGCTGCTCCTCGCCGCCCGCCGCTCCCGGTTCGCCCTCCGGGCGCTGACCGTAGAGACCGGTCCCGGGCCTAGACTTTTGCCATGCCCGACCCGGTGGCCAGCGAGTTCCCCTTGTTTCCGCTCGGCCTCGTCGCCCTGCCCGGTGAAATGGTGCCCCTGCACATCTTCGAGCAGCGCTACAAGGCGATGATGAGCCGCTGCCTGGCCACCGAGGATGAGTTCGGGATCGTCTGGCTCTCCGATGATGGCCTACGCGACGTCGGCTGCGCGATGGTCATCGAGAAGGTCCTCGACCAGACCGAGGATGGCCGCATGAACCTGCTCGCGCGCGGCACCCGCCCGATCCGCGTCCTCGAGCGTCAGGCCCATCTCCCCTATCCGGCCGGCATTGTCGAGTTCCTCCAGGACCGCGCCGAGCAGCCCGACGTCGCCCTGGGGGCGAGTGCACAGGCCGCGTACGCCGACCTGGTCCGGCGCGCGACCGACCGGGAGCTCGACCAGGCCGAGCTCGACTCGCTGACGGCCTACGCGATGGCCGCCACGGTCGACTTCGGCCTCGACGCCAAGCAGGGTCTCCTCGACCTGCGCTCGGAGAACGCCCGGCTGCGGCTCGTCGCGCGGCTGTTCCGGGCCGCGACCAAACGCCTGGATTTCGTCGATCGCGCCCAGGCCCGGGCGCGGTCCAACGGGAAGGTCCGCTTCGGCTGAGCGCCTACGGCGCGCCGACAATGATCGTGAACAGGACCATGAAGAGCCCGAACACGATGCAGTAGATCCCAAAAGGGCGCAGGTTCCCGCGCTCGAAGTACTTGGTGAGGAAGTGCACCGTGATGACGGCCGTAATGGCCGCGAACACAGCGGCGATGATGGCCGGACCCCGCACTCCATTGCCGTGGGGACCGGTCAGATCAGAGAACTTGAGGATGCCGGCGGCCAGGATTGGCGGCGTCGCCAGAAGGAAGGCGAAGCGGGCCGCGTCGGCGTTGTCCAGGCCGCGGGTCAGCCCGGCGGTCATGACCACGCCATCTCGGCTGATACCGGCGATGAGCGCGGTCGACTGGGCCACGCCGATGACACCGGCCTCGCGGAGCTCCAGCGTGTCCAGGCGCCGGGCACCCTGGGGGTTCAGGCCCTCACGCGCAGCCAGCTCCCGCACCTCGGCCCGGCGGCGGTAGCGCTCGGCGGCCAGCAGGATGCAGCCGTTGACAATCAGGAAGATGGCCGCGGCCAGCGGCTTGGCCAGGGCGGTGCGCACGGCGTGCTCGAGCAAGAGGCCGAGGATCCCGACCGGAATCGTCGCGCAGATGATCAGCCAGGCCAGACGCTCGGTCGGAGTCTCGATCCTGCGCTTGCGCAGCGTGGCGAAGAAGGCGCCGATGATGGCCAGCCAGTCGCGCCAGAAGTAGATGAGCAGTCCGATCGCGCTGCCCACATGAAGCATGACCACGAAGGCCAGCCACGGCGACTCGGGCTGGGACTGCCAGACCACGATGTTGTGCCAGCGAAACAGGGTCGGGAACAGGACGGTGTGTCCCAGGCTGGAGATCGGGAACAGCTCAGTAGCACCCTGCAGGACACCGAGCACGATGGCCTGGAACGTGGTAACGAGGGTGTGCGTGGCAGCGAGGGCGATCATGACCGCGGGAAGGGTAGTGGCTGCCGAGGCGGAGCGCTGAGTGGCAAAACGCTTACCCGGATCGCCCTCAGCCGCTGAGTCCGCACACCTGACCGGCGACCTGGGTGGCGAACAAGACGGCGTGGGCCAGATTGGGATGCCCCGGGGTGTCGCGGTCAGAAAAGCGGATGACCCCCTGCTCGAGGTCGATTCGGAAGCGGTAGATCGACCCGGGCGCCGTGGCCAGGTGGAGGCCGTGCTGGGCGTCGGTGGCGAGACTGTCGGCAAGGTCACGGGCGACGATGAGCCGCGCGCTGGAGATCGCGTGGGCATGGCCCCCGTTGCAGCGGATCGTCCCGCCGTCGTTGACCTCGAGCGTGAGCTTGGAGCCCGGGCCCGTGCGGGTGAGTAGGAACAGGTCGGCCGACTGGACGTTGAGCCCACACCCCGCCGCCGCGCTCGCCGCGGCCACCAGGAGGGCGGCGATGACACGCTGGCGGCGGCGCCTCGCGCTCCGTCGGACCGTGACCGTGCACCTCATTTTGAGACCACGATCGACGCTCCGCCTCGCCGGGAGTCCCCTCCGCCGGAAAACCGCCCGCCTGGCTCCCGCGCCGCGGCCTGGACGCCGCCGAAGAACAGATTGCGGGCGCGGAACGGCGCGACGGCATGTGGGCCGGCCTGGAACTCCCCCAGATTGATGCCCGGCTCGGCGTAGACGACCCCGTCCTCGAAGTGCACGCGCGGCGCGTCGACGGCCTCGGCGGCCCGCCTGCCCTCGTCGATGGAGCGCACGATCGTCTGCAGAATGGCTGAGCGGATGCGGTTGGAGCCGGCGCTGCCCACGGCCAGCTCGGTCACGCCGTCGTTGAGCACGACGGTCGGCGACATCATGCTCGGAATCCGCCGCCCTGGACGGTGTTGGTGAAAGCCCTGCGGATTGAGGTCCTGCTCACCGAGCATGTTGTTGAGGTGCACACCGGTACCGGGCACGATCACGCCTGAGGCGGATCCGTTGGAGCAGGTCACCGAACAGGCCCAGCCCTCAGCGTCGAGCACAGCGATGTGGGTGGTCGATCCCAGCGGGCCGGCCAGGAAGCGTTCCACGAACGCGGAATCCTCCAGCCCGGCGATGAATTCGGGCGTGCGCTCGCGCTGCGTGCGCTCCATCACCTCGACGATCTGGCCCACGCTGGGCGGACCTGGCGTCTGGCCGAGCATGGCCAGGGCACGAGCGATGAGAATCCCCCCGGCCGACGGCGGCGGGTTGGTGAGCACCTCGCGGCCGCGGTAGCCGACCGATAAGGGCTCGCGGTCGATGACCTCGTAGGCCTGGAGATCAGCCTTGGCCAGGATCCCACCGCGCTCCGTCACCCAGGCGGCGATCGCCGTTCCCACGTCGCCCGCATAGAACGGCCGCGCACCATCCCGGCCGAGTCGTTCGATCGCCTCGCCCAGCTCCGGCTGATACATCCGCTCGCCGGTGCGCAGCAACGTGCCCCGCGGAGCGAACAGGGCCCGCGCCTCCGGCGTCGAGGTGACAATCCCGCCCAGCAGCTGGATGATGTAGTCCTGCTCTGTGGTGATCTGCACCCCGTTGCGGGCCAGGGCCGCGGCGGGGCCGGCCAGCTGGTCGAGCGGTACGCTGCCAAAGCGTCGCCAGGCCTCGGCGATTCCGGCGGGCAGGCCAAAGCACCCGACCGAGGCCACGCCGATGTGAAAGACCTGGTCGGCGTCGCCGAAGGAGATCTCGACCGGCAGCAGCTCGGCCTTTGGCGTGGTCCCGGTCTCACGTCCCGGCGCCTCCACGAAGAAATCAAGCAGCGCCGGCGCCTGGCCAGGCGCGACGACGAGCATGTATCCGCCGGCGCCAAGGCCCGTCAGGAGCGGCTCGCACGCGAATGAGGCCAGCATCGCGCCCAGGGCGGCGTCGACCGCGTTGCCGCCGGCGCGCAGCACATCGGCGCCCGCAGTGGCGCTGAGCGGGTGCCCAGCGGCCACCACGCCCAGCTCAGGGGAGGTGTGCTTCACGCCCTAAGTGTGCGCAGCCGCTCGGGCCCGCGCGTCAGCCCGCCGCTGGCATCGTCAGCCCGCCGCTGACACCGTCAGCGACGGGGCATGAATTCCGGAACGTCCAGCTCGCGGGACGAGCGCTCGCGCATTCGGCTGACCCGGGGCTCCCCGGCCGGCTCGCGGAAGCTGCGCTCGGGCTGAGGCTCGGAGCGCAGACGGGCGCCGAAGGACTCCTCCTCGCGCCGTCGCCGGGGGCGATCACCGAATCCGGTGGCCACGACCGTGACCCAGACCTGATCATCGAGCTTCTCGTCGACCATGGCGCCGAAGATGATGTTGGCGTCGGGATGGGCAGCCTCGGCCACCGCCTTGGCGGCCTCGTTGACCTCCCACAGGGAGATGTCGTTGCCACCGGTGATCGAGAGCAGGATGGAACGGGCGCCCTCCATACTCGTCTCCAGAAGCGGGGAGGCCACCGCCTGCTCGGCGGCATCGATGGCCCGGCGCTCGCCGGTGCCCATGCCGATCCCCAGCAGCGCGTTGCCGGCATCGGACATGATCGTCCGCACGTCGGCGAAGTCGAGGTTGATGAGCCCGGGGAGGGTGACCAGGTCCGAGACGCCCTGCACGCCCTGGCGCAGCACGTCGTCGGCGACCCGGAAGGCCTCGACCATCGAGACGCCACGGTCCAGCACCGACAACAGCCGGTTGTTGGGGACGACGATCAGGGTGTCGACCTCGTCGGCCAGCGCCTCGATGCCCACCTCGGCCTGAGCCCGGCGGCGAGAGCCCTCGAACTGGAAGGGCCGGGTGATGATGCCGACGGTCAGCGCGCCGAGCTCGCGGGCGATCTGGGCCACCACGGGTGCCGCTCCGGTGCCCGTGCCGCCCCCGGCGCCGGCGGCGATGAAAACCATGTCGGCGCCGCGCAACATGGCCTTGATCCGGTCGTACTCCTCACGGGCCGCGCGGCGGCCGAGCTCCGGATCTGAGCCGGAGCCGAGGCCGCGGGTGATCCCGTCGCCGATGTGCAGGGTCTCGTGGGCCGCCGACAGCTGCAACGACTGCAGGTCGGTGTTGATGGCCAGAAACTCGACCCCCTCCACCTCGGCCTCGACCATGCGGTTGACCGCGTTGACGCCGGCGCCACCAACGCCGACCACGCGCAGCACCGGCTGGCCGAGGCTGGCCGGGGCGGGAAATGCGTCGGCGGGGCGGTCGGGACGGGCGTACACGTCGGCGGGGGGCGCCGGTGGCCCCTGCTCCCGGGTCTGACGCGGCGCCTCGAGCACGTTCTCCGGAATGTCGGCCGAGAAGGCCTGGCGGAGCCGTTCCTGCGGCGTGGGGACCTGCCGGGGGGCGGGCTCGTCGGCGGGGACGAACGACTCGAACGACGGATGGGGCATCGGGCGTCGGCGCGGCGCGGGCGATGCCGGCGGCGTCTCCTCCACGACCGGCTCCGGTGGCGCCGCCGCAGGGGCCTCGGCCTTGGCCGCGGACGGTGCGGCTCGCGGGGTCGATGTCGACGGGTCCGACGTGTCCTCGGCGGTCTTGCGGAACAGGTCGGCGAGCGGACCTTCTCGCATGCTCGCGCGCTTACTTGTTGCCATTTGCGAGAACCTCCTTGGCGAGCTGCCTGTAGGCGAGTGCGGCCAGACCGTCGGGATCGTACTTCAGCACTGACATGCCTTTGACCGGTGCCTCAGCAAAACGCACCGTTTTGCGGATTCTCGATGCAAACACGCGGTCCCCGAAGTTCTCTTCGAGCAGCTCGATCGCCTCCTTGGCGTGCAGCGTGCGCAGGTCGACCATCGTAGGCAGGATGCCCTCGATCTCCACGTTCGGGTTCAGGTTCTCCCGGATCATGGCCAGCGTGTTCTGGAGCTGGATGAGCCCGCGCATGGACAGATACTCGCATTGGACGGGGACGATCACCTTGTGTGACGCCGTCAGGGCGTTGATGGTGAGCAGGCCGAGGCTCGGCGGGGTATCGATGAAGATGAAGTCGTAGTCGTCCTGGATCTCGCGAAACGCCTTCTCGAGCGAGCGCTCGCGACCGATCATGGTCGACATCGCGATCTCCGCGCCCGCGAGGTCTATCGACGCACACGCCACGTCGATTTCCCGCTTGCGGATGACCTCGCGGATCGAGACGTGATGGACGAGCACGTCGTACATCGACTTCTCGATCGTGTCCGGATCGATGCCCTGCGACATGGTCAGGTTGCCCTGGGGATCCATGTCGCAGCAGAGCACGCGGTGTCCTTCCTCGGCGAACGCCACCGCGAGGTTCAGCGTGGTCGTTGTCTTGGCTACACCACCCTTCTGGTTGGCGAGCGTGATCACCTTGCAGGTGGACATCAGCGATGGCTCCGTTGCGTTAAGAGGACTCGTACGCGCCTCTATTCGTAGGCGCACCCCAGAATCCTCTGCAGGTTGGCTACCGCGATGGCAGTATTTTCCACTGCCGTGCCCGGTCTATTCGAGCGTCGCCTCATCTTCGTCACCGGCAAGGGGGGCGTCGGCAAGTCGACGGTGTCCACCGCGCTGGGCGTGCTGGCCGCCCGTCGGGGGCTGCGCACGATCGTGGCTGAGCTGGCCAGTCAGGAGCGGGTTCGCCAGGCCTTCGGACAGGGCGGAGACACCTTTGCCGAGGTCGCGCTGGGCGAGCGGCTGTTCACGATCTCGGTCGATCCGCAGTACGCCATGGAGGAGTACCTCAAGGTCAAGACCGGGCCGGTCGGGCAGGCGTTGGGGTCAAGCCGCCTGTTTCAGGCCTTCGCGATGGCGACGCCGGGGATGCGCGAGCTGCTCAGCGTAGGCAAGGTGTGGGAGCTCTCCCAGGATCGGCGCCGGACCGAGGACGCCAACCCCTATGACCTCGTGATTGTCGACTCGCCCGCCGCCGGTCACGGCGTGGGCATCCTCCGCACGCCTCGCACATTCGCCGAGATTGCCCGCGTGGGACCGATCGCCCAGCAGGGCCGGGCGATTGCCGCCACGATCGCCGACCGCGATTTCACGGCCGTGGTCGCCGTGACCACCGCCGAGGAGATGCCGGTCAACGAAACCCTGTGGCTGCGCGACGCCCTGGCCGCCGAGCAGCTTCCCCTCGACGCGGTGATCGTCAACGCGCGCTACCCCGAGCGTTTCGCGCCGGGAGAACGGTCCGCGCTCATGGCCGCCCGCGAACACGCGAGCGGACCCCAGGCGCGAGCCGCGCTCAGCGCCGCCGTCTCCGAGCAGGCGCGGGCCGCGTCCCAGAGCGCCGAGGTCGAGCGCCTCAGCGGCGGCCTGGGCCAGCCGCTGGTCGAGCTGCCCTACCTGTTCGCCGAGGACATGGGACCGGGCGAGCTCGAGACCCTGGCCGACGCGCTGGACCGGGGGTTGCGGGAGCCGGCCGCGGCCGAGCTGGTCTCATGAGCGTCGGCGAGCTACTGGCCGACAAGCGCATCTGCGTGTGCGGCGGCTCAGGCGGGGTCGGCAAGACGACGACGTCGGCGGCGATCGCCCTCGGGATGGCGGCCCAGGGAGCCAAGGTCGCGGTCGTGACGATCGATCCGGCCCGGCGCCTGGCCAACGCCCTCGGACTCGATGAGCTTGAGAACGAGCCGACCCGGGTCGACCCCAAGCGGCTGGCCGGGAACATCGAGGTCAAGGGCGAGCTGTGGGCGATGATGCTCGATCCCAAGCGGACCTTTGACGAGCTGATCGAGCGGATCGCCAAGGACCCCGAGCGGGCCGAGGAGATCAAGGCCAACCGGATCTACGGCGAGCTCTCCACCGCGGTCTCCGGCTCGCAGGAGTTCACGGCCGTGGCCAAGCTCTACGAGCTGGCCCGCGACGGCGACTTCGACCTCCTCGTCCTCGACACACCACCGTCGCGCAACGCGCTGGACTTCCTCGATGCGCCGGGGCGGCTGACGTCATTCCTCGACGGCCGGGCCCTGAAGGCGTTTCTGCGTCCGACGGGGCTGGGCATGCGGGTGCTGGGCCGGGGCGCCGCGCCTTTCCTCGGCGCGCTGCGCCGGGTGACCGGCGTGGACCTCCTCTCTGACCTGATGACCTTCTTCTCCCTGCTCGGCGACATGACCGACGACTTCAAGGAGCGCGCCCAGGGGGTCGAGCGCCTCCTGCACTCACCCCAGACCGCGTTCCTGCTTGTCACCTCGGCCCAGCC
The DNA here is from genome assembly GCA_034665145.1 of Solirubrobacteraceae bacterium. GTDB lineage: Bacteria > Actinomycetota > Thermoleophilia > Solirubrobacterales > Solirubrobacteraceae > Palsa-465. Next base: position 7,956 of record JAXDGI010000039.1, read on the forward strand.
GGCGGCCATCGAAGAGGCGATCTGGTTCCGGCGCACGCTGAGCGAGAGCGGACTGCCCTTCGCGGGCGTGATCGTCAACCGCGTTCACCACGACCGCCTGGGTGACTCCGAGCCCGCCGACGTGGTGGCCGAGCTGGGCACGGAGCTTAAGGCCGACCTGGCTCAGCGCGTGGCGGCCAACTTCGCCGACTACCACGTGCTGGCCCGCCGCGACCGGCTCGGCGTCGAGCGACTGAGGGCCGAGCTCGGCGGCGCTCCCCTGCTGCTCGTCCCCCACCTCGACGACGACGTGCACGACATCGAGGGGCTGCTGCGGGTGCACCGCTTCCTGTTCGCCTCCGAGACCGAGCGCGAGCAGCTGATCGCCGGCGTCGTGGCCTAGAGCCGGATCGACTACGCGCCGCGTGGGGCCCCCACAATCGAGCCCAAGGCCGCCCCACGGGCCGGACGGGCTCGTCAGGCGGCCTCGAGGACCAGTTCCTGGACCGGCTGACCGGTCCACGTACCCCAGCTGAGCAGGATCTCCGGCCAGTGCTCGGACGCGACAGGTCCCTCGGGTCCCCGCAGCACGATCCCTCCCTGGTGAAGCAGCTCCCACACCGCCTGCTCGGCCATGGCCAGCTGCTCGCTGGGCCGCCACGCGGGGTACTCGCCGGCGATGAGCTCGAGCACCTCGGTGAGGGCCAGCGGAGTACGGGCGCCGTCGCGGATCGCCGCCTTGACGATCTCGAGGGTCGAGCGGCCCTCGGCGCCCCGGCCGGCTTGCGCCAGCACGGTCTCGGTCACCTCCACCCCGTTCTTGCCCACCGCCGCCCAGCCGCGCCCGAGGCCCAGTTGCTCGAGACCGAGCTCCGGGGCCTCGAAGATGACGAGCTTGGCCCTGCCTGGCGCCCAGCGGCGGTCCTCGTGCTCGATCTCGGTCCCGGTCACCCAGGGCCGGGCAAAACGTCGGTCGAGTTCCTCCCGAGACAAATTGAAGGCGCGGGCGACGTGCGGGAACTGCCGGAGTTCGAGATGGAACACTGAGATGAAGATTGGCAGGCCGGTAAGGTCCGCGCGTGCCGAGCTCGGCCTCATCTGACCGCCGTGTCCTGCTGGCCATCTTCGCCGGCGGGGCGCTTGGGGCCGGGCTGCGCACGGGCCTCAGTGAGCTCTTCCCGACGCCGGCCGGCCACTGGCCGTGGGCGACCTTCGCCGTCAACGTCGCCGGCTGCCTACTGCTCGGCTACCTCGTCACCCGTTTGCAGGAGCGCCTGCCCGTGACCGCCTACCGGCGCCCGTTTCTCGGGACCGGACTGTGCGGAGGCCTGACGACATTCTCCACCTTCCAGCTCGAGCTGCTGCGCATGATCGACGGCGGAGACCTGCTCCTGGCCGGCGTCTACGGCGCGGCCAGCCTGGTCGCCGGCTTTGCCGGCGTCATGATCGGAACCGCCGCGGTTCGACGGGCGCGCCTGACCTGGTGATCACCGCGATTCTCGTCCTCGTGTTGGGTGGGAGCGCCGGCGTGGCCCGCTACCTGGTCGACGGCGCCGTCCAGGCACGGCAGCCCAGCACGTTTCCGTTCGGAACTCTGGTCGTCAATGTCGGCGGCTGCTTTGCCCTGGGCCTGCTGGCCGGATTACACGCCTCGGCGCAGACCACGCTGCTGCTCGGTACGGCGACGATCGGCTCCTACACGACCTTCTCGACCTGGATGCTCGAGAGCCATCGCCCGGCGCAGGACGGCGAGCTGAACACCGCGTGGCGCAACCTGATCGTCTCCCTGGCCGCCGGATTGATCTTCGCGGCCCTGGGGCGGACGCTGGGCACGGCCCTATGAGGGCACCGGGCGCGAAGCTGACGGTGTACTTCAGCGAGCGCGCGCGGATCGCGGACGTATTCCTGGCCGACCGCCTGATCGACGTCTACGCCCGCCACCGCATTCACACCAGCGTGCTGGTGCGCGGTGCCGATGGCTTTGGTACCCACCACCGCCTGCACACCGATCGTCTGCTCAGCGCCTCGGAGAACCTACCCGCGGTCTCGATCGCCATCGACACCAGCGAGCGGATCGAGGCCGCCCGGAACGAGGTTGAGACCGTGGCCGCGGGTGCCGGCCTGATCACGCTCGAACGGGCTCTGCTGGTCGACGGGGCGGAGCTCGAGCGGCTCGACCTGACCCAGCTTGAACATGCCGCTGACGCGTCGGCTCCCGTCAAGCTCACGTTGTACGGCGGTCGACGGATCCGGGCCCAGGGCCAGGCCGGCTATGTGACGGCCCTCGACCACCTGGCCGCCGCCGGGGCGGCCGGGGCTTCGATCCTGCTGGCCGTCGACGGGACCCTGCACGGCCAACGGCGCCGAGCGCGCTTTTTCGCCCGCAACGGCGACGTGCCGCTGATGCTGATCGCCATCGGCGGTGCCGCCGTCCTCACGGCCGCGCTCCCCCAACTGGCCGGATTGCTCGATACGCCGGTGGCCACGGTCGAGCGCGTGCAGCTCGTTCGCGCCCCGGGACGGGTAGGGCGCGAGCCAATCGGCGTGCCCAGCCACGACGACACCGGACGGGTCAACTGGCAGAAGCTGACCGTGCACGTGCGGGAGGACGCCGCCCACGACGGACGACCAATTCACTCGGCGCTGGTGCTCGGGCTGCGCGAGGCCGGGCTGGCCGGGCTGACCACGCTGCGGGGCATACGCGGCTTCTACGGCGACCGGCCGCCGTTCGCCGATCGGATGTTGTCGCTGCGGCGGGGGGCACCTGTTCTGGTTGTGGCTATCGACACGCCGAAGCGCATGCAGGACTGCTGGCCGCTGATCAGTGGTGTCACGGCCGAGCATGGCCTGGTGACCAGCGAGCTCGTGCCGACCTCGTTCACGGCGCGATAACACCTCCGTCACGCCGCGGCCACCCGCGCCCGGACAGCGACCGGCAGGCTGCCAGCACGGGGCCGACGCCCGGCCTCGCGGGACCATCGATAGCCACGAGAACGAGGAGCTGCAATTGACGCGCAAGCGTAGATTTGGCCTTTCGCTGGTGCTGGCCGCGCTGGCGATCACGATCTCGGTCGCCGCCGTCGCGAGTGCTGCCAGCGCCCGCCACGGCAGTCATCGGACCGTCCAGTCGCGCCGCGGCACCGCCGCCCGCGCCGGCCTGAGCCGGACCCGTGATCAGAATGCTCAGAGCGCCGGGGCCGCGACCCGCACCCCGATCAAGCACCTGGTCGTCATATTCCAGGAGAACGTCTCCTTCGACCATTATTTCGGGACCTACCCCCGCGCCACCAACCCGTCAGGAGAACCTACGTTCCATTCCTCGGCCGGTACGCCGACCGTGAACGGGCTCTCGGGCCCGCTGCTGACCAACAACCCCAACAGCGCCAACCCGCAGCGGCTGGATCGCAGCCAGGCGTTGACCTGCGACCAGGGCCACGGCTACATGCAGGAGCAGCAGGCCTTCGACAACGGAGCAATGGACAAGTTCGTCCAGAACACGAACAACTAGAGCTGCGCACCACCTTACCAGACCGCACCGAACCTGTTCATGGACTACTACGACGGCAACACCGTCACGGGCCTGTGGAACTACGCCCAGCACTTCGCGATGAGTGACAACTCCTACAGCGATACCTTCGGCCCTTCCACCCCCGGCGCGATGAACGTGACCGCCGGTAACACCTACGGCGCGCTCTGTGGGCCCGCCACTGCGGTGTACAAGAGCGTCCCGTGCGCCGCGGCTCCGGGCAGCTCTGCGGCTACCCCGGGCGCGCCGCAGCCGCAGGGTTCGGGGACGACCTACAGCGACGCTGACCCAAACTACGACGTCTGTTCGGCGACGCAGGACGGCAGGTCAGCGGCGAGCACGATCCAGATGGGTGGCCAGAATGTCGGTGACCTGCTCAACCAGCACAACGTCAGCTGGGGCTGGTTCCAGGGCGGATTTGCGAGCCCGAATTACGTGTCCGGCCAGCCGAACAGCGACAACCTGTCGGCGGTGTGCACCGGCACGCACCAGAACGTCGGCGGGGCGGCGAGCAAGGACTACAGCCCCCATCACGAGCCGTTTCAGTACTACGCCTCCACCGCCAACCCCAAGCACCTGCCGCCGACCTCGGTGGGGATGATCGGTCACCAGGACCCGGCCAATCACCAGTACGACCTGAAGGACTTCTGGGCCGCGGCCGACAACGGCAACCTGCCCTCGGTCTCCTACCTGAAGGCTGCGGAGTACCAGGACGGCCACGCCGGCTACTCCGATCCGATCGACGAGCAGCACTTCCTGGTCAACACGATCAACCACCTGCAGCATCTGTCGAGCTGGAAGAACACCGCCGTGGTCATCGCCTACGACGACAGCGACGGCTGGTATGACCACCAGATGAGCCCCACCCTGACACAGTCCCAGACGCCGGTGGACGCGCTGACCGGGACGGGCCGGTGTGGCACCAACCCGCCGCCGTCGGGTCAGCCGGCTCGGTGCGGATACGGTCCGCGTCAGCCCCTGCTGGTCATCTCGCCGTTCAGCCGCCGCAACTTCGTCGACGGCACGACGACGAGCCAGAGTTCGGTGGTGCGGTTCATCGAGGACAACTGGATGTCCGGCCAGCGGATCGGCGGCG
>JAXDGI010000040.1:0-6853 GCA_034665145.1 Solirubrobacteraceae bacterium
CACGGCTTCCCAGTCGGGGCGCATGACGAGTTTCTGGTCGCGCAGCGCGGCGCCCTGTCCGGGCCCGTCGAAGGCCAGGACGTTGTATCCGCGGCGCAGCGCGGCGGCGGCGATGGCGAAGTAGGACTCCTCGCGGGTGGAGTCGTATCCGCTGTTGTAGATGATGGTGGGGCGCGCCGCGCCGGAGTTGTCGACGAGGAACAGGTAGGCCGGCAGGGTGGTGTCCTCATACGGGATGGACGCGTCGTGGACCGGGGTGTCGAACAGCGCGGCGGCAGCGGCGAAGGTGTCGTGCTGGCCGGCGGACAGCAACGTCATTTCCGGGTCGGTGGCCGGGTGCTCGAGCAGGAAGTCCCCGGCGGTCCGATAGTAGTTCGCTGCCCGCAACAGGGCTTCTCGGGCGCTGACGCGGTGTCCGGAAGCGAGGGCCTGCTCGCCGATTTCCGCCACCCGCTGCGCGGTGGCCTTCCACGCCTGGTGCCAGCTGGCCTCGTCACCCTCCCCGATGCGGGTGGCGGTGGTGAGGACCTCGCCGAGGTCGGCCCCTCCGTAGGCGGCGAAACCGGTGGTGCGCAGCGTCTCGAAGGAGAAGGACTCGTCGTCGAACAGGAACTTCATGGCTGACTCCTCTCGTTATGTGTGCGACGGCCCGGTCGTTGCCGCTTGGAGGAGGTGCTCGGCGAACCACTCCGTGGCCGCCTGGCTCGCCTGGTCGGCGCTCTGCCCTCTGCTCCACGGATACACGGAGTAGTGACCCCCCTCCACTTCGAGGAGGCGCTTCGGTTCGCCGGCTCGGGCGAAAGCGGCACGGATCAGGTCGGACGAGCTGATCGTGTCCTCCTTGGCGAGAATCATGAGCAGCGGACGTGGCGCGATCAGTTCGATCGACCTCGCGGGCGCGTGCTCGAGGATCGCCTCGAACGAGCTCACGGTCACCTGATTGCGCCACGACGGCGAGACCGACTCGTGCGCGAAATCCCAGCTCTCCTGATCGGTCTGCAGAGCAAGACCACCGCCGGGCTTTCCAATGTCGGGGATGTACACCTCGCCGCCCTCGGTCGCGTGCCGGACGCGCTCTTGAACGGTCATTTGCTCGAGCGCGGCGAACTGCTCCGCACCCAGGGCGGCGAGGGTTATGTGGTAGAGGTCCATCGCGCCCACCTGGCTCACGACCGCTTTGACCCGAGGGTCGTACGCGGCGACGTGGAGGACGGTACCGCCGCCGAAACTCGTGCCCCAGATGCCAAGCCGATCGGCATCGACCTGCTGCTGCAGCGACAGCCACGTCAGGGCGCTGCGGTAGTCCTCGATCTGGTCGCGGGGAAAGACCCGTTGGCGCGGCTCGCCGCCACTGGTACCGAACGAGCGGTAGTCGAACAGCAACACGGCAAGGCCGACGCCGGCGAACCTGCGGGCAATCGGTTCGAGGAACATATCCTTGGTTGCTCCCACGCCGTGCGCCATCGCCACGCCGGGCACACGGGCCCCCGAGGCCGCGTGCTCAGGCAGGAAGAACCAACCGGCGGCGAAGGTGTCGCCACTCTTGAATGTCACATCACGTTTATCGATTGCCATCGTTCGTGCCTTTGCGTTCCGAAAGCACGGCGTGAAGGAGGTTCATCGCGTTGATGGCGGTGGGAAAGCCCGCAAAGATAACCGTGTGGATGATGATCTCTTCGAGTTCGTCGACTGTGAGGCCAACGTTGAGCGCCGCGACGAAGTGGACCCGAAGCTGGGGCTCCCGGCCCAGTGCCGTGAGCATGGCGGTCGTGGCGATCTCGCGGTCGCGGAGGGCCAGACCGTCGCGGCTGTAGATGTCACCGTAGGGGAACTCGACCATGTAGCGCCCGAGGTCATGGAGGGGCTCGACGACCTCCCCACCGTCGACTCCGTAGACCTCGCTCATCTTCTTCAGACCGCGCTCGTAACGGTCCGATGTCGAAGTGTCTGCCATCTCAACCTCCTGTGTCTGTCTCGAAAAGCGGTCCGGTAAGAATTAGACGGGTACGTTGCCGAAGACCTCAGCCAGGTTGTTGGGCTCTCGACGAACCTGGTGGTTCAGCGCGTGACGAAGAATCGAAGACTGGCGGTACACCTCTTTCCGCATGCGCATGAGGTTGCCGAGCGGACGGTGCTCCTCACGGCAGTGCCACGGAGTGATCGAGGTGGCATCCATCTGCTCCAGATTGTCGTCACCCGAAATATCCTGTTGCGGCAGGCGCACCTTGGCCACCGTGACAAACGGCGAAAGCTGTTCCGGCCACTCCACCGTCAGGTCCTCGACGGGCATTTTCTCGAGGTCCACGCACAACTGGACCTGCAGCTCGAACTCGTAGGGGCGCTCTTTCAACTCCGCGACCAGTGCAGGACGGTAGATGTCCGGGGCAGATGCCGGGTCGAGCAGACGCTGGACCACCTTCTCGGCAGAATCCTTCTGGGGTGCCACCCGCACTTTGGCCACATACTCACCGTGGCGCACCGCTCCCATCGTCCAGTAACTGGAGAGCAACAGGTTGACCGGGTGAACCCGCTGCAGGATTGACAAGAACGCCATCAGTTCATCCCACGCCCAATCCTCCGGTGCCAGCGTGTCCCTGCCCGTCACCCAGTCATGGAGAAATTGGTGCTGACCTTTCTTGCCAACATACGCCCCAAAGTGCAGAAACAACTGCTGGATGAACAGGTAATGCTCCACCGTGTTGCAGAAGAAAATCGGCGCGTTGATGAGCGCGTAGTCGAAGGTGTGGGAGTCCGGCTCGTCTTCCAACAGCGTCTGGCCGTCGATGCCCAAGATTTTCAGGCCCATGCCGACGGGATTGCCAAGAAGAGCGTCTGCTCCGGCGTGGGCAGAGCCATTCGAGAAACGGATCAGCGCCTCATGCCGACCGGGCAGCGCGTAGGCACCCTGTGCGTACTCAGGGGCAAGTCCAGACAGGATCTCCACCTCTGCTCTTGCCAACCCGTAGCCTTTGGCATGGGCGTCGCGCACCGCCCTTTTGAGTCCCTCGGTCTCGACCGAGCTCCGTTCATACTTCTTCGTCTCTTCGATGACCGTTTGCAAATGGTTGTCAAAATCTGGGTCTGCTTGCTCAAGAGCAGCGGTATACCTCACAAAAGCGTCTGGCATCTTCGTTTCCTCCTCACGGAAAGCGGTCGGTATCCTTCGACAATCAGACCTTCAACTCGCTCAACCAGCGCAGTGCCGACAGGCTGGGCACAAAGCAGTACTCACCTCCTCGGGTGACCGTGAAGCGCTGCAGACCGTGCAGGCGTCGCCGCACCGGAGAGCGGGGAATCGTGAACATTCCGCTCCCGTCGTTCGACCCAACCAGCGGGTCTTTCTCCTCGGGCGCCCCAAGGAAGACGCCGGCGTTGACCCACTGCGTCTGGACGAACTCGAACTGCCGCTTCAGATGGGCTCCCACGAAGATGAACAGTGTTCCCCGCTCGGCGCCATCGTCCTCGAGGACGCCTTCCGGAAGCGGCGGGCCATAGCTGGTGCCACGACGAATCATGCGGTGCAGGAGGTTGACCCCAATGAGTTCGTCTTTGAACGCGTCTCGCGGATTCGCCCGGCGGACATGCGAGCCGACCGGACAGCGGAGGCCCCTGGGATCGTCACCGTGGTAAAGGAAGTCGTCGTTGCGACTGGGGTCGGCTCCCAGCGCGGGGTCATCCCGCTCCGGGGAGAGCGCCAGGGGCGCGCCACTCCGCCAGCGCCCGAGCATCTTGGCGGCGACCAGTTCCTCCTCCTCCGCGCTGGAGGACTGCGCCTGCAGATACTGGCGCAACGCCGCCACGCGCTGGTGGAGCTTGCGAAAGGCGACATAGGTGCCGTTGCGGCCCAGCACGTCGGGCTGCGGCATCGGGGGCAACACATCCGTCTCGTCGATGTAGCCCAGCACGAACTCGCCCGCCTTCAGGGCACGCTCCTGGGGGTTGGTGCCGGCAATACCGCTCCCCTCGACTACCGGATTGCTGATGCCGTCCTTGAAGCCGAAGGCTTCCCGCCCGGTCGGCAACAAGTAGGCGTCCTGACGATAGATCGCCTCGACCCCGGGCAAATCCTGGGACGCCTTGCGGGCGCGCTCGAGCAGGTCGTCGCGCCGAGACGTGTCAGGCGAGATCGCGTTCAGCAGGACATGGACATCCGGTGTCCCGAGCGGCTTTTCCCAAAGGACCGGGCTGCTCTCGCCGACGTCGCCCAGCAGCACCGCGCGCGCCGCCATGCCCTCCTGGAATTCGGGCGCGAAGCTGTCGAGCGAAGCCTGCGGCACGCCGATTGCCTTCAGGCCGTGGTACGTGAGGCCGACGCTCAGCCAGGCATCGCTGTCCGGGCTCGTCGGGTCGGCCGCGGAAGCGATGTCCGGGATCAGGCGCCGCAGCAGTTCGCGCCCCGCTCGACGGTCGCCGATACGCAACAGGACATAGGTCGCGACGTACGGGAGCGGCCGGGGGTGGAGAACGCCGTTCTGGATATCATCGAGTTCGAGCGGACGTAGAGCGACGGTTGTCATGGGTGCTGTCTCCTCTGGCCGCTGCGCGGCAGGCGGTCGGTCAGCTCGACGCTTCGTCGAGCAACTGCTGAAACACCGTCTGCAGGCGCAGCGCCTTCAGGATTTCCTTCACGGTGACGTCCGGGTACGTCCTGTCATATCTGGCCGCTGTGACCTGGTGCTCGGTAAGGAACTCCTTTTGCTGGTCCAAGCTGAGGGAGGCCACGCCCGCCGCGTCGGGGTAACCCTCGCAATGGATGAGGAAGGTCGCCCATGCCTGGAGGACCATCGTCCTGGCGAAATCGTCGATGTAGACGTCCCAGTCGCCATCGAAGCTGGTAGCGATCAGGAGCCGCGTGTCGTTGTCAAACAGTACCTGTCTGGCCTCATGCAAGGTGCCGACGGACTCCAGCACCTTCTGGCCCTGCGCAAGTCGGTCGGGGTCGCCGGTAGCGCTCGTGAACACCTCTCGGATTTGCTTCTCGTGGCCCGGTTTCACCTTGAGAAACACACTCAGTTCGCTCACCACCCCGATCTTCCGGCCCTTCCTCGGCGAGGTGACGGGGTCCTTTACCGCATTCTGTGTCGTCATTTCCTGATCGCTCCCTTCGGGTCTGATTTGCCTGCAATGAGTGTCATGCCGCCTTAGTCCGCTCGCATCCGCCAGGCCACAGTGTGGGTGGCCAGTCCCGGGCGCTCGCCGGCCGGCGCGCCGATTTGGCCCGGCGGTGGGCGCCGTGTACCTTGGGCGCCGAATAGGTGGGGGCAAAGGTTTCTGGGAGGAGCACGAGGTGTTGCAGGACCGGCGCAGCGAGTGTGAGGTGCTCGACCGCCTGCTCGAGGCGGTTCGCCAGGGGCAGAGCCGGGTGCTGGTGCTGCGCGGGGAGCCGGGCGTGGGCAAGACGGCGTTGTTGGAGTACGTGACCGAGCGGGCGTCGGGGTGTCGTGTCGCCCGTGCGGCGGGGGTCCAGTCCGAGATGGAGCTCGCGTTCGCCGGGCTCCATCAGTTGTGCGCGCCGATGCTGGATCACCTGGAGCGCCTACCGGAGCCTCAGCGGGATGCCCTGGGCACGGCGTTCGGGTTGAGGGCCGGGCCGGTCCCGGATCGCTTTCTGGTTGGCCTCGCCGTGCTCGGCCTGCTGTCGGAGGTGGCCGATGAGCGGCCGCTGGTGTGCCTGGTGGATGATGCCCAGTGGCTCGACCGGGCGTCGGCGCAGGCGCTTGAGTTCGTGGCGCGCCGGCTGTTCGTGGAGTCGGTCGGGCTGGTGTTCGCCGTCCGCCAATCCGGGGCAGAGCAGCCGCTGGCGGGCTTGCCGGAACTGGTGGTCGAGGGGCTCCAGAATGGCGACGCGCGGGAGCTTTTGGGCTCGGTGATCCGCTGGCCCCTGGATGAGCGTGTGCGCGATCGGATCGTTGCCGAGACGCGTGGCAATCCGCTGGCGCTGCTGGAGCTGCCGCGTGGGTTGACGCCGGCGGAGCTGGCGGGCGGGTTCGGGCTCCCGGGCGCGCAGGCGCTTTCCGGCCGCATCGAGGAGAGCTTTCAGCGGCGGCTGGCGCCGTTGCCGGCGAACACCCGCCGGCTGTTGCTGGTCGCGGCGGCGGAGCCGGTCGGGGATCCGACGCTGGTGTGGCGCGCCGCCGGTCGGCTCGGCATCGGGGTCGAGGCGGCGGACACGGCCGAGTCCGAGGGGCTGGTGGAGTTCGGCGCGCAGGTCACGTTTCGTCACCCGCTGGTGCGCTCGGCGATCTACCGGGCCGCATCGCCGCAGGATCGGCGGGACGCGCACCGTGCGCTGGCGGAGGTCACCGATCCACAGATAGATCCCGATCGGCGCGCGTGGCATCTCGCGCAGGCGGCGTCCGGGCCCGACGAGAACGTCGCCTCCGAGCTCGAGGGCTCGGCCGGCCGCGCCCAGGCGCGCGGAGGACTGGCGGCGGCGGCTGCCTTCCTCGAACGCTCGGCCGCGCTGACGCTCGAGCCGGGGCGGCGGGCGGAGCGCTCGCTGGCCGCGGCGCGGGTACAGGCCCAGGCCGGGGCGTTCGATGCGGCGCTGCGGCTGCTGGCCACGGCGGAGGCGGGGCCGCTCGACGAGTTCCAGCGCGCCCGAGTCGACCTGCTGCGGGGCCAGATCGCGTTTGCATCCGGCCGCGGGAGCGACGCTCCACCGCTGCTGCTCAAAGCCGCAAAGCGCCTCGAACTCCTCGACGTCGGGCTGGCGCGCGAGACCTACCTGGAAGCGCTCTCTGCGGCGCTGTACGCCAGCCGTTTCGTGGCAGGCGGCAGTCTCCGGGAGGCAGCCCAGGCCGCACGAGCCGCGCCTGCGGCGTCGCCGCCGCCGAGCGCTCCCGATCTGCTG
>JAXDGI010000041.1:0-30305 GCA_034665145.1 Solirubrobacteraceae bacterium
GTCGGCGACGTTCCGGTCGTGGTAGGCGGGATCATCCCCGACGCCGATGCCGCTGCCCTGCGCGAGGCCGGGGTGGCCGCCGTGTACACCCCCAAGGACTGGGACCTCAATCAGATGATGCGCGACATCATCGCCCTGGTCGGCGAGCGGCACGACACCGCCGCACCGGCTTGAGTCCCAGCGACCCGGCGACCGGCCGTGAGCTGGCCGCCCGGCTGCGCGACGGTGATCTGAGCGCCGCTCCGGCGGTGCTCAACCTCGTCGAGAGCCGGACCGCCTCCGCACGGGAGCAGACGCGGGAGTTACTGGCCGCTCTCTCCCCCGGCCAGCTCGGCGCGGAGCCCCCCGGCCAGATCGTGGGGGTGACCGGCCCGCCCGGCGTGGGCAAATCCTCGCTGCTCTCGCGCCTGGTCGCCGAATGGCGGGATCGCGGGCGCTCGGTGGCCGTCCTGGCCGTCGATCCCAGTTCGCGCCGCTCGGGCGGAAGCCTGCTCGGGGACCGGGCGCGGATCGAGCGCGATCCGGATGACTCCCGTGTGTTCATCCGCTCCACGGCGGCCGGCGAGCGCCTCGGGGGACTGGCGCCCGCCACCCGGGCCGCGGCCGGCGCCCTGGCCGTCGCCTTTGACGTTGTGGTCATCGAAACCGTCGGCGTGGGCCAGTCCGAGACAGAGGTGGCCGACCTCGCCGACACCGTGGCGGTCGTCGTCCAGCCCGGCTCCGGGGACGTGCTGCAGTTCCTCAAGTCCGGGATCATGGAGATTCCCGACGTGCTGGTCGTCACCAAGGCCGACCTCGGCCAGGTGGCGATCCGAGCTCAGGGCGACCTCCGAGCGGCGCTGCATTCGCTGGGGGCGGGCACCGCCGTTCTGGCCGTCTCGTCACTCGCGCCGGGAACGGGAATCCCGGAACTGGTCGATGCCCTCGACGCGCACCGCGCCGGTCTCGACCTGGGCGCCCGGCGCCTGCACAGCCGTCGCGCCCACGCCCTGGCTGACTTCGCCGCCGAGCACGGCGAGCGCGGACTGCGCGCTCTGGGCGGCCGGCGGGAGGCCGAGCGTTGGCTGGCCGCGCAGGCCGCTGACGCCGACGTGGCCAGCCTGGTCCACGCGCTCGAGTTGCGTACGCACTGATGCGCCGCCGGCTGCGTCACTCGCAGCGGATCACTCTCCCCGGGGAGCCGTTGATCGACGGCCTCACCGCCCTGCGGCCCTGGCGTGACAGCGACCAGCAGGCTCTCGTGCGAGCCTGCTCGGACCCGGAGATCGCGCGCTGGACGCGCGTGCCCGCCAACTACGGCCCGAGCGATGCCAAGGCCTACCTGCTGCAGCGCTACGACATGCTGTGGGCGGGTCTGGCTGCGCCGTTTGCCATCGTGGAGGCTCCCGACGCCGGTCTCCTGGGCTCGGTCTCCCTGCTGCGGATCGCCTGGGAGCACCGCCGAGCTGAGGTGGGCTACTGGCTGGCCCGCGAGGCCCGCGGGAAGGGACACGCGAGCCGCGCGGTGGCGCTCCTCTGCGCCTGGGGCTTTCGGAGCCTGGGCCTGGAGCGGATCGACCTCCTCGCCGCGGTTGGCAACCGCCCGTCGCAGCGGGTCGCCGAGCGCTCGGGCTTTACCGCCGAGGCCGTCCTGCGCTCCTACGCCCGCGGCACCGATGGACGGCTGGACATGGTCTGCTTTGGCCTCCTCGTCACCGACTAGGCGGACGGGCCGGCCCAGTTACCCGGGAGACGCGAGCGAGGCCAGCCGCCATCCGCTCTGGGTCTGGATGAGCTGGATGCGCTGCAGCGACGGGGTCTGCCCCGTGGCCCCAGCCAGGACAACGGCGGAGGCCCTGTTTCCGTTGACGGTGATCTTGGACACGCTGATCGTGGGGTTGGCCACGCTGTCCACGAAGATCTTCATCGCCTGATCGCAGCTGATCCCGGCCGCGGTCAACCGCGCGACCAGTGACGGAGCCAGCACCTGAGTGCAGAGCGCGTGGACGTTCTTGCCCGCCGTGGCCTGAGCAAACTGCTGGACCTTGGCCTGCACCTGCTCCTTGGCGCTGGCGCCGCACCCGGACAATGCATACGCGCTGCATATGAGGGCAACACCCCGGAACAGGCGCATGTCTGCGAAGGGTAACCTCTGGAGCATGGTGCGAGAGCCCCTGCGCGACGGCCACGGTCGCCTGATCGGTGATCTGAGGGTGTCGGTCACCGACCGCTGCAACTTCCGCTGCCAGTACTGCATGCCCGCCGAGGGCCTGCCCTGGCTCGAGCGCGCAGAGATCCTCACCTTCGAGGAGATCCGGCGGATCGTCGGAGTGTTTGCCGCGATGGGGGTCGGCGACGTGCGCTTGACCGGCGGGGAGCCGCTCGTCCGCCGTGATTTCCCGGTGCTGGCCGCCATGCTGGCCAAGGCCGACGGAGTCAGGGAGCTGTCGGTCACCACCAACGGCTTCCTGCTCGAGCGGGACGCCGAGCGGCTGGTCGCCGCCGGGATCGACCGCTTCAACGTCTCGGTCGATTCGCTGCAGCGCGACCGCTTCTACCAGCTCACCCGCCGCGACGCGCTCGATCAGGTCCTGCGTGGACTCGAGCATCTGGCCAGCTTCCCCGAGGCCCATCCGATCAAGGTCAACGCCGTGGCCATCCGCGGGTTCACCGAGGAGGAGGTCCTCCCCTTCGCCGAACTGGCCCGCCGCACGCCGTACGAGATTCGCTTCATCGAGTTCATGCCGCTCGACGCCGACCGGGCCTGGACGCCCGAACAGGTCCTGACCGGCGCTGAGATCCGGGCCGCGATCGAGGCCGTGTATCCGCTCGAGCCCGCGCCGCGCGAGCCCAGCGCCACGGCCCGGATCTACCACTTCGCCGACGGTGCGGGCCGGATCGGCTTCATCAACCCGGTTTCGGAGCCGTTCTGCGGTGACTGCAACCGCGTTCGCCTGACCGCCGATGGCCGCCTGCGCACCTGCCTGTTCTCCCTTAACGAGACCGATCTGCGCACCCCGCTGCGGGCCGGCGCGAGTGACGATCAGCTCGAGATGATCATCCGCGATGCGGTCTGGCGCAAGGAGCTCAAGCACCACGTCGGCGAGCGGGGCTTCATCCAGCCGGCGCGGAGCATGTCGGCTATCGGCGGCTGATCCAGCCGGCGCCGATCGGCGCTTAACCCACATCACACCCGTGCTCAGACATCCTCGGGGGCGACCATGCTGGTCCTGCTGCTGTTCGCGCTGATCGCCGGCGCCGGCACCGCCGTCACCCCCTGCGTCCTGCCGGTCGTCCCCGCGCTGCTGTCGGCCAGCGCGATCGGCGGACGTCGGCGCCCGGTCGGGATCGTGCTCGGCCTGGCGGCAACCTTCACGATCGCGATCGTGGTCCTGGCCCAGCTGGTCGGGGGAGTCGGGTTGGCCAGCGGCGCAGCCCGCACACTGGCCGTCATCGTGCTGGTCGCCTTCGGCATCGTGCTGCTCATTCCTGAGCTGGCCGAGCGCATCCAGGCTCCCCTGTCGCGGCTGGCCCGGTTCGGTCCCCGCTCCCGGGGTAGCGGCTTCTGGTCCGGCGTTGGGGTGGGTGGAGCGCTCGGTTTCGTGTGCGCACCCTGCGCGGGTCCGATCCTGGCCGCCGTGATCTCGGTCAGTGCCTCGGGCGGAGCCTCGGTCCGAGTCGCGGCGGTAGCGCTGGCCTTTGCGTTTGGGTTGAGCGCGGTAATGCTCCTCTACGGCCTCGGCGGCCGAGCGGTGCTGGGGCGAATCCGCCGCCGCGCCCGCGGGAATGTCGTCGAGCGCGGGCTGGGCGTCGTTCTGCTCCTCACCGGCGTGGTCATGACCTTCAACCTCGATGTCCGCTTCGAGGAGGCACTGGCCGCCGACACCAGCCTCCCGGCGGTGCTCGTCGATCCCACTCGGGCGCTGGAGAACTCGGGCGCGGTTCGAAAACGGCTCGCCTCGTTACGTCCCACGTCCGGTTTTGCCGCCCGCCAGAGCCAGGCCTCAGGGACACCCGTGGCCTCGGTGGCCGGGGTGGCCATCCCCGGCGTGCGCACCCCGTCGCTGCCCACGCTCGGGCCGGCGCCGGAGTTCGTCCGTACCCAGCGCTGGTTCAACACCCCCGGCGGGCGCCCCCTCACCCTGGCCGGCCTGCGCGGCCATGTCGTGCTCGTCGACTTCTGGACCTACACCTGCATCAACTGCATCCGCACGCTGCCCTTCCTCAAAGGGCTGTACGCCACCTACCACCGTTCCGGGCTGGACATCGTCGGCGTGGAGACCCCCGAGTTCACCTTCGAGCAGGAGGCGTCCAATGTCGCGCAGGCGATCCGCTCCGACGGGCTGCGCTACCCCGTCGTCCAGGACAACCGCTACGGGACCTGGAATGCCTACCAGAACGCATACTGGCCGGCCGAATACCTCATCGATGCCCACGGCCAGGTCCGTCACACCCAGTTCGGCGAGGGCAAGTACAAGGCCGACGAGGCGGCCGTGCGCCAGCTGCTCTACGAGGCCGGCGCGCGCCACCTGCCCGCGCCGATGAGCGTTGGCGCGATGCTGCCGTCATCGCGCCTGGGCACCCCGGAGACCTACCTGGATGCGGCTCGCTCCCATGGCTTCGCCCAGCCCCTGCGCCCGGGCACCCACTTTTACGCCGGCGTCCGCAACCCGCCGGTCAACGAGTTCGGCCTGCACGGCACCTGGACGGTCGGCGCGCAGGCGGCGACCCCGGCGGCCGCCCGCGCCTCCATCTCCGGCGGGTTCCAGGCCCGGCACGTCTATCTCGTGATGACCTCAGCCGGCCAGCGGGCCCGGACGGTGCGGCTCCTGCTCGGCGGCCGGCCGATCCCCGCCCGCTACGCCGGGGCCGACGTGCGCCCGGGCGGCTACGTGACCGTCCGCGGCCAGCGGCTCTACGACCTGATCTCTCTGGCCAGCGCGGCTCAGGGCGCGTTCACGCTGGAGATCCCGCGCGGGGTGAGCGCCTACGACTTCACGTTCGGCTAGGACCCGACCGGCCGGCGCGATCCGCGTCTCCGGGGGCCCCAAGCCACCGGCCGGCGCGTCGGCCCGGGCCTCGGCCCGGGGCGCTCGGCCGGGGCGTCGGCCCGGGCGCGATGTAAACCCCATTGCGGCCCCCCGTCCCGTCCCCCGGGGGCGGCAAAACGGAGAAAACTCGAATCGGACGGTCGGCTTTTCTCAGAACCGGCCCCTCGACGCAGCATTTTCGAGCCAAGCCGGCGAACGTTTTTGGCTTTTCTCCGTTTTGCACCCTCTCACCCTCCCCTCGCCGCTCCGTAGCTCCCCCGCGTCTCACCCTCCCCGCGCCGCTCGACAGCTCCCCCGCGACCCACCAGGATCTCCTCCGCCCGGGCCAGGTCCTCAGGCGTGTTGACGTTGAACAGCTCGATCGGGTCGGCGACCTCGAACCGGGCCACGCCGAGTGCCTCAACGGTGATCCGGAGCGGGGCCTCGGCGCCAACCGCGGCCGCCAGGGCGGCCAGCGCGCTCGGTTCATAGCGGGCCAGAAGCGGCTGTAGCGCGCCTTTCCCCGCCTCCACGGCGACGACCGCCGCAGCGCTGCCGGCGTCCGCGGCAACCAGGCCGGCCAGCGTGGCCGTGGACACGAAGGGCATATCCGCCGCGCACGCGACAACCGCGCGGTCCCGCGCGGCCCGCAGCGCGGCCACGAGCCCCATCAGCGGATGCTGAGGGTCAGCTGGCTCTCGCCAGACGATAACCCCCGGCAGCGGGGGCAGGGCCGTGTCTGGCTTGGCCACCACGATCACGTCTCGGACGACCTGTTGCATGGTGCGCAACGGCCACTGCACGAGGGGCCGTCGCGACAGCTCGATCAGTCCCTTGTCACCGCCGATTCTCCGCCCGCGACCACCGGCCAGGATCGCACCGACCGGCAGCTGACCCGCATCGCCCACAGCAGCCAGGATAAGGCGCCCCACGCGTCGTGCCCGGATCGCGTCCTAGAATCATGCCGATGGAGGGCTCAACTGAGGTCCGCAGTTGGTTGCGTTGCTACCGGTGCTGGTCCCAGAATCTCGAGGTGCAGGTGCACTACGAGGGGATCCACCGCATCGACCCCGAGAGCGGCGAGCGCGGCGAGGTCGTCGACGAGATGCAGGAGGCCGTCGTGCAATGCCTGGAGTGCATGCACGATCAGCCCCATCTCGGCTTCCACAACGGCCGCGTGGAGCCGATCGAGGACCGCTGGGAGCGGATGATCGCCGGGACCCCGTGGGTGGCCTCGTGCACGGTCACCGTCGACGCCGACGAGGTCGAGACCTGCTCGGGCCCCGAGGCCGGCGACGCTCTCTCCTATGCCGCCTTCGGGGACCACGGCACGCGTGAATTCTTCACCCACGTCCGCTTCCACAAGCACGACGAGGACCGCATCGTCGTCCACCTGCTGGTCGAGCTCTACTCCCGCTCCGCGGAGGAGGCGACCGAGGTGCTCGAGGAAGCCGCCCGCGGGCAGCTGGCCATCACCTCGCTGGCCGAGGAATCGCGTCCGCCCGCGGCCACCGGCGACGAGCCCCACTAGTGGCTCCCCCACTACTAGGCCTGCGCCGGACGCGCAGGCGTGGCATCAGCCGCAGACGCGCAGCCGGCTAGGTTGACTGATAGAGCGGAGCGTGCGGCCGCTCCGGACCGGAAGCCGCCACCCGGCGCCGGCGCCACGCCCAGCCCTCGGTGATGACCAGGGCCAGCGCCACGGGAACCGTGGCCGGCAGCTCGTGAAGCACCAGGAACAGCAGGTCAAACAGACCCGCCAGCGCGAGGGTGAGTAGCGCCGCGGGACCCTGGCGATGCCGCTCGCGGGCCAGCACAGCTCCAAACAGAGCGGCCACGAACAGGTCGCCGTAGCCCATCGACACCGAACCGAAAAGCTCGCTCTGAAGCTGAGGCAGTCCGCCTCCCGGAGCGGCCGCGACCAGACTGGCGTTGGGAGCCTGAAGCAGATCGGAGATGACCAGCCATGCGTCGGCGGCAGCCATGGCAACGATGCCCACTTTGAGCCAGCGCGGCGGGGTCACCGCGGCCAGCAGCACCCCGAGGGTCACGCACGACAGGGCCGAGAGCAGGGCAGCGGCTCCCTGGCCGGCCAATCCCTTCCGGTCAGCCCAGGCCGCAGCGAACAGCGCCACGGCGAGAACCGCCGCCCACGGCCGCGAGCCCCGCCAGGCCCAGCCCAGCGCGGCGGCGGCCAGAATCGGTACCGCGACCAGGGCCAGGTACGTCAGGCCCGTGGCCGTCGCCGACACGTAGCGAATCGCGAACACGACCGCGATGATCGAACCAATCGGAATGATCGCCCAGGCCGGACCGGAGACGTGTTTGAACAGGGCGAGCTCAGGCGGACGCCGCGGAGCGGCGACCACTCCGGCCTGAAGCGCCAGCATCGCCGCGTCCGACGGTATGAAGCCAAGCGCCATCCCCCTGAGGGTAGGGCGCGGACCATAGGAGCCCGCGAAGAACCCCGGCTCAGACCGGGGCCGGGGGGGCCGAGCGCCACCCTGCGTCGGGGCGTCGTGCGACGCCCCGACAGGGAGAGCGTGAGCCCGGCGGCCTAGCGACCCAGCCGCTGCTCGAGCGCTCTCAGCTGCTCGTGCAGCTCAGACGGAAGCGTGTCGCCGAACTCGGCGTAGTGCTCCTTCATCTGGGGCAGTTGGGCCGCCCAGCCTGCGGTGTCGACCTCGAGCAACTTGGCCATGGTCGCCTCGCTGATGTCGAGGTCGCTGGTGTCGATGCCGGCGTCGCCGACCGGGGGGAGGTAGCCAATCGCCGTCTCCTGGGCGTCGGCCTCGCCGCTGACACGGCCGAAGATCCAGGCCAAAACGCGGGAGTTCTCGCCGAAGCCGGGCCACATGAACTTGCCGTTCTCGTCCTTGCGAAACCAGTTGACGTAGAAGATCCTGGGCAGCTGGGCACCCTCGCGACGGCCGATGGTCAGCCAGTGGCTGAAGTAATCGCCCATGTGGTAGCCGCAGAAGGGCAGCATGGCCATCGGGTCAAAGCGGAGCTTGCCGACCTGCCCGGCCTGGGCCGCGGTCGTCTCCGAGGACATGATCGAGCCCAGAAACACGCCGTGCTCCCAGTCGCGGGCCTCGTGCACAAGGGGCACGATCGAGGCGCGCCGGCCGCCGAAGATGATCGCGTCGATCGGCACGCCGGCCGGGTCCTCCCACTCGGGTGCGATCGACGGACATTGAGCGGCCGGAACGGTGAAGCGCGCGTTGGGATGAGCGGCCGGCTTGCGGGAGTCCGGGGTCCAGTCGTTGCCCTGCCAGTCGGTCGCGTGCGCGGGCGGCTCGCCGGTCAGGCCCTCCCACCAGACGTCGCCATCGTCGGTCTTGGCGCAGTTGGTGAACACGGTGTTCTTGCTCACCATGTCGACCGCGTTGGGGTTGGTCCGCGAGCTGGTCCCGGGCGCGACGCCGAAGAAGCCGGCCTCGGGGTTGACCGCATAGAGGCGACCATCGGTGCCGAACTTCATCCAGGCGATGTCGTCGCCGATCGTCTCCACCTTCCAGTCGGGCAGGGTGGGAATCATCATCGACAGGTTGGTCTTTCCACACGCGCTCGGAAAGGCCCCGGCGATGTACTTGACCTCGCCCTCGGGCGAGGTGAGCTTGAGGATGAGCATGTGCTCGGCCAGCCAGCCCTCCTCGCGGGCCATGACCGAGGCGATGCGCAGGGCGAAGCACTTCTTGCCCAGCAGCGCGTTGCCCCCGTAACCGGAACCGAAGGACCAGATCTCCTTGCTCTCGGGAAAATGCACGATGTACTTGTTGTCGGCGTTGCAGGGCCAGGGGACGTCCTGGGCGCCGTCGGTCAGCGGGGCGCCGACCGAGTGCAGGCAGGGCACGAAGTCGCCCTCATCCCCGAGCGAGTCCAGAGCGGCCTGTCCCATCCGGGTCATGATCCGCATCGAGGCGGCGACGTAGGCCGAATCGGTCAGCTGCACCCCGATGTGGGAGATCGAGGACCCGAGTGGCCCCATCGAGAACGGGACGACGTACATGGTGCGACCGCGCATCGAGCCCTGGAACAGTTCGTTCATCATCTGGCGCATCTCGCCCGGGTCGCGCCAGTGGTTGGTCGGGCCGGCGTCAGACTCCTGCTCGGAGCAGATGAAGGTCCGGTCCTCGACGCGAGCCACGTCCGCCGGATCAGACAGCGCCAGGTATGAGTCCGGACGCTGGGCGTCGGAGAGCCGCTCAAACGTGCCCGCTTCGATCAATGTCTGCGCCAGCTGGTCATACTCCTCAGCCGACCCGTCGCACCAGTGAATGTCGTCCGGCTGGGTCAGCCCGGCGACTCCCTCCACCCAGGCCCGGAGGCGGGGATGCTTGGTCATCGCTTGGTGCTTCGGTGCGGTGTGAGCCATGTTCTCGGATAACTCCTTGACGCGGTCAGTGGCTTGTCAAGCCTACCCGCGGAGCACACAAAGTGCTCACAAAGTAGACCCCTTTGACTGGAAAACGGTGCTGGTCAGAAGAACTTCCGGGCCCCCGGCTGGGAACCGGAAATCAGGCGCTCGAGGCAAAACGTCCTAGTCAGAAGAACTTCCGGGCTGGCGGCGGGGAACCAGAACCAGGCGCTTGAATTCAGCCACCAGATCCCCGTCTTGGTTGAGCACCCGCGTGTGGACGCGGACGGTCCCTCGGTCGAGCTTGGACCGCGACGGCTTGACCTCGAGCACCTCTGACTCGACAAACAACGTGTCACCGTGAAACACCGGGGCTGGATGGCTCAGCTCCTCTGTGGCCAGGTTGGCGATCGCCTTGCCGCTCACATCGGAGACGCTCATCCCCAGCGCCAGCGAATACACGAGCGGACCGACGACGACGTTGCGTCCCTGCTGCGAGTTGGCGGCGTAGACGTCGTTGATGTGCAGCGGATGATGGTTCATCGTGATCAGGCAGAACAGGTGGTCGTCGGCCTCGGTGACCGTCTTGGCCGGCCAGTGCTTGTACACGGCGCCGACCTCGAATTCCTCGAGGTAGCGGCCATAGGGGTGCGCGCCTGAGGCTTCGCGCGCGGCCTGCTCGGTTTCAATTTCGGGCATGTGACGGTGCTCCTGGGTTCGCGTTTCGGCCCGGGAGGATGCCAGCCGGCAGTCTCCGAAGGCGGGCACGTGTGTTCGGGTCGCTCGCTGAGCATCAACGGGCAGGCGGCCGGCGATCACCCGGCGGGCCGAGAAGCCTTCCACCGGGCGTCTCCCGATAGCGTTGACGTTCAATCGACCAGGAGATTTCCCCGTGCGAAACCCCCGCGACTTCGGCAAGCCACTGGCCATGGGCGCGCCCGACCCCATCCTCGAGATTCCCTTCACGCCCTCGCGGATGATCCACTTCTTCGACGCCTCCAACGCGAAGATCGTGGCCAAGCTCCCCGATATCGCCGCCAAGGCCGACATCCTCCTCGGCAACCTCGAGGACGCGGTGCCGGTCGATAACAAGGTCGCCGCGCGGGAGGGGCTCGTCCGGGTGGGCAAGGAGATCGACCTCGGCGCCACGTCGCTGTGGACGCGGGTCAACAGCCTGGAGTCCCCGTGGATGCTTGATGACATCACCACGCTGGTCACCGAGATCGGCGACAAGCTCGACGTGGTGATGGTCCCCAAGGTCGAGGGTCCATGGGACATCCACTTCGTTGACCGGCTCCTCGCTCAGCTTGAGGCCAAGGCCGGCGTGCAACGTCCGATCCTCATCCACGCCATCCTCGAGACCGGCCTCGGCGTGGTCAACCTCGAGGAGATCGCCACGGCCAGCCCCCGCATGCAAGGCATGAGCATCGGCCCAGCTGACCTCGCCGCGTCGCGGCGGATGAAGACCACGCGGGTCGGCGGGGGCCATCCCGGCTATCTGGTCATCACCGATCCTGATCCTGACCACCCGGATGCCCCGCGGCCGACCGCCCAGCAGGACCCCTGGCATTACTCGATCGCCCGCATGGTCGATGCCTGCACCTCGGCCGGTATCCTGCCCTTCTACGGGCCGTTCGGCGATATTCGCGACGTCGAGGGCTGCGAGGCCCAGTTCCGAGCCGCATTCCTGCTCGGCTGCGTCGGCGCCTGGTCCCTGCATCCGGTCCAAATCGACATCGCCAAGAAAGTGTTCAGCCCCGATCCAGACGAGGTCCGGTTCGCCAAGAAGGTGCTCGAGGCCATTCCCGACGGCCGCGGCGTGCACATGATCGACGGCAAGATGCAAGACGACGCGACCTGGAAGCAGTGCAAGGTTATGGTCGAGCTGGCCGAGATGCTGGCCGAGAAGGACCCGGAGCTGGCCGAGGCCTACGGTTTCAGTCCGGCGACCGCGTAGGGTTCGCAGGCGAGGATGAGGATCTCGGCCAAAGCGGACTATGCCGTACGCGCCGTCGTGGAGCTGGCCGCGGCCGATGGCGAGAAGCCGGTCAAGGCCGAGCGCGTCGCCACCGCCCAGGGCATCCCGCTCAACTTCCTTGAGAACATCCTCGGTGAGCTGCGCCATGCGGGCATCGTCCGCAGCCACCGCGGCGCCGAGGGCGGCTTCCGCCTGGCCAAGCCGGCCACCGAGCTGACGGTGGCCGATGTCATCCGGGCGGTTGAGGGACCGCTGGCCAGCGTGCGCGGCGGGCCGCCCGAGGAGGCCGACTACGCCGGGGCGGCCAGCGCCCTTCCCCGGGTCTGGATCGCCGTCCGGGTCAACCTGCGGCGGGTAGTCGAACAGGTGACGATCGCCGACATCGCCCAGGACACGATCCCGACGGAAGTCGAGACGCTCACCGAGGACCCTGGAGCCTGGGTTACGCGCTGAGCCGCGCGCTGGTGGCGCTGAGCTCGGGCGTCGCGGCCTCGCCGCTGCCGCTTAATGACGCGTCGATCGGCACCCCGTCGGGCGGCCTTACGTAGACGACATCGCCGCTGCTGACCTCGAGCTCGGCGGCCTGCGCACGGGTCAGCTGCGCACGCGCCTGCGTCCCGTCGGGAAGCGATAGTTCCAGCCGAATCTCGAATCCGAGCGGCACCACGCGTAACACCCGGGCTTCGATGCTGTCCGGCGCGCGCTCGCGGATGACCTGCACATCGTGCGGGCGAACGAGTTGGCCGCCGATCTTGCTCACCGGTCCGACGAACCCCATCACGAAATCGCTCGCCGGGTGCTCGTAGATGTCGGTCGGGGCGCCGACCTGCTCAATCTGGCCCACATTCATGACAGCGATGCGGTCGGCGACCTCCATGGCCTCCTCCTGGTCATGGGTGACCAGCACGGTGGTCACGTGCTGCTCGTCATGCAGACGGCGCAACCAGGTGCGCAGCTCGGCGCGCACGGTCGCATCCAGGGCGCCGAACGGCTCGTCGAGCAGCAGCACCTTGGGCTGGACGGCGAGGGCGCGGGCCAGGGCCATCCGCTGGCGCTGGCCGCCGGACAGCTGGGAGGGCCGCTGCTCTGACCACTGGGTGAGGCCGACCAGGCTCAGGAGCTCGTCGACGCGCTCGCGGACCTCGGTCTTGGGCCGCTTACGAATCTGAAGGCCGAAGGCCACATTCTCGCGCACCGTCATGTGCGTGAAGGCGGCGTAGTGCTGAAAGACAAAGCCGATCCCCCGCTTCTGGGGTCGGACGTGGCTGACGTCGTCACCGTTGATGAGCACGGTGCCGGAGTCCGGCGTTTCAAGACCGGCGATGATCCGCAGCAGCGTCGACTTGCCCGACCCGCTCGGGCCGAGCAGCGCGGTCAGCGACCCCTCCGGCACCTCGAGGGAGACGTCCTGGAGGGCGGTGAATTCCCCGAACTGCTTGGAGATGTCGTTGGTCTCGATTCTCATCTGGAGTCTTCTCTCCTGGGTGAAAGGACGGTCATCACGAGCAGCACGAACAGCGAGATCACGGCTAGCTCGGTGGCCGCCGCGTAGGCCCCGGTGACCGAGCCGGCCCCGATCTGGGAGTCGCGCTGGAAGACGAGCAGCGGCAGGGTCAGCGTCTGGCCGGCGACGAGCGAGGAGACGACGAGCACGGCACCGATCTCGCCCAGCGCCCGGGCCGTGGAGAGCACGACGCCGTAGGCCACGCCCCACCGGATCGAGGGCAGGGTGACGCGCCAGAACGTCTGCCAGGCTGAGGCCCCAAGCGTGGCTGCGGCCTGCTCCTGCTCATCACCGATCTCGACCAACACCGGCGCGACCTCGCGCACCACGAAGGGCAGCGAGACGAAGATCGTGGCCAGGACCATCCCCGCCGGCGCATAGATGATGCGGATGCCCTGGTTGGCAAACCAGGTTCCGAACCAGCCGCGCTCCCCGTAGACGAGGATCAGGGCGAGGCCGACGATCACCGGTGAGACGAGGAACGGCAGGTCGATCAGGGCATCGAGCACCGCCGCCGCGCGTCCGCGACGGCGGACGAGGACGTGGGCGCCGACGACGCCAAAGATCGTGTTCAGCGGCACCGCGATGACGGCGATGATCAGCGTCAGCCACAGCGCGCTGACCGCCGCCGGCGTCGTCATCCACCCCCAGGCCACGGAGAAACCGTGCTCGAAGGTCTTGGCGAACACGACCGCCACCGGGAGCAGGAGGAGCAGGAACAGGTAGAGCAGGGCTACCGCGCGCAGCGACAGCCGGGCCCGGCGGCTAATGAGCAACGCGGCCTCCCAGTCGACGCATGACCACCAGCACCCCCAGCGACAGCCCGATCAGGACCAGCGACAGCGAGGCTGCCGCCTGCGGGGCGTCGGACTCGATGTCGGCGTAGATGACCCAGCTGGCGATCTGCACCTTGCCCATGATCAGGATCAGCGAGCCGATTTCGCCCACCGAACGGGCGAAGGACAGGGCTGCGCCGGACAGAATCGCCGGCCGCAGGGCGGGCAGCACGATGCGGCGGAAGGTCACGCCGTTGGAGGCACCCAGCGACGCGGCCGCCTCCTCGACCTCCCGGTCGAGCTCAATGAGCACCGGCTGGACGGAGCGGACCACAAACGGCAGGGTCACGAACAGCAGGGCCACGAGGACCGCGGCCCGGGTGTAGGCCAGGTGGATGCCGAACGGGCTGTCTGGCCCGTACAGGGCCAGCAGCGTGAGCCCGGCGACGATCGTCGGGAGCGCGAAGGGCAGGTCGATCAGCGTGTTGATGATCCGCTTGCCCGGAAACTCGTCGCGGACCAGGACCCAGGCCACCACGGTGCCCATCACGGCCCCGATCCCCGCCACGACGACCGATACCCCGAGCGTCACCTCGAGGGCCTTCAGCGCCAGCGGGTTGGTGACCGAGGTCCAGAAGGTGCTCGGGCTCTGGCTGACCGCCTTGACGACCACGGCCGCCAGCGGGATGAGCACGATGACGCTCAGATAGAGCATCGACAGACCGAGGCCCAGACCCGGCCGGCGAGGGCTCAAGCGAGCTCGCCGCCGGGTCGGAGTCCGCGCCGGGGGCGCCGTCGGCGCCGCGTATGCGCTAGCTGGAGGCAGTGGGCACCCCCGCAGCCTGCTCGATCTTGGTGATGGATCCGGTGGACGGAGCAAAGAACTCCGTCTTGGCCTTCGTCCAGCCTCCCAGGAACTTGATGTCGAACAGCTGGGGCGGCGTCGGGAACGTGCTCGAGAACTGCTTGGCCACCGAGGCCAGCACCGGCCGGTAGCCCTGCTCGGCCCAGATCTTCTGTCCCGCCGGCGACCACTGGTAGGCCAGGAAGGCCTTGGCCGCCGAGGCGTGCGCTGTCTTGGCGGTGACCGCGATCGGCGTCTGGATGAGGATCGTCTGCTTGGGCACGATGTACTGGATCGCGTCGCCGGCCTTCTTGGCGGCGATCGCGTCTGACTCGTAATCCAGTAGGACGTCGCCCTTGCCGCTGGTGAAGGTCTGCAGGGCCGCGCTGGCCGAGGGGTCCTGCACGCTGACGTTCTTGGTCAGCAGCGTGCGGACGTAGGCCAGCGCCTGCGTGGGGGACTTGCCCTCCTTCAGCTCCGCGCCGTAGCCGGCCAGGATGTTCCAGCGCGCGCTGCCCGAGGTCGACGGGTTCGGGGTGATGACATCGACACCCTGCTTGACCAGGTCATCCCAGCCGGTGATGTGCTTCGGGTTGCCCTTGCGCACGACCATCACCACGACCGAATCGCTCGAGAAGCCCTTCTCCGGATTCGCGTTCCAGTCCGAGGCGACGAGCTTGTCCTTGACCAGCCGGGTCATGTCCGGCGTGGTCGAGAACGCGACCACGTCGGCGGGCTGCCCGGAATCGACGGCACGGCTCTGGGAGCCCGAGGCGCCGAACGACAGGCCGAAGCCGACGCCCTTGCCCGCCGAGGTCTGGCTGAAGGCCCCGGTGAGCGCGTCATAGGCCTTCTTGGGCGTCGAGTATCCGACCAGGTTGAGCTGGGTCTTGGCGCTCGCCCCGGCACCCCCGGAGCCCCCAGAGCTCCCGGAGCCGCTGGCTGAGGTCGCCGCGTCAGAGGATCCACCGCAGCCGGCCAGGGCTAACGCTGCCATCGCCGCCAGAGCAAATCCACTCACCGCACCGAGGCGCGGCCGATCCAATCGATGGTTCATCGGTTCCTCTCAGAAGCAAATACGAGTTTGTTGATTGGCTTTGCGAGGATACACAGTAGGCCACCATGTCGACAAGCTTGGTTCACAACGCGTGGATCACTGCCAAACTGCCTCCGTCGCGCCAGGCTCGATAGGCTCCGCCGCCGCTCATGCGTTTCTTCGAGTACGAGTCGCGGGCGATCGTGGCCAAGGCCGGGATTCCCGTCACCAAGCACGGCTTCGCCACCACGGCCGAGCAAGCCCGTGAGATCGCCACCGACATCGGCGGGCCCGTGGTCATCAAGTCCCAGGTCCTGACCGGCGGCCGGATGAAGGCCGGCGGCGTCCAGTTCGCGGATACGCCCGACGCGGCGGCCGCCCACGCCGAGCATGTCCTCGGGCTGGAGATCAACGGCCACATGCCCCGTGGAGTGCTCGTCGACTCCCGGGCCGAGGTCGCGCACGAGTACTACGCCGGGGTGGTCTGGGACGGCATCCGCAAGCGTCCCGTGATGCTGTTCTCCGACATGGGCGGGATCGACATCGAGCAGGTCGCTGAGGAGCACCCCGACCATGTGGCCCGGGGCCACTTCTCCACCCGCACCCCCTTCTCGGACTGGCAGGCCAAGCAGGTCATCGCCTCACTGGGCATCACCGGTTCGGCGCTGAACCGATTGACCCCGATCCTCGCGCGGCTGGCCCGGCTGTTTTTGACCTACGACATGACGCTGGCCGAGATCAATCCCCTCGGCGCCCTGACCGATGGCTCGTTCGTCGCCCTCGATGCCCACATGGACATGGAGAATGAGGCCCGCCCCCGCCAGAAGCCGCTGCTCCAGGAGCTCGGGGTCGGCGCCGAGGAGACCCGGCAGGCCCGCGAGGCGACGCCGTTCGAGTTGGCCGGCGAGGCGGTCGACGCCCAGGACCACCGCGGCGTGGCCGGAAACGTGACCGAGTTCGACGGCAACCTCGGTCTGGTCATCGGCGCCGGCGGCGGCTCGCTGACCCTGTTTGACGCCGTCCGCGCTCACGGTGGCGATCCGGCCAACTACTGCGAGATCGGTGGCAACCCCTCAGTCAGTAAGGCCTGCGGCCTGGCCAAGCTCGTTCTTGAAAAGCCGGGCGTGGACAAGATCGCGGTCATGATGTCGATCGTCTCCAACACCCGGGTGGACATCGTCGCCCGTGGGGTGATCAAGGCCTGCCTCGAGCTCGGCTTCGATCCGGCAGACAAGATCACCATCTTCCGCATCCCCGGAGCCTGGGAGGAGGAGGGCTTCAAGCTTCTCGAGCACTACGGCGTGCCCTACGCCGATCGCTCCGTATCCCTCAACGAGGCGGCCCGGCGAGCCGTGCAACGGCTGGCGAGCTCAGCCGGGACGGCGTCCGGGTCCGGGTCCGGGTCCGGGTTTCGGCAGTCGACGGCCGAGGTCGGCGCGGAGACCGACGCCTGATGTCCATCCTCGTCGACGCCGAGACCACCTTCATCGTCCAGGGCATCACCGGCCGCGAGGCAGTTAATTTGACCCGAGAGTGTCTCGACTACGGCGCCGGAGCCAAGATCGTCGGCGGCGTGACGCCCGGCCGGCTCGGGCGCGACGTGCACGGCGTGCCGGTGTTTGACACCGTCGCCCAGGCCGTCGAGCACAACCGCGGGCCGATCGATGGGTCCGTCGTCACCGTCCCCCCCGCCTTCACCAAGGACGCGGTGATCGAGGCCCTCGAGAACGAGGTCAAGCTGGTCGTCATCGTGACCGAGCGCATCCCGCGCCGGGACGTGGCCGAAATGGTGGAGGTGGCCAGCGAGCGCGGCGCCCGGATCATCGGCCCCAACTGCCTCGGGATCATCGTGCCCGACGTCGTCAAGATGGGCGGCATCGGTGGTCCGGCCAAGGACGCGGCCAAGTCCTACCACCGGGGCGTGGTCGGCGTTGTGTCGCGCTCGGGCGGAATGACGACGGAGATGTCCTCGACGCTGAGCGCCGCGGGCCTCGGTGTATCGACGGCAGTCTCGATCGGTGGCGACGCGATCATCGGCTCGAGCTACGCCGAGCTGATGCCCCTGTTCGAAGCCGACGAGGAGACGCAGGCCATCGTCATCTACACAGAGCCGGGGGGGCGCATGGAGGCCGAGCTGGCCCGCTGGGTGACCGACAATAATTCGCGGCTGCCGATCGTCGCCTTCATGGCCGGGCGGTTCATGGACGAGATGCCGGGCATGAGCTTCGGTCACGCCGGCACCATCGTGGAGGGCAAGGAGGACACGGCGAGTGAGAAAATCGCCCGTCTCGCCCAGGCGGGCATCACCGTCGCGGAACGCATCGAGGACATCCCCGGCCTGGTCAAGGACAAGCTGGGAGCGACTGTCTGATGGCCGGCACGTTCATCGACGTCGAGCTCGACACCACGGCCGCCGCCGACCCCGAGCTGGCCACGATCCTCAGCGACGTCTGCCCGGTTGACATCTTCACCGTCGGCGAGACGGGCGTCGAGCTCGTCCAGGACAACCTCGACGAATGCGTGCTCTGCGAGCTGTGCATCAACGCCGCGCCCGCCGGGACGATCAAGATCGTCAAGCTGTACTCGGGCGAGACGCTTCCCGTCTTTACCTGAGCGGCCTTCAGCCGGGCCTCGCCCCGGCCGATAGCGCCGTGACGTGTCCACGCCAGAGCCGGCCCTTCATCCTCCTTCGCGCGGCGGCTACCCCGCCCTCCACCGACGCCGCCGTGGCGGTGCCGGTCGTCCTGCTCAGCCTGTGATCAGCCCCGGCTCGTTGCGCCGGTCGTGACCGGCGCCTCCAGGCGCTGGTAGGCCCGACCCCCGCGCTGGAGTTTGTAGACCTCCCGGCCCTCCCCCGGCTCAGGCAACCCGGCATCGCGCAGCGGCGCGGTCATGGGGCGATACCACGTGGTGACGGGAATTGAGTCCAGCACGTGCACCAGCTCGGGCCGCTGGGGCGGCTCGACGACGCCGAGGGCGCCAATCAGATCCTCAGCGCTCAACCTGTGGCCCGTGCGCAGAGTCACGGCCGCCACGGCGACCTCGCTCTTACGCCGCGGCGGGTTGACCGCGTAGACCACGGCCAGGTCGACGGCGGGCAGATCGCTGAGCGCATCGCGGATCGGAGTGGTGAAGATCGGCCCGCGGCGTCCACGCACGAACTCGCGCACCCCGTCCAGCCGCCAGTAGTCGCCGTCGGAATCGCGGCGGAACAGGTCTCCGGTGGCCAGCCAGGCGTCATCGCGCGCGAATACGCCCCGCAGCGCGATCGTACCCGTCATGTCCCGGGCGCGGACCCGGGCCAGAAGCATGCCCGGCTCATCGGTTCCGCACGCCCTCACGAAGCCGTCGTTTCCAAGGACGAGCTGGCCGGTCTCGAAGTCGTAGGCGGCAATCCGGACATCGGGGCTCCCCGGAAGCCGGCGGCCCAGGGCGCCGGGCTTGGCGTCGCGGAGGTTGACCAGGATCGCGCCGGTCTCGGTCGACGCGTAGAACTCCAGCACGCGGGCGGGCGCAAAGCGCCGTTCCACCCGACGCCACAGCCCGCGCGGCATCCCCGAGCCGATGAACAGCCGCACTGGATGATGCCGTTCGCCCGGCTGGGGAGGCGCCTCGACGAGGTCGTGGAGCAGGGTCCAGGTGTAGGAGGCGACGGTCACGCCGTAGCGACGCACCTCCTCCCAGAATGTCGACGGCGCAAACGTGGTGGCCATGGCCAGGCGCGCCCCTCCGGCGATCGCTCCGCCGACGCTCATCATCAGCCCCGAGGGGTGATACAGCGGCGTGACGCTGTAGACGGTGTCCGCTGAGGACAGGGCCGCCGAGGAGGCGGTGCCAAAGGCCGAGGTGACCCAGCGACCGTTGGTGACACGACTCAGGCGGGTGCTCTCGCCCTCTCCGGTGAAGAGCACGAAGGCCAGATCTCCGGCCCGGCCGGGGTTGGGCCGGTACCACTTGGGCAGCTTGACCGCCCGGGGGTCGATCTGCTCCATGTCGCCGGTCAGGGGAATGCCGAGATCCCGCGGGCCGCCGCCCCCGCCCAGGACGAACGTGTGCACGGTGCCCAGGCCGGCGGCCTGGGCGGCCCGCTCAGGGTCGGCGACGATGCGCTGGACCTGGCCGAGCGCGGCCTCGCGCTCGGTGTCGCCGTCGGGACGCAATAGGACGGCCACCGCGCCGAGTCGGTTGAGGGCGACCGTGACGGCCAGGGCGCTCGGGCGTACGCCCATCAGCACCCCAACATGCTCCCCCTGCCGGACGCCGATCGCGATCAGACCCCGCACGACGTTGTCGATCCGTTCATTGATATCGCGCGAGCTGTGGGCCCGATCTTCAAACAGGAAGAAGATGTCCTCCGGGTCCCGGCGCACGCGCTCTTGGACAAGCAGGCCGAGCGAGATCCGCGTCCCGGGCTGCACCTGCTCGAGCCGGGCCAGCCGGGGAAGCTGACCGGCTGCCTCGCGGCTCAGCTCGCGCATCCCGCGCGCGGTCCGTCGCGCCGAGTGGACCAGCGAGCGGGCCACGCCGTTGCTCACCGCGCCGGCCAGCTCGAGGCCGTAGCCGACCCGGTTGCGGACCGCCACCGCCGATTCCAGGTCCGCCGCCGGGTCGTCTGGCACCTCGGTGACCGCTGCCGGCAGCTCGCCCTCGCCGTCGCGCCACCGTGTCCAGGCGGCGACCGTCGGCCAACTCTGGGTATTCGCGGTCGAGCCGACGACAAGCCCAAAGTGGCCGGCGTCCAGGCACAGCTCATAGACATCGGCACGCGGCGCGGCCAGCCGGATGGCCCGCACCCCAGCCGCGGGGGCAATCTCGTCCACCGAGCCGACCACCGAGAGGATCGGACAGGCGATGTCGGCCAGGGTCAACAGCCGGTCCTTGATGACGAAGCCGCCCTCGAGCATCCGGTTGTGGGCGATGAACTGGTGCAGGAAGTCGGCCATGGCCGGGCCCGGCCAGGCCACCCAGCCGTCCGCCTCAAGGAAGCGCCGCTGACCCTCCCGGGGCAGCAGTGCCTCGCGGTCGTGGAGTTGGAGGATGAACTCGATGCGGCTCCGGGCGGACTTGACCGGGTCGAGCAGGCGAAAGCCGGTCCGGCTGGCCCAGGCCGGCAGCGCGCCGCCCCGGAGCACCCCGTCCACGATCAGGCCGGCCAGTCCAGAGGCCAGCTGCTCGGGCATGCCAAAGGGCATGGCCAGCCGTGTATCGACCGGACTTCCGAACGTGATCAGCGAACCCAGGCCGTCGTTGCGACGATAGGCGGCGGCCTGGTAGCAGAACATCCCGCCTTGGGAATAGCCCCCGAGGTGCACGTCACGACCGGTGGCCTCACGCACGCGATCCACGGCGTCAGAAACGGCGACCACGTGATCGGCCAGCGTACGCTCGAGCCCGCCCTCCTCACGCTCGGGCGCGCCGAAATCGACCACCCAAGGATCGGCGCCGTTGTCGTGCAGGGTCGTCACCGCGCTGGTCGCGGGCGAGACGTCATAGATTTCGGCCGCGAGCATCATCGGCGGCACCAACAGCACCGGCGGGCCGCCTCCGTGGCCATCGGCGTAGTAGTGCCGAAGCCGATAGACGCGATGCTCAGAGGCGACTTCGTATGGCGACCGCTTCTCGTCGGTGGTGAGGCCGCCAAAGCGGGCCACCTCGAGGGCGTTCTGGGCCGCGGCGCCGAGGCGACTGACCGGCCGGGTGATGCGTTTCGGTACGAGCTCCACGATGTCGCACATCTTCCCGCATCGCTTGTCCCTGATGTCACCTGCGCCCAACCTCCCGCGCTATTGTCCGCCCGCACGATGAGCACGATGAACCTGGAAACGGTAGATCTGACGCGATCCGACGGTGTGGCCTGGGTCACCATGAACCGCCCCGAGGCGCTCAACGCCTGGACACGCCAGCTCGGTCGCGACATGATCGCGGCGCTGGATGAAGTTGCCGCCGCGCCCGAGCTGCGGGCAATCGTCATCACCGGGGCAGGGCGCGCCTTCTCGTCGGGGGCTGATCTCAAGGCCGGTGGCGAGATGGGAGGCGAGCCGGAAGACGCGGACGCCGCCCGATCAGGCGGAGCAGGAAGCCGAGCGGGCGGCAGACCCGTGGGCGTCGATGTGCTCACGCCATTGCGCGAGGTCTATAACCCGCTCATCCTCCGCGTGCGGACGATCCCCAAGCCGGTTATCGCCGCCGTCAACGGTCCCGCGGTGGGCATCGGGTGTTCGCTGGCATTGGCCGCCGACCTCGTCCTGGCCTCGCGCTCGGCCTATTTCCTTCTCGCCTTCGTGAACATCGGACTCGGTCTTGACGGTGGGGTCTCCCAGAGCCTGGTCGCGCGGGTCGGCCACGCCCGCGCCTTTGAGATGGCCTACCTGGGCCAGCGGATCGGGGCCGAGCAGGCTGAGCGCTGGAACCTCATCAACGAGGTTCTCGCTGATGACGCGCTGAATGCCCGCGCCGGCGAGCTTGCCGCCCGCCTGGCCGCCGGACCTCCCGGGTCCTTTGCCACCATCAAGAAGACGATCAACGATCGTGCCTACGCCGGCTTTCGGGAGTTGCTCGAGCTCGAAGCCGTCGAGCAGCAGAAGCGCGCCGAATCCAGGGACTTCGTCGAGGGCGTCCTGGCCTTCATGCAGAAGCGACAACCCGAGTTCCGGGGAGAGTGAGCCGATGAACCTGTCCGGGCTGCTGAAGAAGGCTGTGGAGCGTGACCCCGATCACGTGGCCATCAAGCTCGACGACGTCGCGCTCACCTATGCCGCCCTCGACGGGGCCAGTGCCCATATCGGCGGGCTGCTGCGCGATCACGGGTTCGAGCCGGGCGACCGCGTCGGGATCATGCTGCCCAACGTCCCCCATTTTCCCGTGGTCTATTACGGCGTCCTGCGCGCCGGCGGGGTCGTGGTGCCGATGAACGTGTTGCTCAAGAAGCGTGAGGTCGCCTTCTACCTCGAGGATCCGGAGGCCAAGCTGCTCTTCGCGTGGCACGGCTTTGCCGATGATGCGCAGGCCGGTGCTGAGCAGGCCGGCGCCGAGTGCCTGCTCGTGGAGCCGGGCAGGTTCGAAGACGAGGTCGGATCGGCCGAGTCGCTGACCGACTGGGCCGATACGGCCGACGAGGACACCGCGGTCATCCTCTACACATCGGGCACGACGGGTCAGCCCAAGGGCGCTGAGCTCACACACGCCAACCTGACCCGAAATGCTCAGGCCTCCGAATCGCTGTTCAGCCTGGGCTCGGACGCAGTTGTCCTGGGGGCGCTCCCGCTGTTTCACTCCTTCGGCCAGACGTGCGGCCTGAATGCCACGATCAGCGGCGGCGGAACCCTCACCCTGATTCCGCGCTTTGAGCCGGCCAAGGCCCTGGAGATCATTCAGCACGACAAGGTCAACATCTTCCAGGGCGTGCCGACCATGTACGGGGCGATGCTCCACCTCGACGGCCGCCAAAGGTACGACACCTCGTCGCTGAAGCTGTGCGCGTCGGGCGGGTCGGCGATGCCCGTCGAGCTGCTGCGCGGATTCGAGGAGGCGTTCGGCTGCAAGGTGCTCGAGGGCTACGGCCTCTCGGAGAGCTCACCGGTGGCCTCCTTCAATCACCCCGACCGCGAGCGCAAGGCGGGCTCGATCGGCACTCCGATCGAGGGGGTGGAAATGAAGGTGGTCGACGAGGATGGCCAGGACGTGCCTCAGGGCGACGTCGGCGAGATCGTCATCCGCGGCCATAACGTCATGAAGGGCTACTGGAACAAGCCCGAGGCGACGGAGGAGACACTCAAGGACGGGTGGCTGCACACCGGTGACATGGCCAACATCGACACCGACGGTTACTTCTTCATCGTCGACCGCAAGAAGGACATGATCATCCGCGGGGGTTACAACGTCTATCCCCGGGAGATCGAGGAGATCCTCTACGAGCACCCGGCCGTTCGTGAGGCGGCTGTGCTCGGCGTTCCCCATGACGAGTACGGCGAGGAAGTCGGCGCCGCCGTCGCCCTCAAGGACGGCGAGAAGGTCTCGGAGTCCGCGCTGCGCGACTACGTCAAGGAGCATGTCGCCGCCTACAAGTACCCGCGCCAGATCTGGTTTGTGGACGAGCTGCCCAAGGGGCCCACGGGCAAGATCCTCAAGCGCGAGATCCATCCGCCCGACGCCGCGTGAGCGCCGGCGCAGCTGAGGCCGGGGGGAGCGCGGCGACACCGGTCCATGTGCGCCCCGCGCAGCCTGGTGACGTCGGGCAGATCTACGCCTTCATCGTCGAGCTGGCCGAGTACGAGCGCGCCCCCGACCAGGTCACCGGGACACCGGAACTGCTGCGCGAGGCGCTGTTCGGATCCGCCCCCTCCGCCGAGGCGCTCATTGCCGAGATCGCTGATCGGGTCGTCGGCTTCGCGCTCTTCCACGGCACCTTCTCAACCTGGGAGTGCCGGCCCGGGATCTGGCTGGAGGATCTCTATGTGCCGGTGGCCCATCGTCGTGCCGGCGTGGGCCGGGTGCTCCTGGCCCACGTCGCCGCCCTGGCCGTGGACCGCGGCTGTGCCCGCTTGGAGTGGAACGCCCTTGACTGGAACGAACCGGCGCTGAGCTTCTACGCCAAGCTCGGCGCGCTCCGGCTATCGGACTGGGAGCTGCACCGGCTCGACGGCGAGGCACTGCGGCGCGTCGCCGCGGCCGGCGCCTGAGACGGCGCCGGCCTTAGGGCGCGAGCAGCGTCTGCGGCTTGAGCGGATGGTCGTGCCGCAGTGCCGCCGCCGTGTAGGGCAGCTTCACCCACTTGGCCTTGGCGTACAGGGTGGTCATGTTCTTGTACCAGCGCGAGCGCCGGTTGGTCGCCTGCGAGTAGGTGAGGATGCCTTGCCCTTGCGGACCCGCCGGATTGAGCTGCGTGGTCATGACCAGCGATGAACCGTCGTAGACCTGCCCGTACGGTGCGGCGTCGACCGGTGAGCTGACCGCCGGGGTGCCGTCCTGCGCGTAGATGGCCGTAAAGCAGCCCGTGTCGCAGCCGGGCAAAAACAGCGTGCGCGATTGCGGCGCGTGCTGGATCTGGGCGTAGCTGGCCCCGACGGCAACGCCGTGAGCCTGCAGGTTCTGCACGGCATCGGCCAGCCATTTCAGCGGCGTCGCCGGCGCCGTCGGCGTGCCTGGATTCAATCCCGAGGGCGTGGTCAGGGGCTGGGACGGGTTGAACGGCGTCGCCCAGAAGTTGGCGTCGGTGTCCAGGTGATTCCACACCGAGAACAACCATCCGCCTCCGGAGCCGGCTAGTCGACCGGTGCCGTTGTAGCCCGACAGCGCGGTACAGGCCGCCGACAGGTCGACGACCTGACCGTTGGACGCCACCTGGGTGGGGTGCGCCTTGCAGTCGGCGACGAGAGCCGTGAGTACCAGCGTGGCCAGCTCGGACCGGTGGCCCTGCCACATGCGCTGCAGGGTTGAGATGGTGAACTTGGCCGGACCGAGTCCGTCGGACCCCTTCACGCGCGCGGCAATCATCTGATTGCCGATCCGCGTGCGGAGGCTCTGCACCGTGGCGCTCAGGCCGATGATCGGCGAGAAGCCGGTCAACGGATGCGAGGGGTTGGCCAGCCAGAAGGAGTCGTTGGAGTTCTCGACGTAGTCGCGGCGGAACAGATGCGGCTCGGACCGAGCGCTGAAGATGCCCTTCTGCGGTGTCCCGGCCACGTTGGCGGGGGCGCAGCTTAGGCGCGAACCATCGAGCGTGACGACACGGGCCTGGTCGTAGACCAGTGTCGGAATGCCGGGCGGCAGGCACGACTTGATCTCGTTCGCGCTCACCGCCGGCGTGGCCCCGACGTCACCGTAATAAGCGTTGCCGTGATCGTCGGCCGAGATCGTGTTGAACGTAGGGATGGCCAGCCACTTGGCCTCCACGTTGAACAGTCCGCGGACGGACTTGGCCTGGCCCATGCGGAGGTACTGGTTTGCCGCCCGCGGGCCGTCCTGGCCGGTGGCGTCGTAGAGCGCGTAGGCCGTGGCGTTGTTCCAGATGTAGGCCTTGGCGGGGACCGCGGGCACGTCGACGACCGGGCCCCAGTGCGAGGTGTAAAAGGTGTGGCGAACCGTGTTCGAGCCGTAGCGCACGGTGACCGTCACCGTGCCCATCTTGGTCGGCTTGCCGTCCAGGTAGTAGCTGGTCGGATCGCCGGGCACCAGCTTGAGCTGGTAGGCGATAAACCGCCGCGAGGTGGACACGGTGTGCGTCCAGGCGAGGTGCCGGTTGAAGCCGATGCCGATGAGCGGAAAGCCCATCAGCGTCCCCCCCTCGACGTTGTAGCGGCCCGGGACCTCGAGCTGGGCCATCCAGAAGCGCTCGGTGCCCACCCACGGGAAGTGCGGATTGGCGAGCACCATGCCGTGGCGCGATCGCGTATCCCGGGCCCCGAGGCCGATCCCGTTGGAGCCCTGCGAGCGACCGGCGGCGTCGCCGAACTGAGCCTTGAGCGCGGTCAGGTTCGCCGGCCGTGGCGCGGCGGCGCGCCGGGCGGCCGGAGCGGGCAGCGACGCCGTCGGCGGTGCCGCCTGCGTAAGGCCGGACAAGAACTGCTGCGACGATCCCTCGGTGACGATCTGCATACCGCGCAGGAACATGTCGGTCATGGTGATCGGCTTGACCCAGGGCTTGCCCTTGCAGGTCGGATCGTTGAGCTTGCCCGATTGCAGATAGCGGTCGTAGCCGGCCACGAAGCCGGCGTAGACCTGGCGCGCCTGCGGTAGGAGGCCGTTCGGGGGCTTGGCCGTCAGCTGACGCTTGATGTTGGCCGTGGCCTGGGCGTAACGCCAGTAGAGGTCGGACTGCAGGTTGGTCGCCAGCGTGCCGGCTGAATAGTTGACGGCCAGCGCGTCGGGCCCGAAATACCGTGAGCGCTGACCCCGGACCGTCACGATGTCGTTGGCAAACGTGCACAGGTTGTCGGAGGCGAAGGTGTAGCCCTCGCCGTAGCCGAGCGCGGTGAAGTTATGGGCCACGATGTGGGGGATCCCGGCACGGTCGCGCGTGACGGTGACCATCAGCTGAGCATGGCCGGTCGTGGCCAGTCCCGAAGCCGGCAGAGCGAGCGCCGCCGCGAGCACGGCCAGAACTCCGAGGACCGCGCAGGCCCGCGCGCGGACAACCGCGGTGATGCTTGTCAAAACTCTCTCCTCCGATGGGCGTGAAACCCGGCGCCGGGATCCTATCGCGCGCGCCGTTCACATTCCGGAAAACGGATTAGCGCCGGCGGCCCTGCTCATCGCGTGCCCGGGGGCGGACCGTTCATGGAAGAACGGCTCCCGCCCTTGACAGGCGACCGTTTGGTGAGAGGATCACGGAGTTAATACGGGGCCACTGGCAAGGGGGGCCGGCATTACCGGGGTTTTGTACCGTGTCGCACGCGTGTGCGTGAGGCGCCGATGGGTTGTACTGGCCGTCTGGCTGGCGGTGGCCGTCGTGTCGTTGGCGGTGTCGCACAGCATGGGCGACAACACCAACGACAACCTCTCGCTGCCGGGGACGGACAGCCAGCGCGCGACCGACGCGTTGGGCCGCTCCTTCCCTAACCAGGCCAACGGGACCAGCCCGATCGTCCTGCACGCCCCGAGCGGGCAGTTGACCGACTCCAAGTACTCGGGTGCGGTCAACCAGGCGGCCGCAGATGTGGCCAAGGCGCCCAACGTGGCCGGCGTGGTCAACCCGCTGACCTCTCAGGGTGCGTCGGCGCTCAGCAAGGACAAATCGACCGGCTATCTCTCGGTCACCCTCGCCGTTCCGCCCGGCTCGCTATCCGAGCAGGACGCTCAGAACATCATCGATGCGGCCGCCCCGGCACGGCAGGCCGGCCTCCAAGTCGAAACCGGCGGGCAGCTCGGCCAGAAGGTGTCAAAGCCCTCCACCGAATCCAGTGAGCTGATCGGGATCATCGCCGCGATGATCATTCTCACGCTCACCTTCGGAACGGTCGTTTCGATGCTGCTGCCGATTGTCACGGCGATCTTCGCCCTCGTCACCACCCTGTCGATCATCCGCATCCTCGGCCACGTGCTGACCGTGCCCACCGTGGCGCCGACGCTGGCCACGATGATCGGCCTCGGGGTGGGGATCGACTACGCCCTGTTCATCGTCACCCGACACTTCCGCGGGCTCGACGACGGCCTTGACCTGCGTGAGTCGATCGCGCGAGCGACGGCCACCTCAGGTGGAGCGGTGTTCTTCGCCGGCGGAACCGTCACCATCGCCCTCGTCTCCCTGGCGGTGGCCGGCATCCCGCTCGTAACGACGCTGGGCCTGATGGCGGCGATCGCGGTCGTCATCGCCGTCCTAGCCGCGCTCACCCTCCTGCCCGCAGAGCTGGGACTGGTGGGCGAGCGGATCCACGCGTTGCAGGTGCGCCGCCGTCGTACCGATGAGGAGGCCCATCACGGCCTCTGGGCCCGCTGGGCCGCGGACATCGCCCACCGGCCGTGGCTCGCCGGTCTCGCCGCCCTGGCCATCCTGATCCCGTTGATGGTCCCGCTGCTGTCACTGACCCTGGGCCAGCAGGACGTGGCCGCGCTGTCCACATCGACGACGGCCCGCCGCGCCTACGACCTGGTGGCCAAGAACTTCGGCCCGGGGGTCAACGGGCCGCTGCTCGTCGCCGTGGCGTTGAAGTCTCCGGCTAGCGGCACATCTGACCCCCGCCTGCAGACCCTGCAGAAGGACATCTCGTCCACCGCCGGAGTCGCTGCCGTCACCCCGGTGCAGATCGACAAGGCGGGGACGACGGCCTACTTCAACGCCATCGCCACCACCGGGCCGTCGCAGAACACCACCGCCGGCCTTGTCGACCGCCTGCGCTCCACGGTCATCCCCAAGGCCGAGCAGGGCACCGACATGCGCGCCGATGTTGGGGGAAGCACGGCCGGCTACGTCGATCTGGCGGCCAACATCTCCAGCAAGCTGCCGCTGCAGATCCTGGTCGTGATCGCGCTCAGCTTCCTCCTCCTGATCCTGGCCTTCCGCACGGTGGTTGTTCCGGCCCAGGCCGCGGTGATGAACCTGCTGTCGATCGGCGCCTCCTATGGCGTTCTGACCGCGGTCTTCCAGTACGGCTGGCTGAGCGGGCTGATCGGCCTGAACGGGTCTGTGCCCATCGTCTCCTACGTGCCGTTGTTCATGTTTGCGATCCTGTTCGGCCTCTCGATGGACTACGAGGTCTTCCTGGTCAGCCAGATCGAGGAGCATGTCCACGCCGGCGAGGACAACCGCAGCTCGGTCATCTCGGGTCTGGTCACCAGCGCCCGGGTGATCACGGCCGCCGCACTCATCATGGTGTTCGTGTTCGGCAGCTTCGTGCTCAACGGCGATCCCACGATTAAGCAGTTCGGGGTCGGGCTCGCTGTGGCCGTCATTCTGGACGCGACCGTCGTCCGCTGCCTGCTCGTCCCGGCTCTCATGCTGCTCATGGGCAAGGTCAACTGGTACATGCCTGGCTGGCTCGATCGCCGCGTCCCCCACGTCAGCATTGAGGGCGCCGAGTTCTTCGCCGCCCGTGACGCGCTGCCGGCCGACCCGTCCCCGACGGCCCCCACGCCCGTCTCGACCGCTCCACGGGCCTGAACGGGTCGGCGCTATCCTCCCCTTCGCAGGCTGAGCAGTCGCGGAGGTTCGCCTTCGAGGAAAGTCCGGACATCACAGGGCAGGGTGGTTGGTAACGCCAACCCGGGGAAACCCGCGGGAAAGTGCCACAGAAATAACACCGCCTAAGCCTGGGGCCGCTGCAGAGCCTCAGGCCGGTAAGGGTGAAATGGTGCGGTAAGAGCGCACCGGCGTCGTGGTGACGCGACGGCCAGGTAAACCCCACCCGATGCTAGGCCAAGCAGGACCGTAGGTGGCCCGCCTAGGTCCGGGTAGGCCGCTCAGATGGATGACTGCTCTCGACAAGATCCGGCTTACAGGCCTGCTAAGGAAAAGCTCCGCTTCGGCGGGGCTTTTCTATTCCTGACGTCAGGTTACGGTCGTCTCGCAGTCCCGGCAGCGGCCGCCTTCAACGACGTGGCCCGCTCGGCGTCCCGCCTGGTCTAAACGGGGGCCACGCGAGTCATCGCGCCGGGCCGCGCCCGAATCATCCGGCTCGCGGGCGTGCGCGCCCTCGAGCCGCGCCATCTCGCCCCCGCACAGCGGGCAGGCGGCCCGATGGTGGGCGGCGAGCCCCTCCCACACCCCGATCATCTGCTCATCCAGGGTCGGCTCGCCACCCAGGTCCCGAGATCGCGGTGGGGCCAGAGCCAAGGCGCTCACGAGATGTTCCTCATCAGCCCGACCACCCGCCCCAGCACCCGGACGTCGCGGCTGCGGATCGGCTCCATGGTCGAGTTCTCCGGCTGGAGGCGAACATGATCCGCCTCCTGGAAGAAGCGCTTGACGGTCGCTTCCTCCCCCACCAGCGCGACAACGATCTCCCCGTCGGCGGCAGTCTCCTGAGGCCGGACGACGACCAGGTCGCCCTCGAGAATGCCGATGTCCTTCATCGACTCCCCCCGGACGCGCAAGAGATACTCCCCATCGTCGCCCCCGGCGAAGGTCGGGGTCTGGATGTACTCCTCGATGTTCTCCTCGGCCAGGACGGGCTGGCCGGCGGCAACCTGACCCACGAGGGGCAAACCCGGGCTGACCAGGTTGCGCACCCCGGCCGCCGCCTTGTCGAGCATTTCGATGGCCCGCGGCTTGGTCGGATCGCGACGCAGCAGGCCGATTCGCTCCAGGTTGGCCAGGTGCGCGTGAACGGTCGAGGACGAGGCCAGGCCAACTGCCTTGCCAATGT